>NZ_AGBF01000243.1 GCF_000225525.1 Streptomyces zinciresistens K42 | reverse complement strand
GGGACCCGCCGCAGCGTGCACAGGTCCGCCAGACAGGGCACCGCGGAGGACAGCACCCCGGCCACGACCGCGCAGGCGACGGCGGCGGCCGTGAGCGGCTGCCGCACCGCGAGCACGACTCCGGCCGGCAGGAACAGCACGGCCGAGACCGCGGCCGCCGCGGCGGGGCCCTGGGCTCCAGGGACCCGTTCGCCGACCGTGCGGTTGAGCAGGATGTACGACGCCCAGCACACGGCGGCCAGCAGGCCGAGCCCCATCCCCAGGTAGTCGGCCGAGGGCCGGGGCCGCAGCAGGGTGACCACACCGGCCGCGGCGACCACCGCGCAGGCGACGTCCGCCCGGCGGCGCGAGGCGGCCAGCGCGAGGGCCAGCGGCCCCAGGAACTCCAGCGTGACCGCGAGGCCGAGGCCCACCCGCTCGATCGAGGAGTACAGCGCGAGGTTCATCGTGCCGAACACCAGGGCCAGCAGCAGCACCGGCCACCACTGGCGCCAGGTGAACGAGCGCAGCGCGGGCCTGCCCACGGCCAGCAGGACGAGCGCGGCGACGTACTGCCGCACCGCGACCACACCCACAGGGCCGAGGACGGGGAAGGCGAGGGAGCCGACCGCGGCACCCGTCTGGTTGGACAGACCGCTCCCCGCCATGGTGGCCACCCCGGCGAGACGGCCGCGCCGCCCCCGGGACACGGCGGCCGGCGCGGCGGCGGACACGGATATGGGTGCGGGCACGGGCGCGGGACGGGTACGCATACGCCGATCGTGGGACGGCCCCACCCATACGCAAAATGCGTACGCCGCCACATCTATACGCTTGGGTCATGCACCCGGAGCTACGCCAGCTGCGCGTCCTCGTGGCCATCGCCGACGAGGGCACCTTCACCGACGCCGCCCTGGCCCTCGGCGTCTCCCAGGCCGCCGTATCCCGCTCCCTGGCCGCCCTGGAGCGCGCGCTCGGCGCACGGCTGCTGCGGCGCACGTCGCGCGCCGTCAGTCCGACCGGAACCGGACTGCGCGTCCTCGCCCACGCCCGCCGGGTGCTCGCGGAGGTCGACGAACTGGTCCGCGAGGCGGCCTGCGGACACGAGCGGCTGCGGATGGGCTACGCCTGGGCCGCCCTCGGCCGGCACACCGCGGACTTCCAGCGCCGCTGGGCGGGCGCCCACCCCGGCACCGACCTCCAGCTCGTCCGCGCCAACTCGTCCACGTCCGGGCTCGCCGAGGGCGCCTGCGACCTCGCCGTGACACGGCGGCCCCTGGACGACCGGCGCTTCGACAGCGCCATCGTCGGACTGGAGCGGCGGCTGTGCGCGCTCGCCGCCGACGACGCCCTGGCCCGGCGACGCTCGGTACGCCTCGCCGACCTCAGCGGCCGCACCCTCCTGGTCGACCGCCGCACCGGCACCACGACCACGGACCTGTGGCCGCCGCACTCCCGGCCCGCGACCGAGGACACCCGCGACGTCGACGACTGGCTCACGGTGATCGCCACCGGCCGCTGCGTGGGAGTGACCGCCGAGGCCACCGCCCACCAGTACCCGCGCCCCGGCGTGGTCTACCGGCCGCTGCGCGACGCCGAGCCCATCGCCGTACGGCTGACCTGGTGGCGCGAGGACCCGCCGCCCGCCGCGCAGGCCGTCATCGAGCTGCTGACGGCCCTCTACCGCGGCGACTGAGGGCGCGGGCCGCCCCGGAGGGGGCGGAGGGCACGCCCGGTGCGCCGGAGCGGCTCCGCACTCCGGCGGCCCTGGTGACAGAACGGGCCGAACGGGTACTCGTGAGCCGATCCCGCCGGGCGCGGGCCGGCGGGGGAGCGGAGGTGAGCGGACCGTGCGCCTGACGACCCCTGGTGCCGGGACGGACGGGCCCCGCCCGGACGCCGTGGCCGCACGCCGCGTCCCGGCCCCGGCGGCGAGAGCGGCGCGGCCGTGAGCGGGCCGCACGCCCGTGGCGGGCCGCGGGACGCCCTCGCTCCCGCCCTGCGCGACGTCCGCGCCGTCGTCTTCGACACCGACGGCGTGATCACCGACTCGGCCAGCGTGCACGCCGCCGCCTGGAAGCGGGCCTTCGACGCCCGCCTGCGCGCCGATCCGCCCGCGGACCCGGCCCAGCGCCGCCCCTTCGACGAGCGGGACGACTACCTTCGCCACGTGGACGGCAGGTCCCGCCTGGACGGTGCCGCCGCCTTCCTCGCCGCGCGCGGCGCCGACGCCTCCGACGCCGCGGTACGGCAGGTCGCGGCCGACAAGGAGCGCCTGTTCACCCGCCGGCTCGCCGAGGGAGGCGTCGACGCCTACCCGGGGACGGTGCGCCTGGTGAGGGCGCTGCGCGCCGCCGGAGTACCCCGTGCCGCCGCCTCCGCCTCCCGGCACGCCGGGGAACTGCTGGCGCGGGCCGGGGTGCTCGACCTCTTCGACGTCCTCGTGGACGGCGGCGAGGCGGCTCGGCTCGGCCTGGCCGGCAAACCGCGGCCCGACCTGTTCCTGGAGGCGGTCCGCCGGCTCGGCGCCCCCGCCGGGCAGGCGGCCGTCATGGAGGACGCGCTGGCGGGCGTGGAGGCCGGACGCGCCGGCGGCTTCGCCCTCGTGGTCGGCGTCGACCGGACCGGCGGCGCGGACACGGGGGAGCGCCTGCTGCGGCACGGCGCGGACATGGTCGTACGCGATCTCGCAGAACTGTGCGCGCGAGGAGGACCGACGTGACGGACCTGGGCGGTGCCACCGGGGAACCGGGCCCGAGCTGGGAGTACGAGGGCTACCGGGCAGCCGACGAACGCCTGCGGGAGTCGCTGTGCACGCTGGGCAACGGCTACTTCGCCACCCGCGGCGCCCTGCCCGAGTGCGCCGCCGACGACGTCCACTACCCCGGGACGTACGTCGCGGGCGTCTACAACCGGCTCACCTCCGAGGTCGCCGGACGCCGGGTCGAGAACGAGGACATGGTGAACGTCCCGAACTGGCTGCCCCTGCGCTTCCGGCTGCCCGGCGGCGACTGGCTCGTCCCCGACACCGCCGACGTCCTCGCGCACCGGCTGGTACTGCGCCTGGAAAGCGGCCTGTTGGAGCGCACCACCCGCTACGGCCTGGGTGGCAAAAAGACGTTGACGGTGCGTCAGCTGCGGTTGGTGCACATGGGCGACCCGCATCTGGCGGCGCTGCGCTCCGAGTTCACGGCCGAGGGCTTCGCCGGCCCCCTGGAGGTGGAGGCGGCCCTGGACGGCGGCGTCACCAACGCCGGGGTGCCCCGCTACCAGGACCTCGACGGCCGTCATCTGACCCGTGTGCACACCGGCACCGGGGCCCCGGACACGGTCTGGCTGCGCTGCCGCACCCGCGCCTCCGACGTGCGCGTCGGCCTCGCGGCCCGCCTCACCGCCGACGCGCCCGTCACCGGCCACCGCGAACTCCCGCGCGCCGTCCAGCGCCTGACCCTCGACCTGGAGCCCGGCCGCACCGCCACGGTCGACAAGACCGCGGCCCTGCACACCTCCCGCGACCCCGCCATCAGCGACCCCCTGCACGCCGCGATCGACCGCGTCGGGCGCGCCCCCGGCTTCGAGGCGCTCGCCGCCTCCCACGCCGTCGCCTGGAACCAGCTGTGGCGCCGCGCCGCCCTCGACGTCCCCGGCGAGTCCGGGCTCATCCTGCGCCTGCACCTCTTCCACGTGCTGCAGACCCTCTCCCCGCACACCGCCGACCTCGACGTCGGCGTGCCCGCGCGCGGACTGCACGGCGAGGCGTACCGCGGCCATGTCTTCTGGGACGAACTGTTCGTCCTGCCCTACCTCAACCTGCACTTCCCCGAGGTCTCCCGGGCGCTGCTGCACCACCGCCACCGGCGCCTGGAGCAGGCGCGCACGGCCGCGGCCCGAGCGGGCCTGCGCGGCGCCATGTACCCGTGGCAGAGCGGCAGCGACGGACGCGAGGAGACCCAGCGGCTCCACCTCAACCCGCGCTCGGGCCGCTGGCTGCCCGACCACTCCCGGCTCCAGCACCACGTCGGCTCCGCGATCGCCTACAACGTGTGGCAGTACTGCGAGGCGAGCGGGGACACGGAGTTCCTGCACACCAAGGGCGCCGAGATGATGCTCCAGATCGCCCGCTTCTGGGCGGACAAGGCGGTCTACGACGACCGGCTGCGCCGCCACCGCATCAAGGGCGTGGTCGGACCCGACGAGTACCACGAGGCGTATCCCGGCGCCGGCCCGCCCGGCCTGGACGACAACGCCTACACCAACGTCACCGCCGCCTGGGTGCTGGCGCGCGCCCTGGACGTGCTGGCCGCCCTCCCCGCACCCCGCCGCCGCGAACTCGCCGAGCGCACCGCCCTCGACGACACCGAACCCGACCGCTGGGACGAGGTCTCCCGCACCCTGCACGTCCCCTTCCACGACGACGTCATCAGCCAGTTCGAGGGCTACGGCGACCTCGCCGAACTCGACTGGCACGGCTACCGCTCCCGCTACGGCGACATCCGCCGGCTCGACCGGATCCTGGAGGCCGAGGACGACACCGTCAACCGCTACAAGGCGTCCAAGCAGGCCGACGTGCTGATGCTCGGCTACCTCTTCGCACCCGCCGAACTCGGCGGCCTCTTCCGGCGGTTGGGCCACCGCCTGGACGAGGACGTGTGGCGGCGCACCGTCGAGTACTACCTGCGCCGCACCAGCCACGGCTCCACGCTCAGCGGACTCGTCCACGGCTGGGTGCTGGCCCGCTGCCGGCGCAGCGAGGCGTGGACGTTCTGCCAGGAGGCCCTCCAGGGCGACATCGCCGACCTCCAGGGCGGCACCACCGGCGAGGGCATCCACCTGGGCGCCATGGCCGGCACCCTCGACCTCGTCCAGCGCGGACTGCCCGGCCTGGAGACCCGCGGCGGCGCGCTGCGGCTGGACCCCGTCCCGATGCCCGAGCTGTCCTCCTACGGGTTCTCCCTGCGCTACCACGGCAACTGGGGCGTGCGGCTGCGCCTGGAGCGCGGCCTGCTGGAGATCACGGTCCCGGCCTCCGGCGCCGCGCCCATCGACGTACGGCTGCCGGACCGCGAGGTCTGCCTCCGGCCGGGGGAGTCGGCGCGGCTGGTCCTGCCCGACTGACACCGCCCACGGCCCGCCCGGTGCGGGATGCGGCCCGCCGGGGGACGCTGGAGGCAGGGCACGGCCCGGCGGACGGCGCCCGCGCGGCGGAGCGCGCCGCCGCGGACCCCGCCGGAAAGGGGAACACGATGAACGGCCCGGTAGTCGTCGGGGTGGACGGATCGCCGTCGGGACGCGCGGCCGTGGAGATCGGCGCGCGCGAGGCCGAGGCGCACGGCACGGGGCTGCGCCTGGTGCACGCCTTCGGCTGGCCCACCGCGCACATCCCGCCCGGCGGGCGCCCCTGGGAGTCCGGCCACGCCGGGATGCGCGAACTGATCGACGGCACCCTCACCCGTGCCGAGGCCCGCGCCCGGGAGAGGGCCCCGGACATCGCCGTGACACGGGACGCCGTGGTCGGCGAACCGGTGACGGTCCTGGAGATCGAGTCGCGCACCGCGTCCCTCGCCGTGGTCGGCAGCCGCGGCCTGAGCAGGTTCGGCGCCCTGCTGCTCGGCTCCACCGCCGGGCACCTGGCCGCCCACGCCGCCTGCCCGGTGCTGGTCGTGCGCGGCAGGCCGGACGCCACGGGGCCGGTCCTGCTGGCCGTCGACGGCTCGCCCGCCGCCCGCGGAGCCGTCGAGTTCGCCTTCTCCCAGGCGTCCCGGCACGGCACCGGACTGCTGGCGCTGCACGCCTGGAGCAACCGCACCGAGCGCGCCTACGAGTCGCCCGCCGACCCGCCCTTCGTCACCTACGACGAGGACCGGCTGCGCGACGAGGAGGAACGCGTGCTCGCCGAGGCCCTCGGCGGACTGGGCGAGCGCTACCCCGACGTCGCCGTGGACCGCAGGCTGGTGCGCGGCCGGGTCCGGCACACCCTCATCGAGGCCAGCGCCGGGGCCGCGCTCGTGGTCGTCGGGGCCCGCGGGCACGGCGGGTTCAGCGGGCTGCTCCTCGGCTCGGTCAGCCAGGCGGTGCTGCACCACGCGCACTGCCCGGTCGCCGTGGTGCGCTCCGGGCCCGGATGAGCCTCACAGCCGGGCGGCGTGGTCCGGGACGTGGTTCTGCAACTCGCGCGGGGGACGCCGGTAGCCGGACGAGGCGGGCCGCTCCGGCAGCTCCAGCACCGGCGGCAGCACGTCCTGGTACGGCAGGGAGCCCAGCAGGTGCGCGATCATGTTCAGCCGGGCCCGGCGCTTGTCGTCGCTCTCCACCACGTACCAGGGCGCCCCGGTGACGTCGGTGTGCACCATCATCTCGTCCTTGGCCCGCGAGTAGTCCTCCCAGCGGCTGACGGACTCCAGGTCCATCGGCGACAGCTTCCAGCGCCGCAGCGGGTCCTCCAGGCGCCGCCGGAAACGCTCCTGCTGCTCCTCGTCGCTCACCGAGAACCAGTACTTGCGCAGCAGGATGCCGTCCTCGACGAGCATCCGCTCGAAGAGGGGGCACTGGCGCAGGAAGAGCTGGTACTCCTCCTTGGAGCAGAAGCCCATGACGTGCTCGACACCGGCCCGGTTGTACCAGCTGCGGTCGAACAGGACGATCTCTCCGGCCGCCGGCAGATGCGCGATGTAGCGCTGGAAGTACCACTGGCCGCGCTCGCGCTCGGTCGGCCTGGGAAGGGCCGCGATCCGCGCCACCCGGGGGTTGAGGTGCTCGGCGACCCGCTTGATCGTGCCGCCCTTGCCCGCCGCGTCCCGCCCCTCGAAGACCACGACCAGCCGGGCGCCCTCGGCCCGCACCCACTCCTGGAGCTTGGCCAACTCCGTCTGCAGGCGCAGCAGTTCCTTCTCGTACGCCTTGCGCGGCAGCCTCTCCGCCTTCTCGCCGGACATGCCGCCTCCCGTACTCGCGCTCGAACGCCTGAACCGCACCGCCACCGTACTGACCGGGGCCGCCCCGCGCACCCCGGACCGCACGGCGGGGCCGGGACCGCGACGGTCCCGGCCGGTCGCACGGCCCGCCGCCGCGGGCCGCACGGGGGATCGGGCGGGCTCAGCCCTGCCCTCCGCCGCCGAACGACCCGCTCCCGCCGTCGTCCCAGCGCCGCCTGCCCGTCGCCGTGCCGGGACGCGAGGGCGAGTTGCCGTGGCCGGGCATCTCGTGCGGGGTGATCCGGTGGTCGCCGCGGGGCACCTCGTCGGGCTCCCGGTTCTCCCGGACCTCACCGACGGGTCCCCCGGGCGGCAGACGGGGCTGTTCCTCGGGGCGCGGCGGTGCCGGCTGCCGGCGCCGGGCACGGGAGCCCAGCGCGAAGGCGCCGATGAGGAGCGCCACGACGACCAGACCGGCCACGCCCAGTCCGATCCCCAGCGCGCCCTTGGCGGCGATGTCCGTCGATGCGATGTCCATGGGCCCGCGAGTACCCCCGCCGCCCCACCCGAACCCGCCGGCCCCACCAGGCGCGACGCCGGACGCGCCCGGGTTCGGCGCGGGCGGGGCACGCCACCCGACACGCGTGACGTCGACGACTTCGCAGCGAGAACCCGTCCGGTTCCTTGAGGACCGCTTCACCTGCGCGCCGGCCTGCACCGGGTGCGCGCGCCTGTGCCGTGCGGGCGGGCCCGGTGGACCCGGACGGCACCGGGGAGCAGGCGCCGCCGCGGCGCAGGGGCATCCTCTGCGCCGAGGTGTGCGACGCGACCTGCCGGATGCTGTCCGAACAGGGGCGGACCGGCGAGGCAGCCCCGCGCCTCCGACCGGAGTGGACCCGCACGGTCTGCCTGGAGAGCGCCCGCGTCGTCGAGCGCCACCCCGGCGCCGAGGAGACCGCGAGGGCCTGCCACGACTGCGCCCGCGCCTGCTCCGCGTTCATGGCGGTACTCGACTGAGGGTCGTTCGACGGAAGCAAGTCGATTCGCTGTGAGGCGAGTTCACGCCGAGGGGGGCTTCGGTCGGTCGGGCCGGACTTCAGGTCGGCCTCCCCGGCGGCGTGTTCACGGCCGGGCGCGGGCCTCAGCCCTGCCCGGCAGGGCCCCGGCCTCAGCCAGCCCAGCCGGGCTCCCGCCTCAGCAGGCCCGGCAGGGCTCCAGCCTCAGCCGGCCCGGCCGGGTTCCGAGTCGGCCGTTCCGGCGCCGAGTTCGCGGCCCACCCGCACGTTCCAGCGCCCCGCCCGGCCGCTGAGCTCCACGGCCGTCAGCGGTGGCACGTCGGTCCGCCAGAACGCCGACGCGGGCGCGCCGAGGCAGACGACCACCGCGGCTCGCGCGAGTTCGGGCTCGACCACGACGACCGTTCTGCCGTCGTGCCGCGCGGCCTGTTCCAGCCACCGCGCCGTCCGCTCGCACAGGGCGCCCACCGACTCCCCGCCGTGCGGCGCGGCGTCCGGGTCCGCCAGCCACCGCGCCAGCGCCTCCGGCTCCCGCGCGCCGACCTCGTCGAGCCGTGCGCCCCGCCAGCGCCCCACGTCCAGGCCCGCCAGC
>NZ_AGBF01000244.1 GCF_000225525.1 Streptomyces zinciresistens K42 | reverse complement strand
CCGGGCGCGGACGTTACCGTTGACCCGGGCACCCGCGGGCCCGTGATCCGCACCGCGGGGGATCAACGCGACGATTGCCCGGCATGATGTTGCCCCGCGGTCCGCCATCGGCCCGCGCCCGTTGCCCGGCGAACCGAGAGAAGAGATATGAGCACCACGTTGACGCAAGTCGGACGGCTCAAGAGGAGTGCGGGGTAAGACCGTGCACATCGTCATCATGGGTTGCGGACGAGTGGGCTCCGCTCTGGCCCAGACCCTGGAGCAGCAAGGGCACACGGTGGCCGTGATCGACCGGGACCCCACCGCGTTCCGCCGGCTGGGCCCGGGGTTCGGGGGCCGGCGGGTCACCGGGGTCGGCTTCGACCAGGACACCCTGCGCGAGGCGGGCATCGAGGAGGCCGGCGCCTTCGCCGCGGTCTCCAGCGGTGACAACTCCAACATCATCTCGGCGCGGGTGGCCCGCGAGATGTTCGGCGTGGAGAACGTCGCGGCCCGGATCTACGACCCCCGTCGCGCCGAGGTCTACCAGCGGCTCGGCATCCCCACCGTCGCCACGGTCCGCTGGACGGCGGACCAGATGCTGCGCCGCCTGCTGCCCTCGGGCGCGGAGCCGCTGTGGCGGGACCCCACCGGGGGCGTGCAGCTCGCCGAGGTGCACACCTCGACCGACTGGGTGGGCCACAAGATCAGCAGGCTCCAGGAGGAGACGGGCGTGCGGGTGGCGTTCCTCACCCGGCTCGGTGAGGCGGTCCTGCCCAGCTCGCAGACGGTGCTGCAGGAAGGCGACCTGGTGCACGTGATGATGCGTGCCGACGAGGTCGACAAGGTCGAGGCGGCGTTCGCCAAGGGTCCTGAAGAGGAGGGCGGTCACTGATGAGGGTCGCCATTGCCGGTGCCGGCGCGGTGGGCCGCTCGATCGCGGGCGAACTGCTGGAGAACGGCCACGAGATCCTGCTCATCGACAAGGCGCCGACCGCGATCTCGGTCGAGCGGGTCCCCCAGGCGGAGTGGCTGCTGGCCGACGCCTGCGAGATCACGTCGCTGGACGAGGCGGCGCTCCAGCGCTGCAACGTGGTGATCGCCGCGACGGGCGACGACAAGGTCAACCTGGTCGTCTCCCTGCTGGCGAAGACGGAGTACGGCGTGCCGCGCGTCGTCGCGCGGGTGAACAACCCCAAGAACGAGTGGCTGTTCAACGAGTCCTGGGGCGTGGACGTCGCCGTCTCCACCCCGCGCCTGATGTCGGCCCTCGTGGAGGAGGCCGTCTCGGTCGGCGATCTGGTGCGTCTGCTGCGCTTCAGCCACGGCGACGCCAACCTCGTGGAGCTGACGCTTCCGGAGGAGTCGGCCCTGGCCGGCACCCAGGTCGGCGACGTGGAGTGGCCGCAGGACACGTCACTCGTGACGATCATCCGCGGTACGCGCGTCCTCACCCCGTCCGTCGAGGACTCCCTGGAGGCGGGTGACGAACTGCTCTTCGTGGCCGCGCAGGCGCGGGAGGAGCAGTTGGAGGACCTGCTGTCGGTGCGCCGCGGGCCGTCGAAGGACTGACGCCGCGCCGTCACCGCCGCTTCGCTACTCGGCCGGCGACGCCGCGGCCTTGCGCTCCTGCTCCGCCTTCTCCGCCGCCTCCATCTCCGCGAACACGTCGATCGGGGCGGGCGCCTTCGCGAGGAAGACCCACGTCAGCCAGACGGCGAGCAGGAAGGGCGGGATCTTCAGGGCGATGAGCACCCAGCCGAGCTGTGTGGTGTCGGCCCACCAGTACAGCGGGAAGAGGATCGCGCACTTGGCGAGCAGGATGGCGCCCCAGGCGTAACTGGCCCTGGCGTACGCCTTCTTGCGTCCGGGGTTGCGGGTGCGCCAGGAGAGGTTCTCCTTGAAGACCGGGCCGAGGACCAGCCCGATCAGCGGCACCCCGAACAGCGTCGTGATGATGTACGCGAGCCCGAGTCCCAGCGTGTAGAGCATGCCGGGCAGGTAGAAGTCCTTGGCGTTGCCGGTCATCATCGCGAACACGACACCGAAGGCGACGCCGAAGACACCGCTGAAGGCGTGCTTGACGGTGTCCCGCATCGCCAGGCGCACCACCACCAGGACCAGCGAGACCGCGAGCGCGGCGATCGCCGACATGTGGAGGTTCTTGTTGATCGTGTAGATGGTGACGAAGAGCAGTCCGGGCAGCACCGTCTCGATCATGCCGCGCAGGCCGCCGAACGCCTCGAACAGCGCGGCCTCGGTCACCGCCCGCGCATCGGGCTCGGTCTCTGCGGTGGTGTCTTCGGTCGGCTTGTCGAGCGACGTCACCGGCTACTCCCGTCCGAGGGGTCTCAGTTCGTATTTCGGGTTGAACAGCACCCGGCGGCCGCGGCTCATGGAGATGCGGCCCGACGCGATCAGCCGGCGTCCGGGCTCTATGCCCACGATGGAGCGTCTGCCGAGCCAGACCACGTCCAGGGCGGCCGTGCCGTCGAACAGCTCGGCCTCCAGGGCGGGAACCCCCGCACGCGGCCTCAGGGTGACCGTGCGCAAGGTACCAGTAACCGTCACGATCTGCCGGTCCCGGCAGTCGCCGATCCTGGTGCAGCCCACCGTCTCCGCGTCCTCACGCAGCTCCTCGGAGTCCAGGTCCTCCTGCGACGAGGAGAGCCGGTCGAGCATGCGCCGGAACCGGCCCACCGACTTTTCCGAACGAGGAACAGCACTCATGCCTTGAAGCGTACCGGGGTCCGCCGACACCTTCGTACCCCCGGGGGACGTGCGCGAACCGACCGGCGCGGACCTGCTCATTTCTCGAACCGGTACCCCATGCCGGGCTCGGTGACGAAGTGCTTGGGGTGCGAGGGGTCGGCCTCCAGCTTCCTGCGCAGCTGGGCCATGTACACGCGCAGGTAGTTGGTCTCCGTCCCGTACGACGGCCCCCACACCTCCTGGAGGAGCTGCCGCTGGCTCACCAGGCGGCCCGTGTTGCGCACCAGCACCTCCAGCAGGTGCCACTCCGTGGGGGTGAGCCGTACGTCCCGCCCGCCGCGGTTGACCTTCTTCGCGGCGAGGTCGACGGTGAACCCCTCGGTCTCCACGACGACGTCGTCCTCGCCGCCGCCGGTGGGCTCGGCGCGGCGCACGGCGGCGCGCAGCCGGGCGAGCAGCTCGTCCATGCCGAAGGGCTTGGTGACGTAGTCGTCGGCGCCCGCGTCCAGCGCCTCGACCTTCTCGTCGGAGGAGTGCCGGGCGGACAGTACGAGGATCGGCACCCGGGTCCAGCCGCGCAGCCCCCGGATCACCTCGACGCCGTCCATGTCCGGCAGGCCGAGGTCGAGGACGATCACGTCGGGGTGGCGGGCGGCGGCGAGTTCGAGGGCGGTGGCCCCGTCGTGGGCCGCGTCGACGTCGTACTTGCGGGCCTTGAGGTTGATCACGAGGGCGCGCACGATCTGCGGCTCGTCGTCGATCACGAGCACCCGGGTCATGTGGTCTGCCTCTCGGGTCGTACGGGGGGAACGGGCTGGTCGGCCGGGCGGGAGCGGGGGTCCGGTCCCGGTTCGCCGGGCGGCGGGCCGGTGTCCGGCGCCGCCGCCCGCAGGGTCAGCACCATGGTGAGCCCGCCGCCGGGGGTGTCCTCGGCGCCGAGCGTGCCGCCCATCGCCTCGGCGAAGCCCCGCGCGACGGCCAGGCCGAGTCCCACGCCCGCGCCGCGCGGGGCGTCCCCGTAGCGCTGGAAGGGCTCGAAGATGCGTTCCTTGGCCGCGTCGGGGACGCCCGGACCCCGGTCGACCACCCGGACCTCGACCCGCTGCGCGATCGCGCTCGCGGCCACCAGGACGCGGGTGGTTCCCGGGCTGTACTTGACGGCGTTCTCGACCAGGTTGGCCACGGACCGCTCCAGCAGCCCGGGGTCCACGGCGACCATGGGCAGGCTCTCGGGAACGTCCAGGTCGACGCTGCCCTCCGGGACGCCGCCGAGGGCCATCGGGACCACTTCGTCGAGGTCGATCTCCCGGATGAGCGGGGTGACCGTGCCGGTCTGGAGGCGGGACATGTCGAGGAGGTTCCCGACCAGGTGGTCCAGCCGGTCGGCGCCCTCCTCGATGCCCTCCAGCAGCTCCGCCTCGTCCTCCTGCGACCAGGCCACGTCGTCGGAGCGCAGCGAGGTGACGGCGGCCTTGATGCCCGCGAGGGGGGTGCGCAGGTCATGGCTGACCGCGGCCAGCAGGGCCGTGCGGATGCGGTTGCCCTCGGCCAGCTCCTTGGCCTGGTCCGCCGCCCGCTGCAGCCGCTGCCTGTCCAGCATCACGGCGGCCTGCGCGGCGAAGGCGGCCAGTACGCGCCGGTCCTCGGCGCGCAGCACCCGTCCGGTGAGCGCCAGCGCCATGTGGTCGCCGACCGGGACGTCGACGTCGGCGTCCTCCGGCCGCTCCAGCGGCTGTCCCGCGCCCACCCGGCCCGCGCAGCTCCAGGGATCGACGTCGCTGTCGCGTTCCAGGAGGGCGGCGGAGTCCATCCCGAAGGTCTCGCGGACGCGTTCCAGCAGTTCCTCCAGGCCGGTCTCGCCCCTGAGCACGTTCCCGGCCAGGTAGGACAGGATCTCCGACTCGGCCCGCAGCCGGGCCGCCTGATGGGTGCGCCGGGCCGCGAGGTCGACGACCGACGCCACCGACACGGCCACGCAGACGAAGATCACGAGGGCGAGCAGGTTCTTCGGGTCGGCGATCGAGATGCGGTGCACGGGCGGGGTGAAGAACCAGTTGAGCAGCAGGGAGCCGACCGCCGCCGAGACCACCGCCGGGTAGACCCCGCCGAGCAGGGCCGCCGCCACGGTCAGGGTCAGGAACAGCAGCATGTCGTTGGCCAGGCCGAGGTCGCCCTCGACATGGGTCAGCAGCAGCGCCAGCAGCCCCGGCCCCGCGACGCCGACGAGCCAGCCGGCGACGAGCCGGGAGCGGCTGAGGCGCGCGCCGCGGGCGACGGGCAGCCCCCGGCCCTTGGCGGCCTCCTCGTGGGTGACGATGTGGACGTCGAGGTCGGGCCCGGACTCGCGGGCGACCGTGGCGCCGACGCCGGGGCCGAGGACGTACTGCCAGCTCTTGCGGCGGGAGGAGCCGAGGACTATCTGGGTGGCGTTCACGCCGCGCGCGAAGTCCAGCAGCGCCGCCGGGACGTCGTCGCCGATGACGTGGTGGAAGGTGCCGCCGAGGTCCTCGGCCAGGGTGCGCTGCACGGCCAGTTCCTTGGGCGAGGCGGAGGTCAGTCCGTCGCCGCGGGCGATGTAGACGGCCAGCACCTCGCCGCCGGCGCCCTTCTCCGCGAGCCGTGCCGCCCGCCGGATCAGCGTGCGCCCCTCCGGGCCGCCGGTCAGCCCGACCACGATCCGCTCGCGGGAGCCCCAGATCTTCGAGACCCGGTGCTCGCTGCGGTACTGCTTCAGGTACTCGTCGACCCGGTCGGCCACCCAGAGCAGGGCCAGCTCCCGCAGGGCGGTCAGGTTGCCGGGCCGGAAGTAGTTCGACAGGGCCGCGTCGACCTTGTCCGGCCGGTAGATGTTGCCGTGCGCCATGCGGCGGCGCAGGGCCTCGGGGGACATGTCGACCAGTTCGATCTGGTCGGCCCGCCGCACCACCTCGTCCGGCACGGTCTCCTGCTGCCGCACCCCGGTGATCGACTCCACGACGTCGCCCAACGACTCCAGATGCTGGATGTTGACCGTGGACACGACGTCGATCCCCGCCGCGAGCAGTTCCTCCACGTCCTGCCAGCGCTTGGCGTTGCGCGAACCGGGGATGTTGGTGTGGGCCAGCTCGTCCACGAGGGCGACCCGCGGGCGCCGGGCCAGGACGGCGTCGACGTCCATCTCGGTGAAGACGCTGCCCCGGTAGTCCAGGTCCCTGCGACGGACCTGCTCCAGACCGCGCAGCATCACCTCGGTGCGCGGCCGGCCGTGGTGCTCCACGAACGCGACCACGCAGTCGGTACCGCGCTCGATCCTGCGGTGCGCCTCGGACAGCATGGCGTAGGTCTTGCCGACGCCCGGTGCCGCACCGAGGTAGATCCGAAGCCTGCCGCGTCCCATGGTCCCCATTGTGTTCCGGTCGTCCGTGCCTGCGCAGCGTCGACCCTACGGCGAGCAATCGCGACATTCGGGGCCCGGTACGGCGGCGGAGGAGTCTTTGACGCAACTCTGACGCGCGCCGCCCGCCCAGGAGGTCCGACCGGTCCGCCGCGCAGGGTGCGGGCACCGGGAAAGGGCCGCATCCCGGGGGATACGGCCCTGGTGGCGCCGAGCGGCGCGGCGGAGCTGTCCTGGGACGGCTCAGCGCACCTCGGTGATCTCCGGTCCGCGCTGGAGCTGGCCCATGCCGCCGGAGAAGCGCGAACCCGCCTCCTCGGTCTGGACGCCCTCGGGAACCATCTGGGCGTCGTTCGGCAGCTGGAGGACGATCGGGTCGCGCGGGGCCATCGGACCCTCGCCGCGGACCACGACCGTGTCCCGGAAGATCTGCTCCAGGAGACCGGCCGCCTGCGGCTGCACGGCACCCTGGCCCGAGATCACCCCGCGCAGGAACCAGCGGGGGCCGTCCACGCCGACGAACCGCACGACCTGGAAGCCGCCCGTGCCGTCGGGCAGCTGCACCGGGACCTGCGCCCGCAGCTCCCAGCCGAGCGGGCCCTCGACCTCGTCGATGATGCCGCCCTGCTGGGTGATGCCGGCGGCGATCTCCTCGCGCACCTCGCCCCAGATGCCCTCGCGCTTGGGGGCCGCGAAGCCCTGGAGCTGGACGGCGCTGTCCCGCAGGACCACGGTCGCCGCGACGATGGCGTCGCCCGCGACCTCCACGCGCAGTTCCATGCCGTCCACACCGGGCACCAGCAGGCCGCCCAGGTCCACCCGGCCCTCCGCGGGGTCGCGGACCTCGGAGCTGTCCCAGGGCCCGTCGGGCCGCGGTTCCGGCTCGAGCCGCACGCGCTCGCGCGTGCCGTCGTCGTCCGCCTCAGTGTCGATGTCGACGACCTGCTCGGGCTCGCCGGCCGCGTCCTCGGCGGCACCCTTCTTGTTGCGACGTCCGAACACGTCACTGTCCTTCCCGGTCGGATACGACCGATGCGTATCGATTCCCACCCGTTGCGCCGCCCTCGGCGGCCTCACCGCTTGTATCGCTTGTGCCGTCCTCGACGCCCACCGCGGCATGACCACCGGTGGACCCGAAGCCCCCCTCGGCCCGTGCCGAGCCGGGAAGCTCCGCGACCTCCTGGAAGCGGACCCTCTCGACCTGCTGGACAACCAACTGGGCAATCCGGTCGAAGCGCTCGAACCGCACGGACTCGTACGGGTCGAGATTCACCACGATCACCTTGATCTCCCCACGGTACCCGGCATCAACCGTCCCCGGGGCATTCACGAGGGCGACACCGAGGCGGGCGGCGAGACCGGAGCGCGGGTGCACGAAGGCCGCGTACCCCTCGGGGAGGGCCACCGACACCCCCGTGGGCAGTACGGCCCGCTCCCCCGGCTTCAGTTCGCGGCTCTCGGTGGTCCGCAGATCCGCCCCCGCGTCCCCGGGGTGCGCGTACGCCGGAAGCGGTACGTCCGGATCGACGCGCCGGATCGCCACGTCCAGCGGGGCACGGCTCACGGGTTCACCTCGAAGGCGCGGGCACGCCGGACCTGGTCCGGGTCGCTCATGGCGGCGCGGATCTCCTCCGGGCGGCCGTTGTCGATGAAGTGGTCCACCTTGACCTCGATGAACAGGGCGTCGGCGCGGACGGCCACGGGGCCCTCGGGACCGCCGATCCGCCCGGTGGCCGTGGAGTAGATCTTGCGGCCGGCGACGGCCGTCACCCGGGCCTCCAGGTGCAGGACCGTGCCCACCGGGACCGGCCGCACGAAGTCCGTCTCCAGCCGCCCGGTGACGGCGATGGTGCGCAGCAGCCAGTTCAGGGAGCCCAGGGTCTCGTCCAGGGCGCTCGTGAGGACGCCGCCGTGCGCGAGTCCCGGTGCGCCCTGGTGGGCGCGCCGCACGGTGAACTCGGCGGTGATGCCGACGCCGTCCCCGGCCCGCGCCTCCAGGTGCAGTCCGTGGGGCTGGTCGCCGCCGCAGCCGAAGCACTCCCCGTAGTGCGCGCCGAGCAGCTCGCCGGGAGCGGGCGCGTCCGGGTGCCGTACGGGTTGCACGGCGTCGGCCGGGGGCTGAAGAGCCGGGGAAGTACCTCTCACGACCGCAGACCTTACCCGCGCGTCGGTCCGGCGCGGACACCGCGCCGGGTTCGGCGGTACGGGGCGCTGCGCCGGGGCGCGCGAAGTGCGCCGCGCGGCCCCCGCCGCGGGTGCCTGAGCCCCGTTTCCGGCGGCGGTCGCCGTGGCCGGGCCGGGCGGTCCGACGAGGGAGTCCGGCGCCCGCGGGTCAGGCCGGGGGCACCGCGG
>NZ_AGBF01000245.1 GCF_000225525.1 Streptomyces zinciresistens K42 | reverse complement strand
AAGCTCCCCAGACGTGTACGGATGAACGTCCCCAGCTATGTCGCGGGCAGGAGCACGGCTGAGGATCCTGGTTGAGATCGTCACGCTGGCCGGAGACACTCGCACGATGAGTCACAGTGCATTGGCCGGATCGGTCCAACGAGGTTGGGACGGGCCCTGGTACCGGGTCCGGACGGACGACTTCGAGGCATCGTTCCTGCCCAGCTCACGCGAGGACTTGGACTTGGTGTGCAACGTCGACGTCTTCGTGGACCTCACGGACAGCTCCCGGTGGAGCGCAACCGTCTTCACGGTCGCAGAGGTCGAACGCTTGATGCAGACCTGGGCAGGAACCGACGAGGCTCTCGGCGGCCGTTACTTCTGGGTCTCGGACGGCCTGATCGTCCGGGATCCCGGCATCGACAACATGACCCAGGTAATCGCCGGACTGATCGAGAACGACGAGTTCTCTGAGGTTTTCCAGCGACTCGAAGACGACTGATCGTGCCCCCGGCCGCCGAGCCGACGTGGCCTGAACGAACCGCCCGATCCTGTCATCGCACGACGTGAATCTCGGGAAGTGAGCTTTTTCCAACCTCGCGTGCAGGCTGGGTAGTTGGCCTGACAGACGGGTGAAGCCCCTGGTAGATGGGTTTTCGACCAAGAGAACCGTCTCCACCAGAGGCTTCGCATGCTTGTCTACTCGTCCGGCGTCGACGTTTCCAGCTCTGCCCTCCGCTTCCTCGCCGCCCGTCTGAGGGAACACCGACGCACTCTCGGCACCCGATGGCGGCGCCTGAGCGCGGGGCGGCAGGCCCTGCTCACCCTCACCCACCTCCGCAACGGCCAGCCCTATGCCCAGCTCGCGGCCGGTTTCGGGGTCGGCACGACCACCGTCTACCGGTACGTCACCGAGGCCGTTGAGCTCCTGGCCGCCCTTGCCCCCACACTCGCCGAGGCAGTACGGGCCGCATCGATGAAGGCGTACCTGATCCTGGACGGGACACTTCTGCCGATCGACAGAATCGCCGCCGACCGGCCGTTCTACTCGGGCAAACACAAGAAGCACGGCATGAACGTGCAGGTCATAGCCGACCCGAAGGGCCGTCTCCTGTGGGCTTCACCAGCTCTGGCCGGTGCCGTCCATGACGTCAGGGCCGCACGCGAGCACGGCATCATCGACGCTCTCGCCCAGGCCGGCATCAACTGCTGGGCGGACAAGGGCTACCAGGGCGCGGGCGGCACGGTCCGCCTCCCTTACCGCGGCCGATGGGACAGCCTTTCCGCCGGCCAGCAGGCCGTCAACCGGGCCCACGCGAAGGTACGAGCACTGGTCGAACAGGCCATCGCCACCCTCAAGTCCTGGCGGCTCCTCCGCAAGCTCCGCTGCTCGACCACCCGAATCACAAGCCTCGTCCAAGCCGTCCTCACCCTCCACCTGGCCAGCTCAGACTGAGGATGGAAAAGGCTCAGTGTCCGGCGCCGATCACCCTGCAAGCTGACCAGCAGGTCGCGCGCGAGGGTCCGAACCTGACGCCACCCTGCGTCGGTGGCCAGTGCTTCCCTTGACCAACGCTCGGCGTTCTCTCTGCCGCTCATCCCCTCGAGCACCGCGTCAATCAGCTGCAGCTTGCCCAAGGCTTCCGTATCCAGGAACTCTTCCTGCTGGAGGTCGGCTATCAAGCGAAAGGCGTCATCGAATTCCAGGGCCAGCTCGTCGGTCACGACCTTGTGCTCGTCGATCCAGGCGAGCTGATCGGCCGAGTCCGCACCAAGTACGGCAAGCGCTTCGATCATGCGCTGCCAACGGAAAGAAGCCCTCGGAGTCCCCACTCGCACATCCTCGCACGATCACGATCCGAGCCACCGAACTGGGGACGTTTATCCGTACCGAGCTGGCGCCTTGCACTCGTACGCCGACAAGTAGGATCGCAATGCGCGCGCGGACGACGTCCACGACACGCCCGACGGAACCCGTCCACCCAACTTCTTCACGACTACTTTCTGTGGTGAACGACGGCTGGCAAGCGGACCTGCGGCCGAGCTGGGCTAGTTCCAATGCCGTGTAGTTAGCGCTCGGTGTTGGGCGTCAAGTTGTGCGGGTGGTCAGGATGTCGATGCTGATGGTGGCTTTGTAGCTGGTTCTATCGACGGTGCCTCTGGCGTTGTACTTCGAGATGGCGCGTTTGACGACGCGTGGCCGGGTGCGGATGCGTCGGGCGGGCATGAGGTCGGCCAGGACTCGGCGGCCTATGGTGCCGACGAGATCGACGACTGTGTCGGTGAAGATGCCCGCGGCCTGGATGAGCAGGTCGCGGGCGGTGTTCAGGGCGATGGCGAAGCTGGCCCGGTCGGGGTCGATGGCGGGGCGGGTGGCGGTGGCATCCGCCATGGCCAGACGCAGGACCTGGTAGGTGACCAGTAGGGCGAAGACTTCCTGGGCGACGCCGGCAGGGGTCCGGGCTCGAAGAACCCGGCCGCCCAGAAGGGTGGACTTGATCTCCAGGTAGGAGGTCTCGACCTGTCGGGTAGGTGCGGCGCATTGCTGCGCCGCACCCCCCTCAGAACCGGACGGGCGGCGTTAACCGCATCCGGCTCAAGCAGGCCCTGAAGGCCCACGGGCAGCCAGAGTGGCTGGTCAGCGTGGTTCACTGCCGCCGCGCCAGCGGTGGCAGTGAACGTGGGTGAGTCGGAAGGTGACGGGATCGTCGGACTGGCTTCCGTCCGCTTCGGCGGTGAGCGCGTTCGCGCGTACCGCCGTCCGGATCGCCCGCAGCCATTGCTCCCATGCCTGGGGGCTCTGCGGCTGCTGGTCGGCGTGCAGGAGAAGCGTTCCGCAAAGCGGGCACCGGCCGCGCTGTCCTTGGAGCAGACTCAGCAGGCGAGGGCTGAGCGGGGGCTTGTTCCTGCGTCGCCGCGAGGCCCAGTACTCGGTCAGCGCCGGGTCGTCCACGGACGCCCCTTTGACGACGAGTTGATGTCTGACGATCCTGGTCCAGGCGAATTTGGTGAGGTAGCGGCCGCTCTCGCGGTCACCGAACACCCACCGGTCCTGCCGGGACTCGTTGAACCGGCCGAAGTACCGGGAGGTCACCCAGCCGTTCGGCTTGTTCGGGTGTGTGTGGCGGGCCCACTTGTAGATCAGCCTCCACACGTGGTTGTCCAGCGAGGTGAACACTTCGCTGGAGACCACTCCCCGAAAGTAGGCAGCCCAGCCCCGGATGATCGGGTTGAGCTTGGCGATCACCGCCGCCGCGTTCTGCCCCCGAAGGGCCAGCACCTCGGCGGTGAGCCGTGCCCGGATCCGTCGCACGGATGCCTTGCTCGGCTTGATCAGCAGCATGCCGTGGTAGCGGCGGACGGTGAAGCCCAGGAAGTCACAGCCCTCGTCGAGGTGCGCGATGCGCGTCTTGTCCTCGTTGAAGGCCAGACCCCGGGGCCTGAGCCACCGGGCGAGCCGCTCCTTGACCTGCTCAGCCTCGTCACGACTGTGACAGAGCACCACCAGGTCGTCGGCGTACCTGATCAAGGTCGGCGAGCCCACTGCCAGTTCACCGGCCTTGGGGCCGGTGGGGCGGTAGCGGACTCCGGCAGCCTCTTCCATCCCGTGCAAGGCCACGTTCATCAGCGCCGGGGAGATGATCCCGCCTTGCGGGACCCCCTCCTCGGTCGGGGCGAGAACGCCGCGGTCGAGTACTCCCGCCTTGAGCCACTGCTCGACCAGTCCCCGGGCGGGGAACTGTCCGATCGAGGCCATGAGACGGTCGTGATCGATGCGGTCGAACGCCGCTGCCAGGTCTGCGTCAAGGACCCACTGGCGCTTCGGGCTCTTGCCCTTGGCGGTCAGGAAGATCGCTCCGATCGCGTCGTGGCAGCCACGGCCGGGACGAAATCCATAGGATCTCGGCTCGAACCGTGCCTCCCACTCGGGTTCCAGCGCGTTCAGCGTCACGGCTTGAAGACACCGGTCGATGATCACGGGAATTCCGAGGCCGCGCTGACGGCCATTGGCCTTGGGGATATAGACCCGTCTGACGGGCAAGGGCCTCCACGGCGCTGCCCGGTGCTGCACCCAGTCGGCCAGTTCGGCCTTCCCCTGGGGTAGCAGGACAACCCGACCGTCGACCCCCGCCGTCTTGCGGCCAGCGTTGATCTCCGTCACCCGCCGCACGCTCACCAGCATGTTGGAGCGGGAGCGGAGCATCAGTTTCTGGAGATTGCGGACCTTCTTGAGGTCCCCTGCCTGCGATGCCGTGAAGATCCGCTGCCTCAGCCGCCGTACTTCGTTCTCCGCGCCCTGCCAGTCGGTCGACTGCCAGTCGGTGAAGTCGTCCTCAGGTCCGTTCGCCGTGACGGCACTGTCGTCCTGGACGGTGTCCGCCACGGGAGATGTTGTCGCCACGGTGTCCAACTTGCCCTTTGGTTTCAGCGTTGATGGTCATCGGGTCCTCACAGGCCCACCTGACCCACGTCAGCACCCTTGCGGGTCCGGGCAGAGCCCGTTATCCGGCAGGTTATGCGGGACGGCCAGCGGAGGCGCTGGTCATCTGCCCCGGTTTCCCGCTGCCTTTCGGCGACCGGCGTTGGCTTCTTGGGTCATCCTGTGCCCGCTGGGGAGTTGGGCCTTCCTTACGGTCGGCTGACCGGACGCTTGCGCGTCCGGACCCCAGCGGGGTTTCCACGTTCCACACGAGTGAGATACGACCGGGGTGGGTGCCCCCTAAACTCCGGGACGGCGATGCTCTCCCGGCTGACGTTGGGTCTTCAGCCGGCGCCTGCCGCTTCTCAGCGACCAGTCCTGCACCCCGCTGGAGCAATCCATCGGCGGGGCCCACGATCACGAAGCATCATCAGGGGTTCACTTGCGTTCACCCGTCCGGTCTTCCCCTTGCCTGTGGCCCCCGGATGGCACGGGGACCCTTGGGCTTCTCCTTCGAGCTCCACACCCCACCGTTACCGGCGACGCATGTCGAAGTGGGGACGGGCCTTGAGCACTGGCCCGGAACTACGCTGTCGACATCAAGTCGATCCTCCGATCAGGTAGTTCACTCAGTCTCGTGCGACTTCGTGTCGCACCCCATCGCTCGTGGTAGAGCCTGATCAGCTCGGTGGCGGGGTGCGCGTGGGAGTCGGTGAGGGTCGTGACGAGACGGTAGGCGCCGATGTGGCGCCCCTGAGAGGTGCTGACGGTGATCTCGCAGTCGATGACGCGGACCGCAACGGCTCCGAGCCTGGACAGGTAGGAGCCGTCGGGGAAACGCTGCAGGACCGGCAGCCTGCGGTGTTCTTTCACGCGGACCAGAACATGCGCGCCCGTCCTGGTGATCGCCTCGACCAGCGCCTGAACGGCGAAGTTCCGGTCCAGCAGAACGATCATGCCCTCGCGAAGGCTGCGGACCAGGGTCGGGGCATAGAACGTCTCCCCGTTCGTAGTCGGCCCGAACACCGCGTCCAAAACGGTACGGGTGCCGCAGGACACCAGGACCAGCAGACGGAGCGAGGGGTATCCCGCACCGCCGTTGTTCCAGCGGTGCCTGACGAACTCGGCCCTGTTGGCCGGGCTGTCGGGCACGGCCACCAGCGTGCCGTCGACAGCGCAGACGAGTAGACCCCGCCACCGCGTTCCCACGGTGGCAACCCCGGCGGCCGGTCCGCGCAGCAGGTCGAACAAGCGGTGCAGCGGCCCGCTCCCGACCCGCCTGCGGGCTTGCGCCAACGCACCGGCCGTCGGAGTTGCTGTCTCCAGTCCTTCCAGGCCCGCCGTCAACCGCTGCCACACCTGCTGCCAGCCGATCCCGGGGAACAGGGCCCCGGCCAGCAGCAGGTATACGACCACACGAGAGGGAAGGTCACGTATCCGCTGCTGTGTCCTGCCGCTCTCGGTCAGCACCTCGTCGACCATCTCGAACGGGACGATCCGCGTTAACTCGCCCAGATGGCCTGGCGCGAACCGCCCCGCGGCGACCGCTACCTCATGAGAAATGACAGACTTGGCGTCCAATGGAGCTCCTACTGAACAGTGATCTTGGTCGACACGGTTCTAGCAGGAGCTTCATCTCTTCTTCAGACGCCTTGACGCCCAACACCGAGCGCTAACTGCACGGCATTGGGGCTAGTTCGGATAAGACCACATCGGCGCCCTCGGCATGGTCCTCAACGCCGTCGTCCTCTTCAACACCCGCTATATGGACGCCGCGGTCAACCAGCTGCGCGCGGACGGCTTCGATGTCCGCGACGAGGACGTGGCCCGCCTCTCGCCGTTCGTGCGGCAGCACATCAACATGCTCGGCCGCTACTCCTTCCAGCTCCCCGACCTGCCCGGAGGCTTGCGGCCACTGCGCGATCCGGATGCCGTAGACGGCGAGTGACCGCCAATCATCGGGAGACGCCGACCAGCCCCTGCTGCGGGCTGGTCGGCGGGGCTGCGGTTGGGTTGCTTAGACGGTCACGCCTGGCCGCTGCCGGGGCAGTTCGGCGTGCCGCACCGCGTCGGAGGCCAGGGCGATGCCCACGCCCAGGCTGGCGAAGATGCCGCAGGCGACGAACACCGGGGCGGCGCCCCAGGCTCCGATGGCGGCACCGACCAGCGGATAGCTGAGGGGGGCGAGACCGACCATGGTGAGCATGACCACGGAGGTGACCCGGCCAAGATAGGCCGGGTCCGCCGCAGTCTGTATGAGGGCGTTGTCCAGGCTGCCGAAGACGCCCGCACACAGTCCGATGACCGCAGCCAGCACCGCGGCGAGCCACAGGGTCGGTACCAGAGCGATCGTGGCCGCACCCGCGCAGCCCACGAGCAGCGTCCCGGCCATCATCAGGCCGGCACGCGGCAGCCAACCGGCGATCGCGAGCAACGCGGCGCTAGCCGCAGCTCCTGCGCTGAAGCTGCTGACGATCCAGCCGTAGCCGGAAGGACCCCAGCCGCGCTCGGCGTTGAGGAGCACCATGCCGACGTTGAGGGTGCCGGTGAGGCCGAGTTCGCAGACGGCGCCGGCGGCGACGAGCGGGCCGATGAGTCGGTGGCGGCGGATGTAGCGCAGGCCGTCGAGCAGGTCCTGCCGCGCGGTGCCGGGCTCCGGCCGCTCCGCGTCGGGCGCCACGAGAGGTCGTATCCGTATCGCCATCAGGAGCGGCAGGGACAGGGCGATGAGCAGTCCGGCGATGGTGAAGGCGGCTGCGGGTCCACCGAGTCCCATGGCCAGGCCGCCGATCGGCGGTCCCGCGATCTGGCTGAGGCGCGTCGACAGCGAGCGCATGCCGGTGACCCGGGCCAACTGGTCGGGGGCGGTGATCCGGGGCGGAAGAGCACCGACAGCGGGTACGAACAGTGCGTCGACGGCGCCGAAGACGAGCGCCACCGTGACCAGGATCCACAAGGCCGGAGCCGTCAGTGCGATACCGGCGGCCACCGCCAGGATGAGGAGGCAGCGCAGCGTGTCACTGCCGAGAATCACCCGGCGGGGGTCGAACCGGTCGGCCACCACGCCCCCACCGAGCATGAGTAACGCTCGTGGTACTGCCCCGGCAGCCATGACGAGGCCGACTTCGGTAGGACCGGCGGCCTTCTGGGCGGACCAGGCCAGGGCGACGAAGTACACGCTGTCGCCAATGAGGGAGACGGTGTAGGCGGTGAGCCAGCGCAACACGTTGCCGTCGCGGTGAGCCGGTGTGGCGGCGTTTTTGGGCAGGACCGTCTCTGGGGTGGCCATGGTGGGCTCCAAGTACGTTGGGAATTCGGCTGAGTCAGGGCCGGAAGGGAAAGCCGTATAGGTGCACAGACACGTGCTCGCGGTCCTCGGTGTCGTCGGCCGCCTTGGCGGCCTTGCCGCGCCCCCGCCAGCGCCGGGCCAGTGCCTCAAGCTCGTCGCTCATCTCGGCGAGTTCGGCCGGGGTGAGGTCGAGCAGCCACTCGGAGCTGAAGGACGCGTCGGTCCACGCCTTCCCCCAGGCGGACTTCTGGTCGAGATACGTGCGGTATTGGGCGACGCGGGTGTCGAAGATCCCTCGGGTCACCGCGCCGACCGCGGCGGCTCCCTCGGGCGTGTCCGCGAAGTCCGAGTCACGGAAGCCCCAGCCCTCTTCAGATGCCACCTGCCACCAGCGCTCGCGGCCGTCGGCCCCCTGGTCACTCGCCTGGGTCACGAAGCCGTGCTCAGCCAGCTTGCGCAAGTGGTAGCTGACCAGCGAGGGCGTTTCGTCGACATGCTCGGCGAGCTGAGAGGCGGTCGCGGTGCCCGCGGCGTACAGCAGCCGGTACAGCTGCATCCGCAGCGGGTTCATGAACGCCCTCAACCGTGACAGGTCGGTGATCTGCTCAGGCTCGTGCTTCGGTCGCATGCGCTTACCGTAGGTATGAAGTGGAAACTTCGCAATAAACGCTTCAGAGTTGGACGGCCGAGTAGCCCGGCTCTATGCGCAGGGGACTGGAGACAGCCAGCTC
>NZ_AGBF01000246.1 GCF_000225525.1 Streptomyces zinciresistens K42 | reverse complement strand
CGGTCACCCGCGCCCGGTCCCGCCGGGCGCTGTAACCGGCGTTGTAGCCGGCGTCGTCCGCGGCGAAGGCCAGGGCGACCACGACGTCCGGGGCGAGGACGGCGCGCAGGCCTTCACCGTCGCCGGCCCCGGCCACCGCGAGCACCGGCACATCGAGGTCCCGGGCCAGACGCCGCAGCTCCCGCCCCGGCCCGTCGAAGGCCCCCGCGGCGTGCGCCGGCCCGCGCAGGCCCGGCAGCGCCTCAAGCCCGTCGACGACGACCAGGCGCAGCCCCTCCAGGCCCCCGGCCAGACGCGCGAGCTCGCCGGCCCCGGTCCCAGGCCGGTCCTCGATCAGCAGCCGCGCGGCCTCCGGCCCGGCGCTCAGCTCGGCCACCGCGGCCCGGTCCGCCCTCTTCAGCCGCCCCTCGCGCAGCGCCCGGTAGCCGACCCTCAGCTCGCCGGCCATCACCCGCGCGGCGATGTCCCGCGCGGAGGGCCCGAAAGCCGCGTACAGGACGGCGCCCGCGTCCCGGAACAGCGCCGCCCGCACCGCCCCGCCGGCCAGCAGTCCCCCGCCGGCGCCCGGCCGTCCCTCACCGCCCGCCGGGCCGGAGACGGTGACCAGGTACAGCCGGCCCGGGTGCAGACCACCGCCGAGAGCCTCGTCCAGGACCCGCACCAACGTCGACACCGGCGCCCGCGCACCCAGCAGTGACGCGGCCGCCTCGGCGAGACTGCCGGGCGCCGGCCCGGGCAACACCTCACCTACCCGCGTGAAACCCACCGCACAACCACCGCCAAGACCACCCGCCGCCACTACCCTGCACAACGCCGCAGCACGGCCCGCTCCCCCATCAACGACCGGCGGGCAAACTCCCCGGCCAAGGGACACAAGGCGACGGGCCAACCATGCGACCAGGCCGCCGGGTTCCGCCGAGACACCAGAGCGCGGGGACATCCGCCAGCACCCGGTGCCCGCGGACCCAGGACGTACGACGAACAGCGAGCCCAGCCCGGCGCCCGAGCGGTGGTGGGCATGCGCGTAGTCCAGCACCAAGGCGATGCCGGACCGACGTGCCGGCGGGCGCGGGTCCAACGCACCCGCCAGGGTTCCAAGACGGATTCGGGCTTGTGACCAGGAGCCGTCAAGAGGACACCGGCGGACTCACCGCCGGCGTCGAGCTGTCCACCACTGCCGCGGCGGCCGCAGCGAGACTCCCAGGCAACCGCCGGCACTCCAGCCACTCACGGCCACATGCCACCAATCCAGGTGACGCCCAATGACGCCACCGCCAGAACAAGCCCAACCACGAGGCTCTGGGGAAGCGCCGGTGCGCCGGGGACGAGATGCCGGCTATGCGCCGAACGCAGCAGGACGAACCGGAGTAGCCCCCAACTCGCCATAGCGACGCCGACGAGACCAGACACGCCGAAGAGGACGAATCGGTAGTCCATCAGTCACTCCACTCGATGACAGTTCCGGTGGCATCGGGTTCCCAGCACTCCACATCCGCGAGGTTACGGCCCCGGGGGCACACGACCCCCGCGTCCTACCGGTCGTTGGCGGTCGGGGTGGTGGATCTCATCGCGGGTGCCGGACAGGCGGGGTGCAGCCACCGGAGGGCCGAATCATCAGCGGCATCGGCCGTCGAGACCGAGCCGGAAGCCTGGATCGAGCGACGGTCGGGATGGACCTCCTGCAACTCCACTGTGCGAAGCTCCCGTTCACGCTCCTCGGGCTGGGCCTGCCGCCGGCACAACCTGTCATCCGTCCGGCCCGGGGACCGCAGGGCCCCCGGGCCGGACGGGAGTTCGGCGAGCGCGCCCCGGGACGCGGGAGGGCGAGGCCGAAGAAATCTATCCACAGGCGATTGGCCGCAGCCTGGCGGCATGTCCTCGACTCCCGTTCTCGACGCGCTGCCCCTACACCGGCAGCTCGACCTGCTCGCCCGCCCCAACCAGGGCCGCGAAGCCCTCGAAGCGCAACTGCACGCGCGACTGGATGCATACGGGGCCTCCTGCGCACGTCCGCCCGAGCAACGCGGGCACCTGCCGACACTGGCGATACTCGGAGGCGACGGCCTGTGGCACCTGCAGCTGGGCGCCGTGATGATCTGCTCTGGCCGTTACCGGCCCGAACCGGCCCCGCACAGCAGCGCGCTGGAACCGCTGGACGGCACGGCGATACGCCACGAACCCTGGTTCGCCTTCAGAGATGCCCGCCCAGTCTGGGACGTGCGGCTGACCAGTGAGCATCAGCACCCCCAGCACGTCCCTCCAGGCCTGCGGTGCCCGGTCCGATCCGAGGACGGAGATTGGGACCCCTACCGCTCCCCCGTGCGCAGCAACTGGAAAAGCCGCAAGCGGTCGCGGTACATCGACGCGGCCGGACGCATGTGCCACGCGTGCGGCGAGAGCCTGGGACAAGACCTCGAGTACGACCGCTACACCGAGCTCATCCGCGGAGTGCTCTGCCAGTACTGCAGCGGAGCCGTGTACGAATGCCCCCATCCCGATGGCTGCTACCGGGCCGACTACCTCAACCATCCGCCCGCTGGCCACCTCCGAGAGCGGTACTACACCGGCGGCAACCGCAACGACCGCCCGCGCCTGCGTGGGGCAGCGGCGTAGCCGGACGAACGGCATCCCTTGTAGTCGGTGCCGGCCATGAACTGGTCCTGGTAGACGCGGGCCAGAGACGGAAGGGCTCCTCAAAGACGTCGGCCTTGTCGTCGTCTTCGAGGACCGCGTCGGGGACCTCGCCGTACGTCTCCCCCATGATCACGCAAGCCCAGTTCACGAGGTCGGCTGTGGCATCCGCGTCCTGGGCGACGGCGTCGATTTCCTGTGACGCCGAACCTTGACCGTTTGCCACGAAACTTTGACCGATGGCCTGCGCGCAGAGTCGGCTGAGCGCTCGGTGCACGACCAGGCATGCAGGATGTAGCAATGGAGAACGAAGTGCCGTTGTCCGGCGGACGCATTACCCCCGGCGTGGTCAGGGTCGGCCGCACCGTCCGGCGGCCGGCCACCGCGTCGTCCTCGTTCGTTGCCGAGCTGCTCGGTGACCTCCGGCGGCAGGGCTTCACCGGCGCTCCGTGTCACCTCGGGTTCGACACGGCAGGCCGCGAGATCCTCAGCTACCTCCCCGGCTGGGTGCCCGCCCGCTTTCAGCGCTGGACCGACCCCCAGGTGGCCGCTGCTGGCTCCCTGCTCCGAGCCTTCCACGATGCCACCCGCACCAGCCGCCTGACCGGTGACCATCCCGTGGTCTGCCACCACGACCCGGGGCCGAACAACACGGTCTTCGCAGACGACGTCCCGGCCGCCTTCATCGACTTCGACACCGCCGCCCCCGGCGACCCCCTCGAAGATCTCGGCTACATGGCGTGGACCTGGTGCATCTCCTCCAAGCCTGACGCTCCGCCCGCTACCGTCCAGGCCGCACAGGTACGCATCCTTGCCGACGCGTACGGGCTCGACGCCACTTCCCGCTCCTGCCTCATCGATGCCGCGCTCGACCGCCAGACCCGCAACGCCCAGTGGTGGCGCAGCCACCTCGCGCGCCCGTCCCCGCACGTCGCCGACGACCACGAGATCGCCGGGCGAATCCGGTGGTCCGAGCGGGAGTACGCCTACACCTCGGCCAACCGCACGACCTTCGACGCAGCTTTGGACTGACAATCTGACGGCGGCCGTGGAAAACTCCCCATAGGCGGCCATTTACGGCCCCACTGATGGCCAGCGGTTTCCCCGCGGACGGCCAGATATCTCCCCGCTCACAAGATCCAGATCCCGGTCGGCGAGAGTCGGGCGGGTGAAGAACAGCAGGGAGATCATGGACATCCTGGAGGCATACGACCTCACGGGCAGTTACCGCGCGGCGGCCGAGCTGGCCGGGTGCGACCACCACACCGTTGCCCGCTATGTGAAGATGCGGGCGGCCGGGCAGGCCCCCGAGGCCCGCCGGCACCGGGACCGCGCGATCGACGCCTACCTCCCCAAGATCGAGGAGCTGGTGGTCCGCTCCGGCGGCAAGATCCGCGCGGACGTGGTCCACAAGCGCATCACCGCGATGGGCTTCACCGGCGGGGAGCGCACCACCCGCCGCACCGTGGCCGAGGCAAAGGCCCAGTACCTGGCCGGGCGGCGCAGGGTCTACCGGCCCTGGGTCACCGAGCCGGGGCTGTGGCTGCAGTATGACTACGGCGACGGCCCGGTGATCGGCGGCCGGAAGACCACGCTGTGGTGCGCGTGGCTGGCCTGGTCCCGGTTCCGGGTCGTCATCCCGATCTGGGACAAGACCCTGCCCACCGTGACCGCGTGCCTGGACGCCACGTTCCGCAGGATCGGCGGGATCCCCGCGTTCGTGCTGACCGACAACGAGAAGACGGTCACCACCGACCACATCGCCGGGATCGCGGTCCGCAACCCCGAGATCGTCGAGGTCGCCCGGCACTACGGCACGACCATCCGCACCTGCCTGCCCGCCGACCCGGAGACCAAGGGCGGCTCGGAAGCGACCGTCCGCATCGCCAAGGCCGACCTGGTCCCCAAGGACGTCAACCTCCTGGAGGAATACCGCACGTTCGCCCAACTGGAGTCCGCCTGCCGCGAGTTCTGCACCGAGGTCAACGCGCGGGTGCACCGCGCGACCCGCCGCACTCCGGCCGAGATGCTCGCCGAGGAGCGTCAGCGGCTGCACCCGTTGCCCAGGCAGCCGTTCACCGTCGCGTTCGGCACCACCCGCCGGGTCAACTGGGACGCCACCATCTCGGTGGAGGCGGTGCGCTACTCGGTCCCGCACGAGCTGATCGACACCCGGGTCTGGGCCCGGTTCCACGGCGACGAGCTCGTCGTCACCGCCGTCGGCACGGACGGCACCGCCACCGAGGCCGCCCGCCACCCACGCGGAACCCCGGGCAGCCCGGTCATCGCCACCGAGCACTACCCCCAGCGCGAGGACAAGGACGGCGACCGCACCCCGAAGGCCACCAGCGCCGCCGAGGCCGCGTTCTTGATGATCGGCCCCGGCGCCGCAAGCTGGCTCATCGAGGCCGCCACCGCCGGCACCCGCCGCGTCAAGGCCAAGATGGCCGAGGCCGTCACCTTGTCAAAGCTCTACTCCCCGGAGGCAGTTGACCGCGCTCTGGGCACCGCCGCGGTCACCGGCCGCTTCGCCGAGAAGGACCTGCTGTCCATCCTCGACTACCAGGCCGGCCGCGACACCGCCGAGCCGACCCGCGCGAGTGAGACCCACAGCCTGCAGCCCGGCACCTCCGCCTGGGCCGGCTTCGGTACTACCGCGACCCCTATATCCAGCACCGAAGAAGAGGACCGCATCTGATGGCCACCCCGCTCCGCCAGGTCCACGGCTCCACCGGCGACCCGCTGGCCGAGGCGATCGAGCTGACCCGCCGCCTGAAACTCCCTCACCTCCGCCGCACACTCGCCGACGTGATCCCCACCGCGAAGGCCCAACGCTGGGACCCCGCCGAGGTCGTGCGCGTCCTGCTGGCCGAGGAGGCCGCCGGTCGCGACCGCGCCAACCTGCACACCCGCCGCAAGCGCGCCGGCTTCCCCGCCGGGAAGACCTTCGGCGACTGGGACGAACAGGCGTCCTCGATCCCGCGCGCCACCCAGGACGCGCTCAAGACCCTCGAATGGGTCCGCCGCCGCGAGAGCCTTTGTGTCTGCGGACCCTCCGGCACCGGGAAGAGCCACTTCACCGAGGCCCTGGGCCAGGCCGCGGTCGAGGCCGGGATGACGGTCGCCTGGTTCACCATCGAGGACCTCGGCGCCCTCGTCCGCCGCCACCGCGCCGACGACTCCATCGCCCGCGCTCTGGCCCGGATCATCCGCTCCGACTTGATCATCGTCGACGACATCGGCCTCCTCCCGGTCAGCCCCGAGGCTGCCGAGGGCTTCTACCGGCTGGTCGACGCCGCCTACGAACGACGCGCGCTCGCGGTCAGCAGCAACCTGCACCCCTCCGGCTTCGACGAGATCATGCCCAAGACCCTGGCCACGGCCACCGTCGACCGGCTCATGCACCATGCCCACATCGTCGTCACCCAGGGTGACAGTTTCCGGCTCGCCCAGGCCACCTCCGGCCAGGGCGTCAAGCCCTTCAGCTGACCACGACACCACCCACGGCGGGGAGATAACTGGCCGCCGTTGGGGAAGCCCAGATGGCCGCCAGCGGGGACAACTCCTGGCCGCCTACGGGGAGAACTTCAAGGCCATTGACAACAATCCGGCGCTCTGACGATCCTTCGACCTGCGCAATCAACTTCGATGACACAACCCGCGTTCATCAAAGGTCGATGGCACGCGGTCAAGGAATCGGTGTCACAGGACAGTCGAGGAGGCGGTCCCGGCAGTCACGGCAGACGTCGAGCCGTCATACCGGCCAGTACGACTCGATTGTGTGACGGCTGCACGTCACGCTCGCCGCCTCGCTCGACGGGCCGCGCGACGGCGCCACGCTCTCGACCGGCAGCGGCCGGAGCAGTACACCGTGTCCTGGCGGCGGTGGCCGCCGGCGAAGGTGATCTGGCCGCACTCCGGGCAGGTCAGCAACCGGATGATGCCGGTGTCGCCGTTCCATTCCGCGTCGGCGAGCATCATCGCGAGCCCCCACGACCGGTCTGTCCTGCGCTGCTCCCGGTACCACCGGGCCCGGCAGACGTCATCGCAGTACCGGCGCCTGGCCGACGCGCTCCTCGGCAGCCGAGCCCCGCAGGAGTCGCAGTAACGAATGCGGGCCACGCCTTCAGGGTCGCTCGCCGGAGCCTCTCCCGCAGGCCAGGCCCGTGCCATCGGAACTCGTGAACAATCCCTCGACCAGCACTGACCACCACCCGGACCGGCAGGTGACAGACCGCAACGTACCGCTGTCGTCAGACACACCACCGAGCCGGACTGATGCGCACCCGGCGCGCCACTCAGCCGCACCACAGTCCAGAACCAGACGCCACAGAGGACGACACAGCCCGCAACCGGTTCACGCAAGAGGGCGGTGCGCGCGTCGGCATGCGGTCCCACGGCAGCCGGTCCGGTAGCCGCGAGGGCGGCCGCACAGGTCTCCGCCGACGCACAGCGCGACCGCGGCCTCGTCGAGCGCGGCCCGGAAGCCCTCGTCACGGCGGGCGAGCCCGAACACCCGCCCCGGCGACACCTCCGCCCGAGCAGCGGCCTCCTCGATGCTGTCGACGTCTCCGGCCGAGACCAGTTCGAGGACCTGCCGACGCCGCTGCTCCGGGAACGCCGCATCGGCCAGCGCACGACGACGCTCCCGGGAGTCGGCGTTGTGCCAGGCCAGGCAGTCATCGCACCCGCAGCCGAGGCGCCACAGCGTCGACGGGGCGTAGCGGCTGTGGTCGAGGGCGGGCGGGTCGGTGTCGGCGGCCGCGATGAGGGCCGCGCCGGTCCACACCCGCTGACGGCCGTCGGCGCCGGGCACGCGTTCCCACTCCGCTCCCGGGAACCAGCCGCTGAGGATCAGGGTGTTCGTCGACGACCGGGCCAGACCGAGGAGTTCGGAGAGGTCGGGCGCGCGGTACCGGGCGTCGGGGTCGATGCGGTCGAGGACGCGGGCGAGGGGGTGGTCCATGGTTCTCTCCCTGGGCATGGGGGTGTCTGCTGCGGTCACCTCCGCATGTGCGGAGCCCAGCTCCCTGGCACGCCGTGTCCAGGGGCGATACCCCCGCGTCGGCGGGGAAGAGTTGGCGTCATGATGGCACACGCCGCCGACATCGTGGCCCGTGATGGCTTGACATGCGTCAGCCGCAGGTCAGCGGTCCCATGGAGACATGGCGACCACGATGTCCGTGTCGTTCGGCCTGGTCTCCGTGCCCGTTCTAGTCGCGCCCGCCACGGAAGACCACCGCATCCGCCTGCATGAGGTGCACCGGCGCTGCGGAGGGCGTATCCGACACCGCAGGGTGTGTGAGCTGGACGGCCAGGAGGTCGCCTATGCGGACGTGGCACGCGGCGTGGAGGCGCCGGACGGCACGATGGCTGTGCTGGACGATGCCACCCTGGAGCGGCTGCCGCTGCCGACCCGGCACGTCATAGAGGTACTCGGGTTCGTCCCCGGCGACACCATCGACCCCATCTCCTACCAGCGCGCCTACTACGCCCGCCCCGCGGGCGCGGCCGCCGAGCGGCCCTACGAGGTCCTCGTTGCCGCGCTGGCCCGGACCGGGCTGGTGGGGATCGCCAAGACCGCCATCAGTTCACGCGAGCGGCTGGCTGTGCTTCGACCCCGGTCCGGGGTGCTGACGGTTCACACCGTCTTTTGGCCGGACGAGATCCGTGAGCCGGGCCCTGCGCCCACGCTCCCGGTCACCGACCGCGA
>NZ_AGBF01000247.1 GCF_000225525.1 Streptomyces zinciresistens K42 | reverse complement strand
ACCTGTTCGGCGGTTCCGGCCAGGACATGTTCGGTGTCTCCCGGGGCGCCGCGCCGGGCGGCCGCGACCAGTCCCGCCAGGGCGGTCAGCCCCCGCAGACGCAGCCTGGTTCTTCCGGCACCTCCGGCGCCGAGCAGCAGGGCGGCCGTCGCAGCCGCCGGCCGCAGCTGCCGCCGCGGGGCGGCGCGCGGGCCGAGCTGCCGGGCGGCGGCGAGCAGCCGTCCCGTCCGAGCTGGAGCGACGAGAACGCGCAGCCGCCGGTGCCGCGCGCCTCGCTCGACGCCCCCCGCGGGCACGACGAGGACCCGGCGCAGACCGCGCAGATGCCGCGGATCGAAGACCGGCAGGGGGCCGGCTCCACCTCGGAGTTCGCCCGCCCGGACTTCCACGCCCCGGCCGACGGCGGCTACAGCCCCCAGAACACCGGCCAGTTCGCCCAGCCCGGCGCCAACGCCCAGCAGCACACGGGGCAGTTCGCCCAGCCCGGCGCGAACGCGCAGCAGCACACCGGCCAGTTCGCCCAGCCCGGGGCCAACGCCCAGCACGGCACCGGCCAGTTCGTCCGTCCGGACGTCTTCGGCACGCCGGCCGCGGCGCCCAACGACTCCTCGCAGACCGGCCAGTTCGCCGCTCCGCAGGCGTACGACTCCGGCTCGACCGGTCAGCACGCGCTGCCCGGCAGCCACGGCCCCGAGTCCACGGGCCAGTTCCAGCGGCCCCAGGTCAACGGCGCCTACGGGGGCAACTCCGGTTACAGTGCCGCGCAGCCGCCGGTCCCGCAGCGGCCGCAGCAGCAGCCGACGCGCCCCGAGCCCGAGGCACTGCCGCCCGCCACCGGTCCCGGTGACGGACGCACCCCGCTGTACGACAGGCTGGAGACCAACTGGTTCCACGGCGTACAGCAGGGGCACGCGCCCGGCGCCAACGGCTCGGCCCCGGCCTCCGCTCCCCAGCAGGAGCGTACGGCCCCCGCGGAGCGGCCTCAGCCGGCCTCCGCACCCCAGCGCTCCGCGTCGACCGCCTGGCGCAGCTCGCCGAACGACGATCTCGTCCGGCAGGCTGAACGCGTCAGGCAGCCCGCCGCGGGCGGAGTCACCACCTCCGGCCTGCCGCGCCGGGTGCCCCGGGCGAACCTCGTCGCGGGCACGGCTCAGCAGCAACAGCACCAAAGCGGTCCGCAGATCTCGCGTGCGCCCGATGACGTACGCGGTCGGCTGACCAATCTCCGTCGGGGTATCGCGCAGGGTCGCCAGGCCGGTACCGGCCAGACCGGCAGCTTCCCGAACCCCACTCACCAGCAGGAGCGTTAGTTGAGCCAGATGAGCCAGGCGGCACAGAACCTCAACTGGTTGATCACCAACTTCGTGGACAACACCCCGGGTGTGTCCCACACCGTCGTCGTGTCCGCCGACGGCCTTCTGCTGGCCATGTCGGAGGGCTTCCCGCGGGACCGCGCCGATCAGCTGGCGGCGGTCGCCTCGGGGCTGACCTCGCTCACGGCGGGCGCCTCCCGGATCTTCGAAGGCGGCGACGTCTCCCAGACCGTCGTGGAGATGGAGAGGGGCTTCCTCTTCCTCATGTCCGTCTCGGACGGTTCGTCGCTCGCCGTGCTGGCGCACCCCGAGTGCGACATCGGCCTCGTCGGCTACGAGATGGCCCTGCTGGTCGACCGTGCGGGCGCGGTGCTCACACCCGATCTGCGTGCCGAACTGCAAGGCAGTCTGCTCCACTGAACGTCCAGGATCCACCCGTTGCACCAAATCACCGTCCGGCCGCCACAATCCCCCCACTGGCCCTCACCAGACGGCTTGACTGACCGACTTGCTGTCCCAGCCCGGAGGATTCATGACCCCGCCCACCGCCTCTCATGATCCGTACGCGGAGCCGTACGAGGATGAGGGCGACCAGCCGCTGGTACGTCCGTACGCGATGACCGGCGGCCGGACCCGGCCGCGGTACCAGCTGGCCATCGAGGCCCTGATCAGCACGACGGCCGACCCGGCAGCGCTCATGGGGCTCCTCCCGGAGCACCAGCGCATCTGCCACCTGTGCCGTGAGGTGAAGTCGGTCGCGGAGGTCTCCGCGCTGCTGTCCATGCCGCTGGGTGTGGCCAGGATCCTCGTGGCGGACCTCGCGGAGGCGGGACTGGTCGCGATCCACCAGCCGGGTGGCGACGAGAACAACGGCGGCGCACCGGACGTGACGCTGCTCGAAAGGGTGCTCAGTGGACTTCGCAAGCTCTGAACCGGGTCGGGCCACGACTTCCGCCAAGATCGTGGTGGCGGGTGGCTTCGGCGTGGGCAAGACCACGTTCGTGGGCGCCGTCTCGGAGATCAACCCGCTGCGCACGGAGGCCGTCATGACCTCCGCGAGCGCGGGCATCGACGACCTCACGCACACCGGGGACAAGACCACCACCACGGTGGCCATGGACTTCGGCCGCATCACCCTGGACCAGGACCTGATCCTGTACCTCTTCGGTACGCCGGGCCAGGACCGCTTCTGGTTCATGTGGGACGACCTGGTGCGCGGTGCCATCGGCGCCGTGGTGCTGGTCGACACCCGCCGCCTCGCCGACTGCTTCCCCGCGGTCGACTACTTCGAGAACAGCGGACTGCCCTTCGTCATCGCCCTCAACGGCTTCGACGGACACCAGCCGTACACTCCCGACGAGGTGCGCGAGGCCCTGCAGATCGGTCCGGACGCGCCGATCATCACCACCGACGCCCGCCATCGGTCCGATGCCAAGAGTGCGCTGATCACGCTGGTCGAGCACGCGCTGATGGCACGGCTGCGGTAGGCAAGTGGACAGCGCCGTACGGTGGTTGTCGTAGATGTGCCGGAGCCGGCTGTGGCCTTTGACACGGTCGGCTTCGCTGTTCATAACGGTTCGGCAGAGGAATCGGGTGATACGGCCACTCGACGCTGTCGGCCGCTCTCGCTGCGCGTACGAAGGCCCCGCCTTTTGGCGGGGCTCGTTCTTTTTGACCGTTTTATCTGGGACTTACATCACTCGGAATCCCCCTCGCGCACTGTTTGGAGGAGCGCTGACCGACGTGCTGGAATGCCGGAACTGCCCAATAGTCAAAGACGTACTCGCCAGTAGTACGTACTCCTGGGCGAACTGGGCTCTGAGACACTGCGGCACATCGTTGGTGCCGACCCCGCCGGAAGGTTGTTGGTCGAGTGAGGCGAAGCAAGAACAGTCCCGAGCCGTCGGCCCGGGGCAACTTCACCCCGCCGCCGCGCGGAGCGGCGCCCGCCCCTGCGCCCGGACCGGAACCGACGGCCGCGCCGGCCCGCAGCGGCGGCCGTCTCTCGCCGAGCAACTGGCGTGTGCCGACCAGGCTGAACGCGATCCTGCTGATACCTGTGCTGGTCGGCCTCATCATGGGCGGCGTCGAGGTCAAGGGCTCGATCGACACCTGGCAGGAGGCCGAGGACGCGCAGAAGACAGCGCGCCTGGTCCAGGCGTCCCTGACCTACGCCGACGCCCTCTACAACGAACGCGACACCACGGCCGCCCCGCTGCTCCAGGGCAAGGGGCAGGACGACAAGACGGTCACCGCCGCCCGTGACGCCACGGACAAGGCGGCCGACGTCTTCGACACCGCCGCCCGCGACATGCCGCAGAAGCCGGGCCTCGAACGGCGCCTGCAACTCTTCCGCGAGCAGGAGCCCAAGCTCCAGGCGCTGCGCGCCGGCGCCTACTCCGCCAAGCTCGGCGGTGTCCAGACCGAAGAGGGCTACGTCAAGGTCTCGCACGCCCTGATGCAGTTCGCCAACGAGCTCGGTCTCGGCACCGGAAACATCACCAGCTACGGCCGCACGGTCTACGCCATCTCCCTCACCAAGGCCGCCCTGTCGCTCCAGCGGTCCATCGGCATGCACCTGCTGATCAAGCCGGGTCCCAAGGCGGCGGACCTGGCCAAGCAGCGGGTGGCGCTCACCTCGTACGCCTATCTCGAGGGCATCGCCATCGAGGAGTACCGCGGCGGCGGCACCCAGGCCGACGCCAACAAGCTGGACAGTCTGCTGAAGCAGGCCGTCACGGACGGCGGCGCCATGGCCGAGGACGCCAGGGCGAAGGACCCGAGCTATGTGCCGCCGCCCTCGGACGTGACCCAGCTCGTGCCGATGCTGGCCACGCTGGACACCACGGACACCGCCGCGCGGGCCGCCCTCGCCACCCAGGGCATATCGGCGCAGAACTGGTGGGTGGTCAACACCCTGAAGTACAAGGTCTACCGGACCCTGGAGTCCGACATGGCCGACGCCGCGGTGAGCGAGGCCTCCGACATCGCGGGCACGGCCAGGCGGGACGCCCTGATCACCGGTGCCGCCGTCGTGATCGCCCTGCTCGTCGCGTTCATCCTGGCCGGCGCGGTCGCCCGCCAGATGTCCCGCTCGATGCGCCAGCTGCGCAACGCCGCCTTCGGCATCGCCGAGCAGCGGCTGCCGATGCTGGTCGACCAGCTCTCGCGCACCGACCCCGGCCGGGTCGACACCCGGGTCGCGCCCATCCCGATCAACACCCGCGACGAGATCGGCGAAGTCGCCCGCGCCTTCGACCAGGTCCACCGCGAGGCGGTCCGGCTCGCCTCCGAGCAGGCCCTGCTGCGGGGCAACATCAACGCGATCTTCACCAACCTGTCGCGCCGCAACCAGTCGCTCATCGAGGGCCAGCTGACCCTGATCACCGACCTGGAGAACAACGAGGCCGACCCGGACCAGCTGGAGAACCTCTTCAAGCTGGACCACCTCGCCACCCGTATGCGCCGCAACGGCGAGAACCTCCTCGTCCTCGCCGGCGAGGAGCCGGGCCGGCGCTGGGACCAGCCGGTCCCGCTGGTCGACGTGCTGCGCGCCGCGTCCTCCGAGGTGGAGCAGTACGAGCGCATCGAGCTGTCGGGCGTGCCGGAGGCCGAGATCCACGGCCGCGCCGTCACCGACCTCGTGCACCTGCTCGCCGAGCTGCTGGAGAACGCCACCACGTTCTCCTCCCCGCAGACCAAGGTGCGGGTCACCGCGACCCGGCTGCCCGACGGCCGGGTCATGATCGAGATCCACGACAAGGGCATCGGTCTGACCCCCGAGGACTTCGCCGACATCAACCACAAGCTGGCCAACCCGCCGACGGTGGACGCCGCGATCTCGCAGCGCATGGGCCTGTTCGTGGTCGGCCGGCTGTCCGACCGGCACGGCATCCGCGTCCAGCTGCGCCCCTCGGGCGAGCAGGCCGGCACCACCTCGCTGGTCATGCTGCCCGACGCGATCACCCACGGTGGCGGCGGCGACCAGCAGCCGGCGCAGAACGAGTTCACGGTCTCGCAGATCATCCCGGAGCAGAACTTCCCGGGGGAGAGCTTCGGCCAGGTCGGCCAGCCGCTGCGGACCGCGGCCGAACTCGGCTTCGACGACAGCCGGTACACCGAGGTTCCCGACGACATCCGCGATCTGGACCCGGTGGGCCGCTCGCTGATGCGCGAGGAGCGCCGCGCGGCCCTGGAGTCGCAGACGCTCGACGGTTCCGCCCCGGAGGCGCCCGCCTACGACGAGTTCACCGGCGGGCCCGCCTACGACGGCCAGAACGGCTTCCCCGAACAGCAGGGCGGCTACGACCCGCAGACCGCGTACGGGGAGCAGCAGCCGGCGTACGAGGAGCAGCAGGCCGCCTACGAGGAGCCGCAGCAGGCGTCCTACGACGAGGGGTACTACGCGCCGAACGGCGGGCTGCCCCGCGACGACGCCTTCGCGCAGGGCGCCGGCTATCCCGAGCAGCCCTATGCGGAAGGCGCCCAGGAGGAGCCCGCGAGCGCGGGCGGTCCGTCCACGGAAGCCTTCCCCGCCTTCGAGCAGCGGCGCCACCAGGACGACTGGCCGCAGCAGAGCGGCTATCCCGACGGCTACCAGGACCAGTACGCTCCACAAGCGGAATCCCCGCAGGCCGATGACGCGACCGAGCGCGACCGCGTAGGCTTCGAACGTCCGGGGCCGGTCCCGTCCGCGCCGCACGCCATGACCGACGCCGGGCTTCCGCGCCGGGGCGCAGCCGCGAGCGGTGCCAACGGTTCGGGGTCCGCGCGGCAGGAGGCGCCGGCTCCCCCGGCGGAGAGCAAGAACGACGCCTGGCGCTCACAGAACGACGAGCGCTGGCAGCAGGCCTCGCAGCTGCGCAAGCCGAAGGCGGGCGGGGTCACCTCCTCCGGCCTGCCGCGGCGGGTCCCCAAGGCCAACCTGGTCGAGGGCACCGCCGCGGCCACCCCACAGGGCGGCCCACAGGTCTCCCGTGCTCCCGAGGACGTGCGGGGCAGGCTGAGCAACCTGCGCCGGGGCGTCCAGCGGGGCCGCAGCGCGGGAAGTGAAACGAACGGCCAGGGCTTCGGTCCTGACAGCACCTACCACCAGGAGCGTTAGTGTGAGCCCGATGAGCCAGGCGGCACAGAACCTGAACTGGCTGATCACCAACTTCGTGGACAGCACCCCCGGGGTGTCCCACACGGTGGTGGTCTCCGCCGACGGACTCCTTCTGGCGATGTCCGAAGGGTTTCCGCGCGACCGCGCCGACCAGCTCGCGGCCGTCGCCTCAGGTCTGACGTCCCTGACGGCAGGCGCCTCCCGCATCTTCGAGGGCGGCAGCGTGAACCAGACGGTTGTGGAGATGGAGCGGGGATTCCTCTTCATCATGTCCGTCTCGGACGGTTCCTCCCTCGCGGTCCTCGCACATCCCGAGGCGGACATCGGACTCATCGGGTACGAGATGGCGCTTCTGGTCGACCGTGCCGGTACCGTCCTGACGCCGGATCTGCGTGCGGAGCTCCAGGGGAGCCTGCTCAACTGACAGACAGCGGTGCGTTTTGGCGTCCCGGAGCCGTAAGGTTTCGGGACGCGGCTCCACAAGATGGGTGCCAGGCACAGTCGGAGGAGGAGAGAAAGTGGCAACATCCCCAGACGGTCCGTCATCGGGCGACTGGTCGTACGGTCCGGCCCAGGGCCGGCACGACGGTTCCCAGAACCGGTACAACTTCCCCTCCACGCCGAGCCGGCGGCAGCCGTACGCCCCGCAGGGCCCCGGGCCCTCGCCGTACGACCAGCCGCCGGCACCGCGCATCCAGCCGGTGCAGCCGCAGCGACGCGCCCCCGAGCCGGCGCCCGTGGCAGCGTCGAACCCCTTGGTGCGTCCGTACGCCATGACCGGCGGCCGGACGCGCCCCCGCTACCAGCTCGCCATCGAGGCGCTGGTGCACACCACAGCGCAGCCGCACCAGATGCAGGGGCAACTGCCCGAGCATCAGCGGATCTGCAACCTCTGCCGGGAGATCAAGTCGGTGGCCGAGATCTCGGCCCTGCTCGCGATCCCTCTCGGCGTGGCCAGGATCCTCGTCGCCGACTTGGCGGAGGCGGGACTGGTCGCGATCCATCAGCCCGGCGGCGACGAGAACGCCGGCGGCCAGCCAGACGTGACACTGCTCGAAAGGGTGCTCAGTGGACTTCGCAAGCTCTAGCGGCGGTCCTTCCCGCTCCACCACCTCGGCGAAGATCGTGGTGGCGGGCGGCTTCGGCGTGGGCAAGACCACGTTCGTCGGCGCTGTCTCGGAGATCAACCCGCTGCGCACAGAAGCCGTCATGACGTCCGCTTCCGCAGGCATCGACGACCTGACCCACACCGGGGACAAGACCACCACCACGGTGGCCATGGACTTCGGCCGCATCACCCTGGACCAGGACCTGATCCTGTACCTCTTCGGTACGCCGGGCCAGGACCGCTTCTGGTTCATGTGGGACGACCTGGTGCGCGGCGCGATCGGAGCGATCGTGCTGGTCGACACGCGGCGCCTCGCCGACTGCTTCCCCGCGGTCGACTACTTCGAGAACAGCGGACTGCCCTTCGTCGTCGCCCTCAACGGCTTCGACGGCAGCCAGCCGTACAACCCGGACGAGGTGCGCGAGGCCCTGCAGATCGGCCCCGACACCCCGATCATCACGACGGACGCCCGCCATCGCGCGGACGCCAAGTCGGCGCTGATCACGCTGGTCGAGCACGCCCTGATGGCCCGCCTGCGCTAGCGGCCCCGCCTTCCGGGCGCATCTGCGTCGCGGCCCCCCGCTCCTCCTTCGGGAGGGACGGGGGGCCGTACGTCGTTCCAGGGGGCGCGCGGAGGGGCTCAGCGCGCCCCTGCGGGCTCCGGGGGGCGCCCGGCGGGGAAAGGGGCGCCGCGGGCCCGAAAGGAGCGCTGGAGGCCGCCAGGCGGGCATCGTGCGGGCCCGTTCGGGCGGGGCCGCCGCGCCGGACATGCCGAGGCCCCGTTCCCTGGGCGGGGAACGGGGCCTC
>NZ_AGBF01000248.1 GCF_000225525.1 Streptomyces zinciresistens K42 | reverse complement strand
TTGGGTCGGGTGGCAGGGCTCCGGCAAAGTCGTTGATCACGCCGTCAGGAGCAGGTTGATGGGGCGGTCAGAGCTCCTCAGCGCGGCTGCGCGGTGCGCGAGCTGGGCCATGCTCTCGGAGATGTCCGTCCCGCGTCTCTCGACGAGTCCGTCGGTGTAGAGCAGCAGGGTGTCACCGTCGTGGAGGTCGAACTGTCCCTCGTGGCGTACGGTGCTGGGTGTCACGCACAGTGGCAGGTCGGGTGTCGCTGCGTCGTTGAGGTGCTGGGGGTGGCCGGTGGCCGGGATCAGGAGCGGTGGTGGGTGGCCGGCGTTGGACAGGGTGACCTGCCAGTGGTGGCCGGTGGTCTGGCGGAGGACGGCGTGCATCGCAGTGATCAGGGCGGCCGTGCTGACGCCGTGGGTGACCTGGTCGAGGCGGCTGAGGGTGCGTGCGGGGCCGTCGGTGTCGGCGGTGTAGGCCAGGGCGCGGAGCATGCTGCTGGCCTTGGTCATCTCGGTGGCGGCTTGGAGGTCGTGTCCGGCGACGTCTCCGATGGACAGGGCGAAGGGCACCGTCCGGCAGGAGGGTGGCACCTACTCCGAGAACATCGGCGTGATGGCCGCCACCCGCGTCTACTCCACCGCCGCGTACTGGGCGGCGGCCTGCTTCGCGCTGCTGTTCGGCCTGTGCCCAAGTTCGGCGCGGTCGTCGCCGCGATCCCCGGTGGGGTCCTCGGCGGGATCACCGTGATCCTGTACGGGATGATCGGGCTGCTCGGGGCGCAGATCTGGCTGAACGGCCGGGTGGACCTGCGTAATCCGCTCAATCTCGTCCCCGCGGCCGCGGGCATCATCATCGGCGTCGGCGGGGTGAGCCTGAAGATCACCGACAACTTCGAGCTGGGCGGCATCGCGCTCGGCACGATCGTCGTGATCACCGGCTACCACGCCCTGCGCGTGATGGCTCCCGCCCATATGAAGGACGAGCGGCCGGTGCCGACGACCGCGGGCGACACGGAGGGCGACCGGGGGGTGCCGGGCGGGGCGTGACCGGCGACGGCGTACGGCCGCGGGTTCGTGCGGCGGCGCCCTCACTCCATCTCCAGCTCCTTGTCGATCAGCGCGAACATCTCGTCGTCGGTCGCGGCGGCGAGGTCGCTCTGTCCCGCGGAGTTCAGCAGGTCCTCGACGCCGCCGACCTCCGTGAGGAGCCGGCTCAGCTCCTCGGCCACGGTCGCCCTCTCCTCGTCGGTGATGCCGGCGACCGCCGTGCGCAGCCGGCCGATGTCGGCGAGGACGGTCGTGGCGGCCCCGTCGGTGTCCTGCTCCGGCACGAGCTCGGTGTGCAGCCGGTCGGCGAGCTGCGCGGGGGTGGGGTGGCGGAAGACGACGGTGCTCGGCAGCCGCAGTCCGGTGGCGGCGTTGATCCGGTTCCGCAGCTCCACCGCGGTGAGCGAGTCGAATCCGACCTCCCGGAACGGCCGTTCGTCCTCCACCTCGTGGGCCCCGGAGAGCCGCAGGACGGTCGCCGTCTGATTGCGGACGAGTTCCAGCAGGGTGTGGCGGCGCTCGGCGGGGGCGGCGTCCGCGAGACGCCGCGCGAGGGTCGCATCGTCGCTCTCGACGCCCGGGGCGGGTGCGGTGGCGCGGCGGCGTCCGGTGCCGGTCAGGGTGCGCAGCACGGCCGGCAGGGTGGCGGGGCTCTGCTCCCGCAGGACCGCGTGGTCGAGGCGGGTCGCGACCACACCGGGCTCGTCCACGGCGAGGGCCGCGTCGAACAGGGCCAGTCCGTCGGCGGAGGCGAGGGGGGCCGTTCCGGTGCGAGCGAGCCGCCCGATGTCCTGCCCGTCCAGGTGCCCGGTCATGCCGCTGGACTGCTCCCACAGCCCCCAGGCGACCGACACCGCCGCACGCCCCTGCCGCCTGCGGCGGACGGCGAGGGCGTCCAGGGCCGCGTTGGCGGCGGCGTAGTTGGCCTGCCCCGCGGTGCCCAGCACCCCGGCGACGGAGGAGAAGAGGACGAACGCGTCGAGGTCGATGCCCTCGGTCAGCTCGTCGAGCAGTTCGGCGGACCGGACCTTGGCCCGCAGGACCCGTTCCACCTGCGCGGGCGTCATGCCCTCCACGGTGGCGTCGTCCAGGAGACCCGCCGTGTGCACGACCGCGCCGAGCGGCCGGTCGGCGGGGATGCCGGCGAGCAGGGCGGCGAGCGCGTCGCGGTCGGCGGCGTCGCAGGCGACGACGGTGGCGTGGGCGCCGAGTCCGCGCAGGTCGTCGACGAGCTCGCCGGCCCCTTCGGCTTCGGGTCCGCGCCTGCTGGTGAGGAGCAGGTGGCGCACGCCGTGCCGGGTGACGAGGTGCCGGGCGAGGAGCCTGCCCAGGGTGCCGGTGCCGCCGGTGACCAGGACGGTCCTCTCGGCGTCCCAGGTGTGCGGGAGGGTGAGCACGATCTTGCCGAGGTGGGTGGCGGCGCGGAGGGTGTCGAACGCCTCGGGGGCGTGCCGGATGTCCCGGCTGCTGCTGAGCGGCGGCGTCAGGTCGCCGTCGGCGAGGGGGGCGGCCAGCCGGTCGAGGCCGTCGCGGATCCGGTCGGGTGCTTCGGCCAGCAGGTCGAAGTAGAGGTAGTCGACGCCCGGGTGGTCGGCGGCGACCGTGCCGGGGTCGCGGATGTCGGTCTTGCCCATCTCGACGAACCGGCCGCCGCGCGGCAGGAGGTCGAGGGAGGCATCGGTGAACTCGCCGCTGAGGGTGTTCATGACGACGTCCAGGCCGGCGCCGCCGGTGGTGTCCAGGAACCGTTCGCGGAAGCCGAGGTCGCGGCTGGAGGCGATGTGGTCGTCGTGGAGGCCGAGCCGGCGCAGGAGGGCGTGTTTGCCCGGGCTGGCGGTGGCGAAGACCTCGGCGCCGGCGCGGCGGGCCAATTGGAGGGCGGCGAGGCCCAGTCCGCCGGTGGCGGTGTGGACCAGCACGCGGTCGCCGGGCCCGAGGCCCGCGCCCTCGACGAGGCCGAGTTCGGCGGTGAGGAAGGCGACGGGTACGGATGCGGCCTGGCGCAGGGTCCAGCCGTCGGGGACGCGTACGAGGGTGCGGGCGTCGGCCACCGCGACGGGTGCCATGGCCTGCGGGAGCAGACCCATGACCCGGTCGCCGACGGCGAGGCGGGTGACGCCCGGTCCGGTCTCCGCGACGACCCCGGCGCCTTCCACTCCGACGCCCTCCAGCCCGGGCACCATGCCGAGGGAGACGACGACGTCCCGGAAGTTGAGCCCTGCCGCGGCCATCCTCACCCGCACCTCGCCGGGTGCCAGGGTGCGGGCGGCGGCCGGTGAGGGGAGCAGGGCGAGCCGGTCGATGCCGCCGGTGTCGGTGACGTCCAGCCGCCAGGGTCCTTCGGCGGGCGGGGCGAGGACGCCGTCGGCGCCGACGCGGGCGAGCCGCGGCACGGTCGGGCCGCCCGCGCCGGACCGGATCTCCGGTTCGTCGCCGGATGCGGCGGAGGCGGCGTCCGCGTCGGACGCGTCGGCGGGCAGGTGGACGAGGACGAAGCGGCCGGGGTGCTCGGTCCTGGCGGAGCGGACGAGACCGGCGACGGCGGCCTCGGCTGGGGTGTCGCCGCGGACGGCGAGGACGAGCCGGGAGCGGGCGCACCGTTCGTCCGCGAGCCACCGCTGGACCGTCCGCAGCGCGTGGTTGACGGCGTCGGCCACGTCGGGCCCGGTCTGGACCCGCGCGACGACGGTCGGCGGGACGGGGTCGGGCAGGTCGTCGCCGTACGCACACCACTCGCCGGGCGGGGCGGCGGCGGGTGCGGGGGTGGACGCGGGTGTCCAGGTGACGCGGTACAGCCCTTCCGGGAGTGCGTCGGCGGGGCCGGGTGCGAGGGGCGCCTCGCGGAGCACCAGGGCTTCGACCCCGACGAGCGGCTGGCCGCTCGCATCGGCGACGGTGACCGCGACGGTGTCGGACCCGGGCTCGGCCGGGACGACGCGGACGCGGGCTGCGGTGGCGCCGGTGGCGTGCAGTTCGACGCCGGACCAGGCGAAGGGCAGGGCGGGCCGGGCCGCGTCGGTGTCGAGGCGGTCCAGCAGCGCGGCGTGCAGGCAGGCGTCCAGGAGGGCCGGGTGGATGCCGTAGCCGGCCGTCTCGGGATGCCGGTCGGCGGGCAGGGCGACTTCCGCGTAGACGGTGCGGCCCTGGCGCCAGGCGGCGGTGAGCCCGCGGAACGCCGGACCGTACTCGTAGCCGAGGGAGGCGAGTTCGCCGTACAGCTTCTCCAGGGCGACCGGTTCGGAGCCGGGGGGCGGCCAGTTGGTGAGGCCCGGGTCGGGCGCCTGGGCGGCGGCCCGGGCGGGGGCGAGGGTGCCGGTGGCGTGGCGGGTCCAGGGGGAGTCGGGCGCGCTGCCCGCCGGGCGGGTGTGCACGGTGAAGGGGCGGGAGCCGGTACCCTCCTCCGCTTCGCGGACGGAGATCTGGAGGCGTACCGCGGACCCGTCGCCGGGCAGTGGCAGCGGGGCCTGGAGCGTGAGGTCCTCCAGGCGGGCGCAGCCGACCTGTTCACCGGCGCGCAGCAGCAGTTCGACGAAGGCGGTGCCGGGCAGCAGCACCTCGCCGGCGACGGCGTGGTCCGGGATCCAGGGCGTGGTGGAGCGGGAGAGAAGTCCGGTCAGCAGGGCGCCGTCGCCGTCGGCGAGGCGTTCCACGGTCGCGGCGAGCGGGTGGTCGGCGACGGTGGGGCGCGCCGTGGCGCCGTCGAGCCAGTGGTGCCGGTGCTGGAAGGCATAGGTGGGCAGGTCCACGACGTTCGCGCCGGGAAAGGCGGGCGCCCAGTCGATGTCCGTGCCGTGGACGTGCGCTTCGGCGAGCGAGGTGAGGAAGCGCCGGGGACCGCCGTCGTCGCGGCGCAGGGAGCCGACGGCCGAGAGGGAGCCGTCGGCGGTCTCCTCCACGGCCATGGTGAGCACGGGGTGCGGGCTCATCTCCACGAACAGGCTGTGGCCTTCGGCGGCGAGTCCTTCGACTGCGGTGGTGAACTCGACGGTCCTGCGCAGATTGCGCACCCAGTAGGCGGCGTCGAGCTCCGTGGTGCGGAGGGCCTCCCCGGTGACGGTCGAGTGGAACGGTACGTCGCCGGGGCGCGGCCGGACGGGGGCCAGCACCTCCAGGAGCTCGTCGCGCACCGAGTCGACGTGCGAGGAGTGGGAGGCGTAGTCGACCGCGATGCGGCGGACCCGGACGTCCTCGGGTTCGAGCAGCGCCAGGAGGCTGTCGAGGGCGGCGGGGTCGCCGGAGACGACCGTGGACCGGGGCCCGTTTACGGCGGCGACCTCCAGCCCCTCCCCCACTTCGGCGAGGCGCACCCGTACGATGTCGGCGGGCAGGCCCACGGATGCCATGCCACCGCGCCCGGCGAGGCTGCGGCGGATGATCCTGCTGCGTTCGGCGACGACGCGGGCGCCGTCCTCCAGGGAGAGCGCGCCGGCGACGACGGCCGCGGCTATCTCGCCCTGCGAGTGGCCGACCACCGCGGCCGGGGTGACGCCGAACGACTGCCAGAGGCGGGCCAGCGACACCATCACCGCCCAGGTCGCGGGTTGCAGCACGTCCACGCGGGACAGGTCTCCGGCGAGTTCGGCCCGCAGGTCCCAGTCCGTGTAGGGCGCGAGCGCCCGGGCGCAGGCGCCGAGCGACGCGTCGAAGACGGGGAAGGCGGCGGCCAGTTCCCGTCCCATGCCGGACCACTGGGCGCCCTGTCCGGGGAAGACGAAGACGGGTCCGGCGGCGGGGGAACCGGCGGTCCCGGTGACCGTGGTGCCGGCCGGTGTGCCGTCGGCGAGCGCGGCGAGCGCGGGCAGCAGTTCGTCCGGGCCGTCGCCGATCAGGACGGCGCGGTGGTCGAGGGCGGCCCGGGTGATGGCGAGGGAGAACCCGATGTCGGCCGGGTGGGGGGCGTCGTCGGCGCCGAGGCGGGTGTGCAGGCGCCGGGCCTGGGCGGCGAGCGCCGGGGCGGTGCGGGCGGAGAGGCTCCAGGCGACGGGGGCGTCGGTGCGTCGCCGGGCGGGGCCGTCGTCCGGTCCCGGCGGGGCCTCTTCCAGGATGACGTGGGCGTTGGTGCCGCTGATCCCGAAGGACGACACGGCGGCGCGGCGGGGGCGGCCGCGCTCGGGCCAGGCCATGGCCTCGGTCAGCAGGGACACGGCACCCGCGTCCCAGTCGATGTACGGGGACGGCTCGTCGGCGTGGAGCGTCTTCGGAAGGGTGCGGTGGCGCAGGGCCATGACGGTCTTGATGACGCCGCCGACGCCCGCCGCGGCCTGGGCGTGGCCGATGTTGGACTTGAGGGAGCCGAGCCGCAGGGGGTGCTCGGGGTCGCGGTCGCTGCCGTACGTGGCGAGCAGCGCCTGGGCCTCGATGGGGTCGCCGAGCCGGGTGCCGGTGCCGTGCGCCTCGACGGCGTCCACGTCGTCCGGGGCGAGTCCCGCCCCGCGCAACGCCTGCCGGATCACCTGCTGTTGGGCGTCGCCGTTGGGCGCGGTGAGGCCGTTGCTGGCACCGTCCTGGTTGACGGCGGAGCCACGGAGCACGGCGAGGACCCGGTGCCCGTTGTGGCGGGCGTCCGCGAGCCGTTCGAGGACGACGACACCGACGCCCTCGGCCCATCCGGTGCCGTCGGCCCCGGAGCCGAACGCCTTGCAGCGGCCGTCGGGCGACAGCCCGCGCTGCCGGCTGAACTCCAGGAACATGCCGGGGTGCGGCATGACGGCGACCCCGCCGGCGAGGGCGAGGGAGCAGTCGCCCTGGCGGAGCGCCTGGGCGGCCAGGTGGAGGGCGACGAGTGAGGAGGAGCAGGCGGTGTCCACGGTGACGGCGGGGCCGCGCAGGCCGAGACCGTAGGCCACGCGCCCGGAGAGGACGCTGCCCGCCGTGCCGGTGAGCATCTGGCCCTGGAAGTCCTGGGGTGCTTCGTGGAGGCGGGTGCCGTACTCCATGGCCATGGCGCCGGCGAAGACTCCGGTCGGGGTGCCGCGCAGGGCGGCCGGGAGGATTCCCGCGCGTTCGACGGCCTCCCAGGAGGTCTCCAGCAGCAGCCGCTGCTGCGGGTCCATCGTCCGGGCCTCGCGGGGCGAGATGCCGAAGAACGTGGCGTCGAAGTCGCCTGCCCCGTCGAGGAATCCGCCCTTGCGGACGTAGGAGGTGCCGGGGTGCTCGGGGTCCGGGTGGTACAGCGCGTCGAGGTCCCAGCCCCGGTCGGTGGGGAACGGGCCGATGGCGTCGCCGCCCTGGTCCACAAGGCGCCAGAGGTCCTCGGGCGAGGCGATCCCGCCGGGGAAACGGCAGGCCATGCCGACGACGGCGACCGCGTCGTCCTTCGCCCCGGGGGCGTCGGCGTCGCCGGGGCGCGTGCCAGGGGCCGCGGTGCCGAGGAGGTCCTGGTGGATCCGGTCGGCGAGGGCGTGCGGGGTGGGGTGGGAGAACAGCACGCCGGAGGGGAGTGCGAGGCCGGTGGCGCGCGACAGGCTCTGCTGGAGCTCCAGGCTCATGTGGGAGTCGAACCCGGTGTCCTTGAAGGTCCGGTCGTTCTCGACGTGTGTGGCGTCGGTGTGGCCGAGGACGACGGCGGCGTGGCGGCGCACGAGGTCCAGCAGGGCGCGGCGCTGTTGCTGGGGCGTCCGCCCGGCGAGGGTGGTGGCGGACGTGCGGGTGGGGGTGACGTCGGGTTCGGGCGCGGGCTCCGCAAGCGGGCCGGGGGCGGGGTACGGGGTACGGGGCGCGGTGGTGCCGGCTGTCGGGAGCCAGTGGCTCTCCCGCTGGAAGGCGTAGGTCGGCAGGGGGTGGCGTCGGGCGCCCGGCCGATGGAACAGCGCGTCGGCCGCCACGGTCAGCCCGCTCGCCCACGCGGCTGCGACCCCGGCGAGGAAGCGGTCCCGGCCGCCGTCGTGCCGCTTCAGTGACCCGATCACGGCGGTGGCGCCGGAGTCCTGGATTCCCACGGCGAGGACGGGGTGAGCGCTGCACTCCACGAAGGCGGACAGCCCATCGGCTATCAGCGCCCGCGTCGTCGCCTCGAACTCGACGGTCTGCCGCAGATTCCGCACCCAGTACGCGGCATCGAGCCGCTCGGTGTCCAGCAGACCACCGGTCACCGTCGAATAGAACGGCACCGTCGCCGAACGCGGCCCAATCGGAGCCAGGA
>NZ_AGBF01000249.1 GCF_000225525.1 Streptomyces zinciresistens K42 | reverse complement strand
GGGCCGGCCGTTCCGGTGGCTGTGGGCGGCGTACGCCGTCAGCGCCTTCGGCAGCCGGCTGGCCTTCGACGCCTTCGCGCTGATCGCGGTGCTGGTCCTGCACGCCGGGCCGGCCGGGGTGGCGCTGCTCGCGGCGGCGGGCCCGGCCGTGGGCGCGGCGGCGGCGCTGCCGCTCGGGGCGTGGGTGGAGGCCCGCCCGAAGCGACGGGTGATGGTCGCGGCCGATCTGCTGCGGTGCGCCGCGCTGCTGAGCGTCCCGGCCGCCTTCGCCCTGGGTGTGCTCGGCATCGGCCAGTTGCTGGTGGTCTCGGCGGTGGTCGCCGCGGCGGACATCACCTTCGGCGCGGCGAGCGGCGCGTATCTGAAGGCGCTGCTGCCCCGGGAGGACCTCCTCCCGGCGAACGCGCGCCTGGAGGCGACCTCCTGGACCGCCCTCGCGCTCGGTCCCCCGCTCGGCGGGCTGGCCGTAGGAGTGTTCGGCCCGCTGGTGACGGTCCTGGCGGACGCGGTCAGCTTCCTGCTGTCGGCGCTCGGACTGCGGGCCGCCGGCGGCAGCGGGGAACGGCGGCCCCCTCCGCTCCCCGGGCCCAGACCCGGCGGCCCGGAGCCCGGCCGCCGGCCGCACGCCCCGCCCCCCGCCTCCCCCGGCCCGGACCCCGGCGGCCTGCGGGCCGGATGGCGGCACCTTCTCGGCCAGGCCGCCCTGCGCCCGCTGTTCCTCAACGCGGTCCTGGTCAACGCCCTGATCATGGTGAGTGCGCCGCTGCTCGCGGTGCTGATGCTCGGCCCGCTCGGCTTCGCGCCCTGGCAGTACGGCCTGGTCTTCGCCGTGCCCTGCCTCGGGGGTCTGCTCGGCTCCCGGCTCGCGCCGCGCCTGGTGGCCCGGTACGGCCGCTGCCGGGTCCTGCTCGGCGCGGGCACCCTGCGCGCCTGCTGGCCGGCCGGGCTGGCCTTCGTCGGTCCGGGCACGTCCGGCCTGGTCCTGGTGGCGGCCGTCGAGTTCGGGCTGATCACCTGCGCGGGCGTGTTCAACCCGGTGCTCGCCACCACCCGGCTGGAGCTGACCCCGGCGGACCGGGTGACCCGCACCCTGACGGCGTGGTCGGTCACCGGCAGGGCCGCGACCGCCGCCCTGACGGCCCTGTGGGGCCTGCTGGCGGCCGTGACGGGACCGCGCGCCGCGATCGCCCTCGCGGGGGTCCTGCTGCTGGCGACGCCCGCGCTGCTGCCCTGGCGCGAGCGGGCGGCGGACCGGGACGAGCGTGCGCGGCGGCCCCGTCACCTCTCTTGACGCCGCCTTCCCGCCGGGCTTACGTTCCTCCGCAGCAGCCAATAGGAAACTTTCCTAACAGTGCTTCCGCGATGCCCCTGATGGACTTCCGTCCTCGGTCGCTGAGAAGCTGGGCGGCCGAGAGGCAGGTGTGGACCCCATGGCAGGAACAGCCGGTACGCCGGGCACTCCGCGCGTCCTGCGGGCCATGAACGACCGCGCCGCCCTGGACCTCCTGCTGGAGCACGGGCCGCTCTCGCGCACCCGGATCGGCAAGCTCACCGGCCTGTCCAAGCCGACCGCCTCCCAGCTGCTGGCCCGCCTGGAGGCCGCCGGCCTGGTCCTGGCGAGCGGCACCACGGAGGGCCGCCCGGGGCCCAACGCCCAGTTGTACGAGGTCAATCCGGCCGCCGCCCACGCGGCCGGGCTCGATGTGACTCCCGAGCGCGTCCTGGCCGCCGTCGCCGACATCACGGGCCGCACGGTCGGGACGTACGAGCTGCCCACCCCCGGCAGGAGCCCGTCCCGGCCCGTCGTGCACCAGGTCACCGACGCGCTGGACGGCGCGGTGAAGGCGGCCGGGCTCGCCCGCGACGACGTCCGCCGCCTGGTCGTCGGCACGCCCGGCGCCTTCGACCCCACCACGGGCCGGCTGCGCTACGCCCCCCACCTCCCCGGCTGGCACGCCCCCGCGCTCCTGGAGGAACTGGCGGCGGCGCTGCCGATGCCGGTCGAGTACGAGAACGACGTCAACCTCGTGGCGGTGGCCGAGCAGCGGCTCGGCGCGGCCCGCGGCCACGGGGACTTCGTCCTGCTGTGGAACGAGGGCGGCCTCGGCGCCGCCCTCGTCCTCGGCGGGCGGCTGCACCGCGGCTGGACCGGCGGCGCGGGCGAGGTCGGCTTCCTGCCGGTGCCGGGCGCACCCCTGGTCCGGCAGGTGACCAAGGCCAACAGCGGCGGCTACCAGGAGCTGGCCGGCTCCCAGGCGGTCCCGCGCCTGGCCCGCGAACTCGGCGTCCCGCACATCCCGTCGGGCTCCCACACCCAGGTCGCCGCCGCCCTCGTGGCACGGGCCGCCGGTGAGGACGGCGGTCCGGGCCGGCTGCTGCTGGAGACGTACGCGACCCGGCTGGCCACCGGTCTGGCCTCGCTGGTCTCCGTCCTCGACCCCGAACTGGTCGTGCTCAGCGGCGCCTCGCTCACCGCGGGCGGCGACGTCCTGCGCACCCTCGTCCAGAACGAACTGGAGGAGCTGGCCGCGGCCCGGCCCCGGCTCGTCGTCGGCGGTGTGCGTGAACACCCGGTGCTGCGGGGCGCGTTGGAGAGCGCCCTCGCCACCACCCGCGACGAGGTCTTCGACACCGCCCGCTGACGGCCGGCCGCCTCCCCGCCTGAACCTCCCCGCCTCCCGCCCGGTCCTCACCGCCCCCGCACCCTCTCTCACCCACCCCGTCCCGCCCCTGGGAGTCCTCGCCATGCCCGAAAAGTCCAGGAACGCCCTGCCGTCCCCGTCCCGCAGGGGGGTGGCCGCGCTCGCCGCCGCCGCCTCGCTCGCGCTGCTCGCCACGGCCTGCACCGGCTCCGCGCGGTCCGGCGCGAACGACGACCCGAACGCGCAGACCACGATCGCCTTCTGGCACGGCTGGAGCGCGCCCGCGGAGGTCGAGGCGATCCAGGCCAACATCGACCGCTTCGAGAAGGCCAACCCGAACATCACGGTGAAGGTCGTCGGCAACATCAACGACGACAAGCTCAACCAGGCGCTGCGCGCGGGCGGTTCGAACGGGCCGGACGTGGTGTCGTCGTTCACGACCTCCAACGTCGGCAAGTTCTGCTCCTCGGGCGCCTTCCTCGACCTCAAGCCCTTCATCGAGAAGTCGGGGCTCGACCTCGGCAGGCTCATCCCGAAGCCGATGCTGGACTACACCCAGTTCGAGGGCACCCGCTGCGCCCTGCCGCTGCTCGGTGACGCCTACGGCCTCTACTACAACAAGGACGCGTTCGAGAAGGCCGGGATCACGGCCCCGCCGAAGACCTGGTCGGAGTTCGCGAAGGTCGCCGAGAAGCTCACCGTCCCCCGGGGCGACGGCTACCGGCAGCTCGGCTTCATGCCCAACTACCACGGCTACGAGACGGTCGTGGACCACTACATGGCGCAGTGGAACCACTCCTACTTCGACGCCCGGGGCAAGTCCAACATCGCCAAGGACCCGGCGTTCAAGAAGATGTTCACGTACCAGAAGAGCCTGGTGAACTCGCTCGGCGGCTTCGCGAAGCTGGAGAGGTACCGCAACACCTTCGGCGACGAGTGGGGCGCCAAGCACCCCTTCCAGACCGGCCAGGTGGCCATGCAGCTCGACGGCGAGTGGCGGCTGGGCATGGCGAGGGACGCCGGTGTCGGCTTCGAGATCGGCACCGCCCCGATGCCCGTCCCCGACGACGAGGCCGACCAGTACGGCAAGGGCTTCCTCTCCGGCACGATCATCGGCATCGCCCCGCAGAGCCGGAAGCAGAACGCGGCCTGGAAGCTGGTGAAGTACCTGACGACAGACACCCGGGCCGTCGTCTCCTTCGCCAACGCCATCCGCAACGTGCCCTCCACGTTCGCGGCCCTGAAGTCCCCCGACCTGAAGGTCGACCCCGGCTTCCGGACGTTCCTGGACATCGCGCGGAACCCGGCGTCCAACACCCCGCCGGCCTCCGTGAACGGCTCCACCTACCAGACGACGCTCCAGGACTTCGGCTACCAGTACGAGTCAGGCAGGGTGAAGGACCTCCAGGCCGGTCTGGAGAAGACCGCCCGGCAGATCGACACCGACATCGCGCAGGCGAAGTAGCCCTCGATGTCCGCGCACACGCTCCGCGCCAAGCGCCGCCGGTCGGCGCTCCGGACAGCGGCCTTCCTGTCCCCGTGGCTCGTCGGCTTCGGCGTCTTCTTCGCCTATCCGCTGGTGTCCACCGTGTACTTCTCGCTGATGAAGTACGACGGCTTCGGCACCCCCGTCTTCCGCGGGCCGGGCAACTGGGCGTACGTCTTCCAGGACTACCCGCTGTTCTGGCCCGCGCTGCGCAACACGCTCTGGCTGGTGCTGGTGATGGTGACCTGCCGGGTGCTGTTCGGGCTCGGCATCGGGCTGCTCGTCACGAGGATCAGGACCGGGACGGGGGTCTTCCGGACCCTGTTCTACCTGCCCTACCTCGCCCCGCCGGTCGCCGCGACGCTGGCCTTCGTCTTCCTGCTCAACCCCGGCACCGGGCCGGTCGACTCCGTCCTGGAGGGCCTCGGGCTGCCCGCGCCCGGCTGGTTCACCGACCCCGCCTGGTCCAAGCCGGCCCTCACGGCGCTCGCGCTGTGGGGCGTGGGCGACCTCATGGTCATCTTCATGGCCGCCCTGCTCGACGTACCCAGGGAACAGTACGAGGCCGCCGAACTGGACGGCGCGTCGCCCTGGCAGCGGTTCCGCTTCGTGACGCTGCCGAACATCTCGCCGATCGTGATGTTCGCCGTCGTCACCGGCGTGATCCAGACCATGCAGTACTACACGCAGCCGCTGGTCGCCGGGAAGGTCGCCTCCGGCATCATCGGCGGCTCCGGCCAGCAGTTCGAGCCCGGCTATCCGGACAAGTCCACGCTGACCCTCCCCCAGCTCGTCTACAACCTCGGCTTCCAGCGCTTCGACTACGGATCGGCCAGTGTGGTCGCGCTCGTCCTGTTCGCCCTCGCCATGGCGTTCACCGCGCTGCTGATGCGACGCCGGGGCGGACTCATCCAGGCAGGTGACCGACCATGACCCAAGTGCCGGACAGACCGACCGAGTCGACGCCGGCCACCGAGGCCGGCCGTACGGCCCGGCGCCGGGCGCTGCTGGAGTGGATCGCGGTCCACTCGCTCGGCGTCGCCGCCGCCCTGTTCTTCACCCTGCCCTTCGTGTTCGTCGTGCTGACCTCGCTGATGAGCGACCAGCAGGCCCTCACCCGCGATCTGGTCCCGGACACCTGGGAGTGGGGCAACTACGCCGACGTCCTCGCCACCCCCGGCTTTCTGACCTGGTGGAAGAACACCCTGGTCTACGCCGGCCTCGGCACGGTCCTGACCGTGGTGTCGTCCGTCCCGGTGGCGTACGCGCTCGCCAAGTTCCGCTTCCGCGGCCGCAGTCTGACCCTGATGCTGGTCATCTCGATGATGATGCTGCCGCCGCAGGTGCTCGTCATCCCGATGTACCTGTTCTGGGCCAGGCAGCTGGACCTGTCGGGCTCCCTGTGGCCCCTGATCATCCCGACGGCCTTCGGCGACGCGTTCTCGATCTTCCTGCTGCGCCAGTTCCTGACGACCATCCCCGACGAGTACCTGGACGCGGCCCGGGTGGACGGCTGCGGCGAACTGCGCACCCTGCTGCGCGTGGTGCTGCCCATGGCGAAGCCGGGGATCGCCGCAGTGGCCCTCTTCCAGTTCTTCTCCGCGTGGAACGACTACTTCGGGCCGCAGATCTACGCCTCGGAGAACCCGGCGGCCTGGACGCTGTCGTACGGGCTGGAGTCGTTCAAGGGAGCGCGCCACACCGACTGGAATCTGACCATGGCCGCGACCGTCCTGGTCATGGCCCCCGTGATCCTCGTGTTCTTCTTCGCGCAGAAGGCGTTCGTCGAGGGTGTCACGCTCACCGGAGTGAAGGGCTGAATCTCACGTGAAACTCACCGTGGTCGGCGGAGGCTCGACCTACACCCCCGAACTCGTTGACGGCTTCGCCCGGCTGCGGGACACCCTCCCCGTGCGGGAACTGGTCCTGACGGACCCGGCGGCCGACCGTCTCGACCTGATCGCCGCCCTGGCCCGCCGTATCTTCACCCGCCAGGCCCACGACGGCACGATCACCACCACGACCGACCTCGACGCGGCGGTGGACGGCGCCGACGCGGTCCTGCTCCAGCTGCGCGTGGGCGGTCAGGCGGCCCGGCAGCAGGACGAGACCTGGCCCCTGGAGTGCGGCTGCGTCGGCCAGGAGACGACCGGCGCCGGCGGCCTGGCGAAGGCGCTGCGCACCGTACCGGTCGTACTCGGCATCGCCGACCGCGTCCGCCGCGCCAACCCCGGCGCGTGGATCATCGACTTCACCAACCCCGTCGGCATCGTGACCCGGGCCCTGCTCCAGGAGGGCCACCGGGCGGTCGGCCTGTGCAACGTGGCGATCGGCTTCCAGCGGAAGTTCGCGGCGATGCTCGGCGTCCCCCCGGCCGACGTCCACCTCGACCACGTGGGCCTCAACCACCTCACCTGGGAGACCGGGGTGCGCCTCGGCGGCCCCGCGGGCAAGGACGTCCTGCCCGAGCTGCTGAGCGGGCACGGCGAGGCCGTCGCCGCCGACCTGCGGCTGCCCCGCGCCCTGCTGGACCGGCTGGGCGTCGTCCCCTCGTACTACCTGCGCTACTTCTACGCCCATGACGAGGTGGTGCGCGAGCAGCGCACCAAGCCCTCGCGCGCCGCGGAAGTGGCCGAGATGGAAAGGCAGTTGCTCGCGCTCTACGCCGACCCGGCCCTCGACGGGAAGCCGGAGCTGCTCGCCTCGCGGGGCGGCGCCCACTACTCGGAGGCCGCCGTCGACCTGGCGGCGGCCCTGCTGAACGGCGCGGGCGCCCCCCACCAGGTGGTGAACACCCGCAACGACGGCACCCTCCCCTTCCTCCCCGACGACGCGGTGATCGAGGTGCAGGCGGCCGTGACCCGCGAGGGCGCGGCCCCCCTGCCCGTGCCGTCCGTCGACCCCCTGTACGCGGGTCTGATGGCCCAGGTGACGGCGTACGAGGACCTGGCCCTGACCGCCGCCCTGCGCGGCGGCCGCGAGCGCGTCTTCAAGGCACTGCTCGCACACCCCCTGATCGGCCAGTACGCCGCAGCGGACCGGCTCACCGACCAGCTGATCGCACACAACCGGGAGCACCTCACGTGGGCATGACCGCACGTGTCCTCGCCGTGGACGCGGGCAACAGCAAGACCGACGTGGCGGTCGTGGCCGGCGACGGCACGGTCCTCGCCACGGCCCGCACGGGCGGCTTCCGCCCGCCGGCGGTGGGGGTGCGGCAGGCGGTGGACACCCTGGCCGGGGCGGTGGAGCGGGCGTACACGGCGGCGGGCGTCAGCTCCGCCGACCATGTCTCGGCCTGCCTGGCCAACGCGGATCTGCCGGTGGAGGAGGAGACCCTGACCGCCGCGCTGCACGCACGCGCGTGGGGCGCGCGTGTCGACGTCCGCAACGACACCTTCGCGATCCTGCGCGCCGGAGTGGCCGAACCCCGCGGTGTGGCCGTCGTCTGCGGCGCCGGCATCAACTGTGTGGGGATGCGGCCCGACGGCCGTGCGGCGCGCTTCCCGGCGCTCGGCCGCGTCTCCGGCGACTGGGGCGGCGGCTCGGGCCTGGCGGAGGAGGCGCTGTGGCACGCGGCGCGTGCCGAGGACGGCCGCGGCGTGCCCACGGACCTCGCGCGGACCCTGCCCGCGCACTTCGGACTGCCCACCATGTACGCCCTCATCGAGGCGCTGCACCTGGAGCACATCGCGGAGGCGCGCCGGCACGAGCTGACACCGGTGCTGTTCGCCACCGCCGCGCACGGCGACGCGGTCGCCCGCGCCCTCGTCGACCGGCTGGCCGAGGAGGTCGTGACGATGGCGTCGGTCGCCCTGGCCCGCCTGGACCTGCTGGAGGAGGAGACCCCGGTCCTGCTGGGCGGCAGCGTCCTGGCCGCCCGCCATCCCCAACTGACCGACGGCATCCGCGAACTGCTCGCCGTCCGCGCCCCCAAGGCGGTGCCGACCGTGGTCACGGCGAGCCCGGTCCTGGGCGCGGCGCTGCTCGGACTGGACGCCACGCGGGCTCCTTCGGACGTCCACGAG
>NZ_AGBF01000250.1 GCF_000225525.1 Streptomyces zinciresistens K42 | reverse complement strand
GACGGTCGAAGTGGTCCTGACGGATGACGAGCGTGAGACGTTGCTGCGCTGGTCGCGGAGGGCGACGTCCGCGCAGGCTCTGGCGCTGCGGTGCCGGATCGTCCTGGCGTGTGCTGACGGGCTGTCGAACACCCAGGTCGGCGCGGACCTCGGCATCCATCCGACCACGGTGGCCACGTGGCGCAAGCGGTTCGCGGCCAGCCGGCTCGAGGGCCTGGCCGACGAGAAACGGCCAGGGCCTGCCCGCACAGTGACCGACGAGCACGTCGAGGACGTGATCGTGCGGACCCTGGAGACGACGCCGAGAGGCGCCACGCACTGGTCCACCCGCGAGATGGCGAAGCAGAGCGGGCTGAGCCAGTCGACCATCTCGCGGATCTGGCGCACCTTCGGCCTCAAGCCGCACCAGGTCGACACCTTCAAGCTGAGCAAGGACCCGCAGTTCATCGAGAAGGTCCGCGACGTGGTGGGCCTGTACCTGGATCCGCCTGAGCGCGCCGTCGTGCTCTGCGTCGACGAGAAATCACAGATACAGGCGCTCGACCGCTCGGCCCCGGTGCTGCCGATGATGCCCGGCATGCCCGAGCGCCGCACCCACGACTACCTGCGCGGCGGCGTCACCACCTTGTTCGCGGCGCTCAACGCCGCCACCGGCGAGGTCATCGGCTCCCTGCACCGCCGCCACCGTGCCGTCGAGTTCAAGAAGTTCCTCGCCAGGCTCGACAGGGAAGTCCCCGCCGAACTCGACGTCCACCTGATCTGCGACAACTACGCCACCCACAAGACCCCCGCCATCCAGAAGTGGCTGCTGGCGCACCCGCGGTTCCACATGCACTTCACGCCCACCAGTTCCTCCTGGCTCAACCAGGTCGAGCGCTGGTTCGGCCTGCTGACGGACAAGCAGATCCGGCGCGGTGTCCACAAGAACGTCCAGGTACTGGAGAAAGACATCCGTGACTGGATCGCCCACTGGAACGAAGACCCCAAGCCGTTCACCTGGACCAAGTCCGCCGACGAGATCTTCGAACGCCTCGCCGGCTACCTGAACCGCCTACCGAACCCCAAACCCTAGAAATGTAGCTTTTCTAAGACTCAGGACACTAGAGCAGGCCCTCGACCTGCACGCCCACCGGGCGGGCAGCCTTCCGAAGCTGGCCTCCTACCTGCACGAGCGGACCGCCGGACGGATCGGCAGCCTCTCCCGCCTGATCCGCCAAGCGGCCATCGAAGCCATCCTCGACAGCAGCGAACGCATTACCAAAGGGCTGCTGGACGGCATCGCGCTCGACCATCTCGCCGAAGAGCACTACCGGCCCCGCAATCCCGCCCGCCGCCGTACCCGCCCCAGCGGCCGGTGACCTCCCCGGCCGCAACCAGGCCATCGCCCCCGGTGAGGGCCGCCACCATGTGGCCATCCGTGCCCGGCCCTCTGCGCGTACGGCCGCTGCCAGGCGAGGCCACCGCCTCCTACCTCACCCGCCTCGCCACCACCTACCGCCTCAGCCCCGCCCAACTCCTCGACGGACTCGCAACCACCGTCACCGGCACCGAGCACGCCCCGCCCGCCGCCGAGATCCGCCTCAGCGCCGAAGCCGCCCGCCGCCTGTCCGCCTTCACGCGGATCCCCCTCACACACCTCACCCGCGCACTGTTGCCCGGCGTTGAAAATGCCGACGAGGGCGGCGTTCACGATGCCGACGGACTCTGACGGCGACGCCCCGCCGGTTGGTGTTCCGGCGGGGCCGTCGTCGGTGAGGTGTCGTTTTCTTCGGCACGGTGCCGGTTGATCAGCCTCAGCAGTCGAACACCGACCAGCAGATGCCGTTGCGCAATCGCTGGTCGTCAAGTACGAGCTCGCGAATCGCCTCCGGGAGCTGGTCGCGCTGCCACTGGCACTCCAGTCGCCTTGCAGCCTCACTCTCGTCTTTTGGCGCGGCAGCGCGTGCGGCCTTGATCGCGTAGGCAGCCGCACCGAGCTCGTGCGCGGCGACGTGTGCGACGACTGCGGCCTGGCCGGCGGCGTAAGCAGCATGCCGTGCTGCGCCACGCAGGTCCCGGGCCGCGCCCATTGCATGGCCGCCCGCCGCGCGGGCCTGCATCATCTTGACCTCGCCACGCACCCAGGCGCGGGCATGCTCGATCGCCTGCCGGGGTCGTGGGTCCTCGGGCTGAGCCGACTCGAAGAGGTCAAGGACGTGTTCCGCGCAGGCCGCCGCCCAAAGGGCGAGGAGATGGTGATCCGCATCAGTGAGGGTCCCACCGCGGCGGATCGTCACGAAGCGAGGGTCTCTGACCTTCGGGAGGATCATGGTTGGCCTTCCTTCCTGCTGGCATCCACCCCACATCCGAGCATGCGCATCCGCGACCGTGCGCATCCGGAGCGAAGAAGCCTGCAGACCCGGTGGCCGGTCCGCAAGCTCGGCCACCGGTTCCCGGCCGGACGGGGTGAGTTCTCAGTCGCCGACCACCTCGCTCACGGACGCGCGGGCGGCGGCCTCGTCGACGAGGTTCTTGCCGGTGGCGAAGGCGGCGACGAGGGCTTGGAGGGAGAGGTTGTTGACCGCGCTCGCGGGTAGCCGCGCGAGGTCGTGTGGATCAGTGTGAGGGCGTCCTCGGTGAACAGCTGGTCCGGACGCCCGGCGATCTTCAGGTGGTGGGCGACGTAGCTGGTGGTCTCGGTGGAGGTCATGCCCGGCATCGTGTAGCGCAGGGCGGTGCGCTGTTCGAGTGCGGCCAGGACGGCGAGTTTCATGGTGCGTCTGAGGGTGGGCTGGCCGACCAGCAGGCAGGACAGCGGGGAGTCCTGGTCCATGCCCTGGTTGGTGAGCATGCGGATGGATTCCAGCTGTTCGTAGGACATCAGGTGGGCTTCGTCGATGACGAGGACGGGGGTGCGTCCGCGTTCCTCGCGTTCGGCCAGCAGGACCTTGCCGGTCTGGACGGTCAGACGGGAGCCCAGGTGGGAGGGGGTCTGGCCGAAGGTGTTCACGATCACTTCGTGGATGCCGCGGACCCCGATCATCGGGTTGGGGATGTAGACGACGCTGTATTTCGATGGGTCGAGGGCGTCCAGGCAGGTGCGGACGGAGACGGTCTTGCCGGCGCCGACCTCGCCGGTGACCACGCCGATGGAGCGTTCGGCGATGCACCAGGAGATCCGGGCGACGGCCTGGTTGTGGGAGTCGTGCCGGTGCAGCATGCCCGGCGCGAGGTTGCGGCCGAACGGCATGCGCTCGAACCCGTAGTGGGCCTGCAGTTTCTCAATCACGTTGCTTCTCCGGTCAGTTCGAGGTTGAGGGCTGGAGGTGTTCGGTGGCCAGCTCCAGCCCGGCGGTGATCCAGTCGACGGCGGTGTCGAAGCCGAAGTGGGCGGCCAGCGCCTCGTCCACGTCCTCGCCGCAGGCTTCGAAGAAGCCGTGCAGCTCTTTCAGGAACACCGCCCAGTCGCCTGTGGCCAGGGGCTTTGCCATCGGCTCAGCCCTCGGCGGCGGTGTCGGCCTGCGCTGCCGTTCGGTCCGGGTTCTCCTTCTTCAAGGCCATCGCCAGCTCGACCACCTCGGGCGGGGTGCGGGGCTGGCACTGGCGCGGGGAGGGCACCAGCGCGTCGAACCCGCCCTGGCGCCACTCCAATATCCAGCGGTCCAGCGTCCACCGGGTGATCCGCACCGGCCGGCCATCGGCGTCGATGTGCTCCTGCTGGGCCAGCCTGCGCACCAGCGCACCGCGCTGGCGGCCGGTCAGGCTCGGGTCGGCGGCCTCGCGGATGAGCATGTAGCGGAACAGGCCGATCCGTCTGGCCCGCTCGGTGCGGGTGCCCTCGTCGTCGTTGTTCTTCGTCACGTCCACCTTCCTGACGTCTCGTCACAGGCATGGGCCCGCCGAGGCTGTCAGGAACAACCCGCCGAAAATCAGAGGCAGTTGGTGTTGATCGGCGATCACGGCCAGGCCGGCGACAGCAACCGGCCCCGGCTGGTGGCCGCGGCCAGCTGCCACGGCGACACCTCGCCGATGTCCGGCCAGCGCGAGGCCGCGGCCTTCCAGGCCCCGACCACCGCGGACACCGCGTCGGCGAAGACGCTCACCGACGCGGCGGGCGGGATCGGATCGGGGCCGGTGTCGACCAGCAGCACGGTGAAGTACACGCGAACGTGCTCAGCCCGCCTGCCGAACCGCCGCAGCCAGCCCCGCACCGTGTCCACCGGCCGGCCCAGAGCCGCAGCGATCGTCCTCGCCCCGGCCCCGGCCGCCTTCCACGCCAGCGCAGACCCGATCACGTCCGCCAAGTCCACCCGCCTGACCAGCATGAACACCGGGAGAAGCACATGCGAACCCCCACAGCCCGCGCAGCGGGCCCGCCGCGGCCGCACCCTCACCACACCCCGCGCGTCCCGCAGCACGCGATGCCTCGCCCAGCCCCACGGCGCGAGCACACCACCGCAATCCGGACACTCGACCCTGCCCGCTCTCAGCCGGGCCTCGACCCTGACCGCGTCCGCCTCTACCGTGAGCACCGGCGCCTCCGCGCGCTCCACGGCCCTCCCGGACTCGGCCAAGAGTTTGCCGGGAGGGCCTTCGCATGCCCTCCTCATCGGCAAGGTGTCGCCGCCAACGAACACCACAGTCGCGCAGACATGCGTCCGAACCCGTCGGCACACAGCATGCCTTCAACCCACCGCCCACATAGGCATCTTGAGTGTCGTTGAACAACGGCAGCCCCCGCGTGGATCCACCCGCCGCCACACCTGCCCCGGATCATGATCTGCACCCGCCACCAGCAGGCATCGAGTGACCCCCGGCATCCCGCGCCCCTCGACATCCGAGCCGTCCCCGAACTCACCCAAGCCCACCTGAGCGCGCGCCGCCCGGCGACACCGGTCTCCCTGAGCTGGGCATCGACGATCACGACACGCTGGTACGACCACCACCAACACCTGCACCAGCGCTGGCGGATGCGCCTGCACCAGCTCACCGCCGCCAACCCCCACATCCCCCCGAGCCCCGCCTCCCCAGCCCTGACCTGCCGGGAACTGATCACCTACCCGGAGACCCTCACCCTCGCCGCAGCCCTCGACCGCCTGCCCCCGCACCCCCTGACACGCGCGCAGCAGACCGCTTTCCTCCACCACCTCGCCGGCCGCCTCCAACTGCCCCGCCTCGCACCCGCCGACCACGACCTGCTCCGGCAACGCCTCGCCACCCGCTGAACCAACCACACCCCTCGCTGCCCAGCCCTGACAGAACAGGCCGACAACTCCCGTACCTATAGACGCGCCAACCACCCTGCGCAAAAACCGCCACCACGCTCAACTCACTGCGCAGCTATAAACACCCAGCTCATCCCACATACCGCCCGTCATCGACACCACGGCCCCGCGTAAGCCTCCCCCACGGAACAGGCATACCGCTCAGTACAACTGAGCAACAACAGGCCACAAACAAGATCAATAAGCAGGCGCAACAGCTACGTCACAGCCGGGCTCGCCGGCCTCGGGCTGGAGTGGGCAGCCACGGAAGGAGCGGCGTGATGAGCGCGAGCGACCAGGAGGCCGCGGAGCGGCGGGTACAGGACGCCGTGCGGCGGCACGCCCGCACCAGGGCCTTCGCGGAGGCGGAGGACGTCATCTCGGCTGTGCTGTCCGACCCGAGGGTGCGGGAGGCGCGGGCCCGTGTTGAGGCGGCGGAAACGGATCTGGGCATGGAGCTGTGCGCCCGTCTCCAGCCGTTCCAGGACCGCTACGACCAGGCCCGTGGCGGAGGGCGACGCGGACGGGCTCGCCGGGCTCTGTGGGGGCAAGCACGGCCGCTGGGGGCGGATCTGCGTGCTGCCCGACGGTCACGAGACCTCGATGGAGGAACCGCACTGGGGCCGCAACAGCGAGGGCCGGCCGATCGCGTGGGTGGGCAGCGCACCTGACGACTGGTGAGCGGCGGCGGTGAGACGGGCGACAGGACCCCGGGGCGCACGAGCGGCCCGGGGTCCTTCGCTGTCCGGGGCCGGCGGCACCGCTCCCAAGCCCTACACGCACTGGGGTGCGATGCCCGGGAGTTTTGAGCTGCGGCATCGCACTGGCGTGCGTGTAGGCCCTGGGATCTTCGGGGTGCTCCCCCGGCGAACTACGTTGTAGCGGGGGCGGGATGAGTGAACGAAACCGGCTTGCCGGTGGCGTGGGAGTAGTCGATCTCCCTGCTCGTGGACTCGCCGATGTACCCGCCAGGGTTGACGACCAGAACCCGGTCTGCCAGGTCGATCTTGCGCAGATGGAGGGCGTCCAGCGCCGCCTTCTGCTCGTCGGTGACCGGCCCATCCGCTTCGCCTGGCGCGACAACGATGACCCCGGCGAAGGTCAGATCACGGTTCACCGCACGCATCTCGTCCACGAACCGGGTAGAGCCGCAGATGCAGACGATTTCAGGTCGGCCGGGCACAGCTCATCCCTTCGATCGGCGGGAGGAGTGGGTGGCACTGCATCAGTGTTGACCGGCCGCTCAGCCGTCGGCTCGTTCCTTCTCGATCGCATTCATCCTGCGGACCATGTCGATCTGCGCGCGGATCATCGTGTCGAACAGAGCCTCCGGATCGCCGTCGGGTCCGGCGCTCGCAGCCAGCAGCGAGGCGACTTGGCCGGCGAGGACAGTGACCACGTCGGCCGTTCCCACCGGGCCGCGGACCTCGATCAGTTTGCGCACGGCGTCGTCGATGCGGTCCATGGCCTCCTCGCCCTGGAGGAACAACCCGAGCCGGTCGGCGAGGAACATCCGGACGACCGCCACACCATCGGCCAGGGCGGTGTCCACGTTGAAGTCGGCGCGGGCCTTCTCCGACTCCTTGAGCACGGCCGGAATCGTGTACCTCCGCTGCTCCGGGATGAGGCCCTCCTTTCGCCACTTCGCGTACGGGATGGGGCCGACGGCGTCACGGCGTGCACGGTGTTCGTTGGTCGGGCGGCCGCCCGCGGTGCGGCAGGCCCGTCCTGCGGCTGCCTTGCAGGTCGGGCATTCGACACGGCGCATCCACGAGCGCACGAGATCCATCTCGGCATCGGAGCGGAGGCGATGTCGCCACTCGCCGCCCCACGGGATGCTCTGCGATCCGTTCTCCACGCCCATTGCCCCCTGGGTCCGGTGGTGTGTGCCGTCGTCGGTGCCGTGATGATGACCGTACCTGCGGTGGCGCCCCTCAGCGGTCGATCGGGAGAATGCCGTCCAGGCCGCTCTCGGAGAGGATCTGTTGGACCGTGTCGTCCAGGGTGCTGGCCGCGTCGATAACGGTCTCCAGGCCGTTGGGGAGCAGGTCCTTCTCTCGATACCAGTCGCGTAGGTGGCCCTCGTTGACGTGCGCGAGGTACTCAGCGTCTGGTTTCGTCGCGTGCCGGAGCGCTGTCTCCTCGAAGGGCACGTGGAGGTAGGTAGCACCGTGTGACGCCCCGGTGGGCGCGCACCAGGTCCTGGAGCATCGTGCCGTAGCGGTCGGCGTAGAGGATGCCTTCGACGACGACGTGGAAGCCGTTGTCGAGGGCGTAGCGGGCCGTGAGGTCGATCAGGCCGATGTTGGCGCCGCCGGGCCGGTCTCGTTCGCGCAGCACGATCCGGCGGAGGTTGTCCTGGGCGACGATGGCGAGGTTGCGTCCGAACTTTTCGCGCAGGCCGGCCGCGACGGACGACTTGCCCGAGGCGCTGTTGCCTCGGAGCACGATCAGGCGCGTGTCGCTGGTCCCCACGGTGTCGTGCGCGGCCTCAGTCACCGCGGCTGACCTGGATGCGCTTCTCGTGGAAGTGCTCCCAGTCCATGACCAGGCGGAAGCGGCGGTGGGCCTCCAGGCGCTCCGCGTCGGCCGGCTCCTCGCCGCGCTGCACCTGGGCGTCCCCGGATTTCACGAGTTCCGCGAGAGCGAGCCGGACGTCGTCGACGTCCTGGCCTGTGGCTGCCGCAAGCCGGTCCAGGGAGGTGAGGATCTCCTGTGGTTCGCCCAGATCGTCGACCAAGTGGTTGATGAGCTCGTCGACGAGCGGGCCGGTGCGCAAGGTCCAGCGGATCCCATCGAGCCGCTGGGCGAGGTCGGCGTCCAGGGGGAGCAGGTCGCCAGGCAACGGCAGCGCGGCGGGCATCGACCATCGGGTGCCGTCCGGCGTCTCCTCGCGGCGCGCTAGGT
>NZ_AGBF01000251.1 GCF_000225525.1 Streptomyces zinciresistens K42 | reverse complement strand
GTGCAACTAGTTGCATAAACCCTGCGCGGTCCTCTACAACTGCGTCAGGCACGACACCGTCCCGGAGGGCCCGATGAGCCGTTACCCGCACCTGCTGAGCCCGCTGGACCTGGGCTTCACCACGCTGCCCAACCGCGTCCTCATGGGCTCCATGCACGTGGGCCTGGAGGAGGCCGAGCACGGTTTCGCGCGCATGGCGGCCTTCTACGCCGAGCGGGCGCGCGGGGGAGTGGGCCTCATCGTCACCGGCGGCATCGCGCCCAACGACGAGGGCCGGCCCTACGAGGGCGGCGCGAAGCTCACCACCGAGGCGGAGGCCGAGCAGCACCGCCCCGTCACCGACGCCGTGCACCGCGAGGGCGGCCGCATCGCCCTGCAGATCCTGCACTTCGGCCGCTACGCCTACCACCGCGACCTGGTCGCGCCCAGCCCCCTCCAGGCGCCCATCAGCCCCTTCCCGCCCCGCGAACTCACCGACGCCGACGTCGAGCGCACCATCGACGACTACGCGCGCACCGCCCGCCTCGCCCGGCGGGCCGGCTACGACGGCGTGGAGATCATGGGCTCCGAGGGCTACCTCATCAACGAGTTCACCGCCCGGCAGACCAACCGGCGCACCGACCGCTGGGGCGGCTCGTACGAGAACCGCATGCGCTTCCCGGTGGAGATCGTGCGACGGGTGCGCGAGGCGGTCGGCGAGGACTTCATCGTCGTCTACCGGCTCTCGATGCTGGACCTCGTCCCGGGCGGCTCCACCCTGGACGAGGTGATCACCCTGGCCAGGGCCGTCGAGACGGCCGGTGCCACTCTCATCAACACCGGCATCGGCTGGCACGAGGCGCGCATCCCGACCATCGCCACGTCCGTGCCGCGCGGCGCCTACACCTGGGTCACCAAGCGGCTGATGGGCGAGGTGTCCGTCCCGCTCGTCACCACCAACCGCATCAACACCCCCGAACTCGCGGAGGAGTTGCTGGCCGACGGGTGCGCGGACATGGTCTCGATGGCCCGTCCGATGCTCGCCGACGCCGCGTTCGTCGCCAAGGCCGCGGCCGGACGCCCCGAGGCCATCAACACCTGCATCGGCTGCAACCAGGCGTGCCTCGACCACACGTTCAGCGGCCGGATCACGTCCTGCCTGGTCAACCCGCGCGCCTGCCACGAGACCGAGCTGGTGCTGTCCCCGACCCGCACGCGCCGGCGCGTCGCCGTCGTCGGCGCCGGGCCCGCCGGGCTGGCCTGCGCCGTCGGCGCCGCCGAACGCGGCCACGACGTCACGCTGTTCGACGCCGCGAGCGAGGTCGGCGGCCAGCTCAACGTCGCCCGCAAGGTCCCCGGCAAGCAGGAGTTCGACGAGACCCTGCGCTACTTCCGCCACCAGCTCGACCACTTGGGCGTGGACGTCCGCCTCAACACCCGGGTGGCGGCCGGCGACCTCGACGGCTACGACGAGATCGTGGTCGCCACCGGCGTCACCCCCCGCACCCCCGACATCCCGGGCGTCGACCACCCGAGCGTCGTCGGCTACCTCGACGTGCTGCGCGGCGACGCGCCCGTCGGCGAGCGGGTCGCCGTCCTCGGCGCGGGCGGCATCGGCTTCGACGTCGCGGAGTTCCTCACCGACGGCGGCGGCAAGGCGAGCGAGGACCCCGAGACCTACTTCCGGCACTGGGGCGTCGACACGGACTACGCCGGCCCCGGCGGACTGACCGCCCCGCGGCGCCCCGCCCCGCCCCGCACCGTCCACCTGCTCCAGCGCAAGACCGGCAAGGTCGGCGCGGGCCTCGGCAGGACGACCGGCTGGATCCACCGCACCGAGCTGAGGCACCGCGGCGTCACCATGGTCCCGGGCGTGCGCTACGACCGTATCGACGACGCCGGAGTGCACCTCACCGTCGACGGGGAGCGCACCGTCCTCGCGGTCGACACCGTCGTACTGTGCACCGGGCAGGAGCCGAACCGCGGCCTCTACGAGGACCTGGTCGCGGCGGGCCGCAGCGCCCACCTCGTGGGCGGCGCCGACATGGCCGCGGAACTGGACGCCAAGCGGGCCGTCAAGCAGGGCACCGAGGTGGCGGCGGCCCTGTAGCGCTGCGACCGGGAAGGTTCACCGGCTCGCGACGCCCGGCACGGCACCTCGCGGCGTTGTCGCCCCACCCGGGTACGTCCGGTACGCGGGTGAGGCTCCGCCTTGCGCGGCACCGCACCGGACGCCGCGGGCCTCCGGCGAACCTTCCCGGCCACAGCACCCGCGCGGTGACCGGCAAGGTTCACCGGCCGGCCTTCCCGGCCGCAGCACCGGCCCCGCCGCGCGCGTCCCTAGGATGACCCCATGTCACTCCCGCACGCGATCCTCACCGCCCTGCTGGAAAGGCCGTCCTCGGGCCTGGAGCTGACCCGTCGCTTCGACAAGTCGATCGGCTACTTCTGGTCGGCGACGCACCAGCAGATCTACCGCGAGCTGGGAAGGCTGGAGGCCGAGGGCTTCATCCGGGCACTGCCGGCCGCGCAGCCGGCCCGCGGGCAGAAGAAGAGCTGGGACGTGCTGCCCGCGGGCCGCGCCGAACTGGCCCGGTGGACCGCCGCGTCCCAGGAGCCGCGGCCCCACCGCGACACGCTGCTGCTGCGGATGCGTGCCGCGGCCGTCGTGGGGACCGAGGGCGTCGAGGCCGATCTGCGCCGCCATCTGGCTCTGCACCGGCGGCAGCTCGCCGAGTACCGGGAGATCGAGGAGCGCGACTTCCCGCCGGGCCGCGACGGCGCCCAGGACCGCCTGCGGCATCTGGTGCTGCGGGCGGGCATCGACCTGGAGACCTTCTGGACCCGGTGGCTCACGCACGCTCTGGAGGAGTTCCCGGACCTGCCGGGGGACGGAACGGCGTGAGCCCGCCCCGCCGCGCCGTCACAGCCGGTGGGGCCTGGCCTTGCGGCGCAGGTACCAGGCCGTGGCCACGGCTCCGGCGGTGACCAGGACACCGCCGCCGACCAGCGTCAGCGTGCCGTAGTCCGTGGAGCCGCCGCCGACGCCGCCCATCACCCCGCGCGACGGCGAGGGCGTGGCGGTGGCGGCGATCGTGGGCCGGGTCGTCGGCGAGGCGATGACCGACTGGGTGCCCGCCGTGGTGCCGTCGGAGCAGATGACGATGACGGTGTAGGTGCCCGCGGTCACGTTCGACCACGCCGCCGACTGCAGGGCCGCGGTCCCGGACAGCGAGACCTGGCGGCCCTGCGAGAAGTTCGCCTGGCGGCTGTTGAGCAGGGACGCGGTCCCCCAGCTGCCGTTGGCGTTGGTGCAGGTGCTCGTGGTGACGGAGACCGTGGAACCGGTGGTGCTCACGGAGATCCCCGACTGGGCGAGGGCCGGAGCGGCGGCCGCGAAGAAGGGGAGTACGGAGGCGGCTGCCACGGTCAGGCCCGAGCGGAGGAGAAGCGGTGACTTGCGCATGGGATGCCCTCCGGCGGCACGGTCGGCGGTACGTCCGTTGCGCCGCCGGGGATCGGGAACGCCCGTGCTGCCTCAGGGGCAGCCAACGCGCCCCCGGACGCCACCGCATGCGGGCATCACCCGGTCGGGTGACACGCCGCGGCGTCCGGGGGAAACGGCGGCCCGGCGGTCACAGGCGCGCGCTCGTCGTCACCGAGCGCTCCGCCGAGAAGCCGCCCCACGTGCCGTCGGGCAGCCGCGCCCGGACCCGGACCCGGCGGCTCACCCCGGTGTCCGGGGTGAGGTAGGTGCTGTAGGTGACCCGCTCGCCGGGCGGGTTCCCGCCGAACACCAGAGAGGTGGCGTCCCGGCCGTCGAGCTGGATCTGGTACTCCGCGATCACCCCGTCGGCGCGCGGCGGCACCCAGCTCAGATCGAGGTAGTAGGCGCCCTCGGCGCGCCGCGTCGTCGCCTGGAAGGCCGTCGGCGCCGTGCCGCGCCCGTCGTCCTTGCCGGGGGTGGTGAGGGGCACGGCCGCCGAGGGCACCGAGCGGTTGTCGGCGGCGTCCCGGGCCCGGACGGTGAAGGAGTACTTCTGCCCCGGCCTCAGTCCGGTGACCACGGCCGCCGTCTGGTTGCCGCTCACACTGTGGATCTTCACCCCGCTCTGGTAGATGTCGTACGACACCACGTCCCGGTCGTCCCTCGCGATCGCCCACGAGAGCTGGACGGCCCGGCTGGCGACGACCCGTCCCGCGGCCTTGCCCGGACGGGTCGGGGCGGAGCGGTCGGCGGGCAGGTAGCGCGGGGTCTTCGCCCGGACCTCCCTGCTGGGCGGCCCGAGCCGGCCCTTGCGGTCGCGGGCCCGCACGGTGAACACGTACGAGGTGGAGGGCGTGAGCCGGACGACGTCCGCCATGCGCTCGGCGGCGGGGACGTCCTTGACCTTGGTGCCGCCCCGGTACACCTCGTAGCCGCGGACGCCGTCCGGCGCGGCGACCGCGTTCCACATCACGTGCACGCTGGTCGCGCTGCCCGCCTGCGCCGTCACACCCCGCGGTATGCCGGGCATCCGGCCCTCGTCCTGCGCGGACCCGGTCCAGGCGCAGGAGGTCAGCGGCAGCAGGGCCGCGCACAGCAGGGACAGCGGAACGAGAGCGCGTCGCACGACTCTGCCTCCCGGGGGCGGCCTCGCGGCAATGGTCCGGACCAATATGGCCCGCCTGACGCGCTCACATCAAGAGGGCGGTCGGTGGCGGCCGCCGCGGGCCCGGCGCGCGGCGTTCCGTATGCTGAGCCTCCTCGCGGCTGAACTCACCGGCACGGCCCGGTGGTTCATGCCTTCGGCGCGGACCGCTGTCGTCGCTGTCCCCGTGCCGTACGCGGGTGGCCGGGGGGCCGGGACCGTCGCGGGTCCCGGACCCCCGGTCGCCGGGAGCGGTCCTCGCGCCCGCCGTGTCGTCCCGGCGGCTGCGCCGTACGGACCCCCACTGGTGGCAGCATGATCCGAAGGCCGTCAGATTGGGCTGAGCGTTCGTCAGCGCGTCGGATCGCGGGTGGCGAACACCTGTCGATGTCCCCGGCGAGAGGGTCCTCCGTGGTGCGATTGCAGTCGCTGACGCTGGCAGCGGCGGGAGCCGCCCTGCTCGCCCCGACCACACCCCCGGCCCCGGCCCACCCTCCCGTACGGGAGGAGCCCGCGGCGCGCCGCGAGACGGGCGTCAGCGCCGCCGCCCTGCTCGCGAGACTGCGGGGCTGCGACCCGGTCTCCCGGGGGCGCTACCGCAGCGACGGCGGGGCGCGCGCCAGGATCCGGATCTGCGGGACGCGCGAGGCGGTGTTCTGGAAGGCGGACATGGACATCGACTGCGACGGACGCCCCACCCGCCGCTGCAACAGCCGCACCGACCCGTACTTCTCCGCCGCCACGGCCTACCAGCAGTCCGACGGGCGCCAGTTGAACGCCGAGCGGCTGCCCTACATCGTCGTGCCCGGCGCCGGCCGCGGCTGGGACCCCGCCGCCCAGGGCATCGGCGGCGGCTCGGTCGCGGCACTCGTCCACCGGGGGCGCGTGCGGTACGCGGTCGTCGGCGACGTCGGCCCGCGCGACATCATCGGCGAGGCGTCGTACGCCGCCGCCAGGGCCCTCGGCATCCCCGCCGACCCGCAGGGCGGCGGCGCGGCCTCCGGCGTCACCTACGTCGTCTTCAAGGGCAGCCGGGTGAAGGACATCGGGGACCGGGCGGCGGCGTCCCGGGCCGGACGGCGCCTGGCGGCCGAACTGCTGCGCGGCGGATGACCCGCGAACGGCCGGACCGCCTCCCCGGCGGAAGAGGCGGCCGGCCGGGCGAGGAGCCGCCGCGGGCCGCGCTCAGACCTTGCGGTAGCGGTACGCCTCCTCCGCCGCCGCCTCCACCGCGGCGAGGTCGGCGCCGGTCGCCGCCGTGACGACCGCCGCGACGGCGCCCTCGACGAACGGGGCGTCCACCAGGCTGGTGCGCGGCGGGAGTTCGTCGCCCTCCGCGAGCAGGGCCTTGACGGTCAGGACCGCGCTGCCGAGGTCGGTGAGGACCGCGACCCCCGCCCCGCGGTCCACCGAGGCGGCGGCCGCCGCGATCAGTTCGGCGCTGGTGCCCAGCTCCCCGGCCCCGGTGCCGCCCGCGGGCGCGACCGGGACGTCCGCCCCGCCCGCGAGGCCCCGGGCCAGTTCGGCCACCGACGCGGCGACCTGCGCGCTGTGCGAGACCAGCACGACGCCCACGAGCGCGTTGTCCGCCGCGTCACTCATCGCCGGCCTCCCCCAGGGCCGCGATCAGCAGCGCCGCCGAGGTGGCGCCGGGATCCTGGTGACCGACGCTGCGCTCGCCCAGATAGCTGGCCCGGCCCTTGCGGGCGCGCAGCGGCGTCGTCGCCACGGCACCCTCCTCGGCGGCGGCCCGCGCCGCGGCGAACCCGTCACCGAGCGCGTCCACGGCCGGCACCAGCGCGTCGATCATGGTCTTGTCGCCCGGCGCGGCGCCGCCGAGCGCCATGACGGCGTCCACGCCCGCGCGCAGCGCCCGAGCGAGGTCGTCCTCGCCGACCTCGGCGCCGTCACCGAGAGCCTTGCCGGTCCGCCGCAGCAGCGTCCCGTACAGCGGGCCCGAGGCGCCGCCGACCGTCGAGATGAGCTGCCGGCCGGCGAGAGTGAGGACCGCGCCGGGAGTTCCCGGCTCCTCCTTGTCCAGGGCGGCCCTGACCGCGCGGAACCCGCGCTGCAGATTGCTGCCGTGGTCGGCGTCGCCGATCGGGGAGTCGAGGGCGGTGAGCCGCTCCGCCTCCCGGTCGACCGAGGCCGCGGTCGCCGTCATCCAACGGCGGAAGAACTGGGCGTCGAGCACTGGATCTCCTTGCGTGGCAGGTCGGTTGCGGTCGTACGGCCCCGGATCACATGCCCCAGCGCAGCCCGGCGGTCCTCACCGGCGCGTCCCACAGCCGCAGCAGCTCCTCGTCGACCTGGCACAGGGTGACGGAGGCGCCGGCCATGTCGAGCGAGGTCACGTAGTTGCCCACGAGCGTGCGCGCGACCGGCACCCCGCGCTCCGCGAGGACCCGCTGCACCTCGGCGTTGAAGCCGTACAGCTCCAACAGCGGTGTCGCGCCCATGCCGTTGACCAGGACGAGGACGGGGTTGCGCGGGGACATGTCCTCCAGGATCGCCCCCACGGAGAAGTCGGCGATCTCACCGGACGTCATCATCGCCCGGCGTTCGCGGCCGGGCTCGCCGTGGATGCCGATGCCCAACTCCAGCTCACCCGGCGGCAGATCGAAGGTGGGGCTGCCCTTGGCCGGGGTGGTGCAGGCGCTCAGCGCCACACCGAAGCTGCGGGAGTTCTCGTTGACCTGCCGGCCGGTCGCCTCCACCCGCTCCAGCGGCTGTCCCTCGTCCGCGGCGGCACCGGCGATCTTCTCCACGAACAGCGTCGCGCCCGTTCCGCGCCGCCCCGCGGTGTAGAGGCTGTCGGTCACCGCCACGTCGTCGTTGACGAGCACCTTCGCGACCTGGATGCCCTCGTCCCCGGCCAGTTCGGCGGCCATGTCGAAGTTCAGGACGTCGCCCGTGTAGTTCTTCACGATGAACAGCACCCCGGCGCCGCTGTCGACGGCCGCCGCCGCGCGGGCCATCTGGTCCGGGACCGGTGAGGTGAACACCTCACCCGGACAGGCCGCCGACAGCATGCCGGGGCCCACGAATCCGCCGTGCAGCGGCTCGTGCCCCGACCCGCCGCCGGATATCAGCGCGACCTTCCCCGCCACGGGGGCGTCCCGCCGGACGATCACCCGGTTGTCCACGTCCACGACCAGCTCCGGATGGGCCGCCGCCATCCCGCGCAGCGCGTCCGTGACCACGGTCTCCGCGACATTGATCAGCATCTTCATGAGTACCTCCCGGTGAAACGTGCGAGGGGCCCGCGGCCGGGGGTTCTGCCGGCCGGAGGGGGCGATGTCCGTCGGTGGTCGGTGGCCTCTGGGTCGGAAGTCCTGATAGCGGCAGTATCTGCCTTGTCGGGGCGAAGGTCACGTGCGGGGGCGTCCGGACCCGCGACCGGGCGCCCGTCCGCGACCGCGCGGCCGCGTTCCGTGACCGGCTGCCGCCCCCGCGAGGCCCGGCCGCCCCGCCGCCGACGCGTGCCGCCGCCGACGCGTGC
>NZ_AGBF01000252.1 GCF_000225525.1 Streptomyces zinciresistens K42 | reverse complement strand
GCGATGAGCGGGGTGCCGTCGGAGCCGGTGCTCGCGAGGCTGCCGTCGACCGAGCCGGAGGCGGAGCCGCCGCCGGCCGCCGAGCCGGCACCGCCCGAGCCGCCGCTGCCGCTGCCGCCGGTGGACTGGCCCACGGGGTCGTTGCCGCCGCCGGTGGAGCCGCCGGAGGCCGAGCCGCCCGAGGTGGACGTGCTCCCCGAGGGGGTGGGCTCGGGCTCGTGGTCGGTGGGAATGGCGATCTTGATCTGGCCCCTGTCGTTGGCGGGGTTCTTGTCGAAGACCGGACGGATGTCGTACACGGACGTCGCCCGCACCTCGCCCGTGGTGGTCTTCGTGCCCTTGCCGATGGCGAGCGTGAACGTGAAGGACACGGATTCGCCGACCTCGATGGTCCCGTCCGCCGGCCAGCAGACATAGGTGGCCCTGCCGGGCGTACCGCCGGGAGCGGACGGGCCGTCGATGCCGAACGGCGCGCACTGCGCGGGCACTTCGGTGGCGGTCGTGCCCGGCGGGATGCGCACCATCAGCGCCGGCTGGTCGTCGCTCTCCTGGTTCCGGATCCAGCCGGGGCCGTCGTTGCGCAGCTGCACCGTCACGGACTGCGCGCCGCCCGCGAGGGCCTCGGTGTCCTCGCCGACGGCGGCCAGGTCGGCCGAGCTGTCCGCGGTCAGCGCCAGTCGGCGGTAGCTGTCGTCGAACCCCTCGCCCGGGGCCTCACCGGTGGCGCCGGTGCCGTACTCGACGGACTCCATCAGGGCGTCGGGCAGGGCCTTGAACCGCACGGGCGTCTCGATGGCCGCGCCCGGCTCGATGACCTGGTCGATCTGGCACAGCGCCTGGCGGACCTGGTCCGCGAGCGTGGAGTACGTGCAGCCCGCGGCCTTCTCGGGGAAGTCCAGCCCGCGGGTCAGCCGGACGCGGAAGGTGACGCCGTCCGCGGCGGCGGTGCCGTTGTTGGTGACGACGACGTTCTCGTCGACCACGTCGCCCGGCGCGGGAGACGTACGGGGCAGGTTCGAGACCACCAGCGCGGCCTCGCCCCCGTCCGCGTACGCCGTGGGGGCGACGGCCGCCGGAACGGCCGCGGCGACGGCCGCGGCAGCCACGAAGGCCGCCGGGGCACGCAGGTGCGAGGTGCTGGGGCGCTGACGCACGGGTGGGTCTCCTCGTCGGACGGCAAGCGAAGACGACCGGAGCTTTTCCGTCCAGTCATGTCCTGGACACGCAGAAACCGCCGAGGGTTGTACGCGCGTTCGAGAAAGCCTCACCGCCCCGGCGGTCGGAGCCTTCGCCGCGCTCTCGCCGAGGGCGGCTCGCATGGTCTTCCTGCACGCGGCACGCCTGGCCTTCGAGGAGGGGTGCTCGCACTGGCTGTGGTCGACGTGCCGGCGGGTCGTCTCGTCTCCCTGGTTCGTCGCTGCCGTGCTGGCAGGTCGACACTCCCAAGAGCGCGAGTGCAGTCCGAAGGGGCGAGACGGCATTCCGTGGTGATCCGTCGGCTGTTCGTAACTTCGGTGTGGAAGACTAAAGTTGAGGCATCGCCAAATCATTGACGGAGGTGGCCCCGTCCACCGTGCAGAAGGCCGTGGCCTCCCTCCGTGAGGAAGGACGGCTCTACACGGTGCCCGGCCAGGGCTCCTTCGTCTCGCGGGACTGACGGCTCACGCGAGCCTCGTCATCGGTGACCCTCGGGATGCCTGGCCATGAGGACGTTGCAGTCGGACACGGTGGTCATGTCGTGACCCGCGCGGGCCCAACCCCGGACCTTCGCCAACTCGGCACACCCCGCACAGCCTTCGACCGGCGCGGGCTCGGTTTGCTCTGCGCGGTCCGGTAGCACCACTGGTGCGCTCGGGTATCGCTTCGGCTCGGTCATGCCGCCCCCTTCGCGTCGTACGTATCGCGACAGACGCTAGGAACGTGGCGGTCCCCACCGGAAGAAGCTTCTACGAGATTGCACGGAGGTTCACCCGAGGGCGTCCATGGCCGCTGTGATCAGAGCGCGCGCATCCGATCCGTAGACGGCCGACTCGGCCAGCTCGGCGAAGGTCTCGGCATACATGGTCACCTCACTCGGCTGGGTGATCGTGAGGTAGCCGGAGACCAACTCGACGTTGACCTGAGCCGTGTCGTACAGCCAGAAGCCCTCCACGGGCCAGCGGGCGCGATCCGGTCGCATGGCTATAACTCCCATGCTGACGTTGGGGAATGAGCCCACGGTGATCAGATGGGCGAGCTGCCCGACCATGACCTCGGACCCGCCGATGCCGGATCGTAGGACCGATTCCTCCACCAGGAACGCGAAGCGGCGGTCGCCCTGGTGGAGAACTCGCTGACGCTCCATGCGGGCCTCCACGGCGTCGGCAACATCGTCCACCAGCCCACGCCGCTGCTGGATGGCTCGCAGCGCCGCTGTGGTGTACCCGCGCGTCTGGATCAGGCCGGGCACGAGCCATGACGAGTAGGAGCGGAATCGGCGGGTGCGCTCGTACAGCGGCAAGCGTGCTTCCTGCGCCTGCCGGAGGCCGGCGCGTTCCATTCGCCGCCACTCGATCCACGTGCCTTCGACCGCGCGGAGGGACGCGATCAGGTCCGCTGTCCGGCCTTCCGCGCCGCACGCAGCGCACCATGCGCGGATGTCGTCCGCGGAAGGGGGCGTACGGGCGTTCTCGATGCGGGACGACTTGGACGCGTGCCAGCCGCAGAGCCGGGCGATGTCCCGCCCGGTGAGCCCGGCGTCGCGACGGATCTCGCCGAGGCGATCGGCGAGGACCTGCCGGGCTTGCTGGACACTGGACGACGCGGAAACTGCCATGGTGGGTGTGGCGTCAGACCGGCCGGTACTCCTCGTGCGGGACGGCGCGTTCCCAGGCCGCTTGGTACGCCGCCGCGTACCGCTTCGCCAGGGCTGGGTCGTTGAGGACCTCCATACGCGGGTCGGTCCACTGACCGTCCCCGCCGAAGTGGTGCAGGATCAGGGTCCGTTCGTCCATGACCCAGCCGTCCAGCGCGGGCAGCAACAGGTCCCGGGCGCGTGAGCGAGGCAGCCAGCGCACGTCCTCCCCCGCCGCAATGTTGGTGAACGTGCCGTCGTACTCGTACCGGACGTAGTCACTCAGCGGCTCGGAGACGACGCGGAGCCGACGCATGACCACGCCCCGGCCGGTCGTCCCGGTGACGACGTCCAGCCATGACCGCCACCACGACTCGCGGTCGTCCGGGTCGTAGCGGTGCCCCTTCTGCCAGCGGACGAACTCCGGGTCGTCCCGCATGTAGCTGTCGCGCATCTCAAGGTGCATCGCGGAGCGCTGCGCCTTGGCCAGTTCCTCACGTACCGCTGTTGACACCGTTGACCTCACCGTTCGGGCGCGGGATGAACTGGAGCATGTCGGCAGGAAGGCGAATCACGGTCTCGTGGTCGGGTGCGTCGGTCGAGTGCCCGGGGACCGAGCCGACTTCCTGCGCCTGCCGGATCGTTGCCGCGTCCGCCTTCCACGACTGGATGATCAGGTCCCCCGTCGTCTCGTCCATCCAGATGGTCGGCGAGCCGTCGTCCGGTGTGTTGGGCCAGATCCCCAGGAACCGTAACGCCATCGTGCGCTCCTTCATCGAGAGGGTTGCACATGCGTGCACGAGCGTTGCCCGCACGGCCGAGCCTCGTCAAGGGCGCACGGTCGCGCACGCGGGCCGACACGGCGGACGCGTGACGTGGAGTCCCTCCCACCCGCGTACTCATGACACCGGGAGCACCCCTGGCCCAGGTCGTGCAGGACGCAGACCGCCTCTGTCGCCTCGTGGGGCGGCCCGCTACGGCCATGGCCGCGAGGTGTCGGTGTCCCGGCCGACCGAGACGGGCAAAAGGGAAGGGCGGCACCCATCGAGGGTGCCGCCCTTCCCTTTTGCCTGTTCAGGCGCTTGAGGCCGTGGCGGGAATCGAACCCGCGTCACTCGCTTTGCAGGCGAGTCCCTCAACCACTCGGGCACACGGCCTTGATCGGTGGTTCGACCGTACGGGCCGGGGAGCGCGGGGCTCAAGGGGATCGGGGGCGCCGCAACGCGACTGCCACACCCCGTTCACGAACGGCGCCGGTCGTACGACCAAGGTCGTATCGTCCCGGGGACTTCGGACAGGGGTCGTTGTCGGTGGCGGCCCTTACGCTGGCGACCATGACCCCCCTCGAACCGCGTGACGCCGATGTCGCGAAGACCTCCCGCGCCCCCTCCGTGCCCGACGCCGCGGAAAGCGTGCTGGGCCGTTCCCACCGGGCCCTCAGCATCGGGATCGTCTCCGTCGTGGTGCTCATCGCCTTCGAGGCCACGGCGGTCGGGACTGCCATGCCGGTCGCGGCGCGGGAGCTGGACGGCGTCTCGCTGTACGCGTTCGCGTTCTCCGGGTACTTCACCACCAGCCTGTTCGGCATGGTGCTCGCGGGCCAGTGGTCCGACCGGCGCGGCCCGCTGGGGGCGCTCACCAGCGGCATCGCCGCCTTCGGCGCGGGGCTGCTGCTGTCCGGGACCGCGGGCGCCATGTGGCTGTTCATCCTCGGGCGGGCCGTGCAGGGCCTCGGCGGCGGCCTGGTGATCGTCGCGCTGTACGTCGTCGTGGGGCGCGCCTATCCGGAGCGGCTGCGTCCGGCGATCATGGCGGCGTTCGCGGCCGGCTGGGTCGTGCCGTCGATCGTGGGCCCGCTGGCGTCCGGCGCGGTGACCGAGCACCTGGGCTGGCGCTGGGTGTTCCTCGGCATCCCGGTGCTGGTCCTGCTGCCGCTCGCGCTCGCCCTGCCCCAGATACGCAGCCGCGCGGCCGGCCCGGTGGACGCCGCCGCCGGCCGCGCCTCCTTCGACCGGCGCCGCATCCGGCTCGCGCTCGGCATCTCCCTAGGCGCGGGCCTCCTGCAGTACGCCGCCCAGGACCTGCGCTGGCTCTCCCTCCTGCCCGGCGCCGCCGGAGCCGCCCTGCTCGTACCGGCCGTGCTGGGCCTGCTGCCCCGCGGCACCTACCGGGCCGCGCGCGGGCTCCCGTCGGTGGTGCTGCTGCGCGGTGTCGCCGCGGGGTCGTTCATCGCGGCCGAGTCCTTCGTGCCGCTGATGCTGGTCACCCAGCGGGGCCTGTCGCCGACCCTGGCCGGGTTCTCGCTGGCGGCGGGCGGCGCGACCTGGGCGCTGGGCTCATGGGTGCAGTCACGCCCGCGCGTGGAGCCGTACCGGGAGCGGCTGATGACCGTCGGGATGGTGCTCGTGGCGGGTTCCATCGCCGCCGCGCCCAGCGTGCTCGTCGCGTCGGTGCCGGTCTGGACCGTGGCCGTCGCCTGGGCCTTCGGCTGCTTCGGGATGGGGCTGGTCATCTCCTCCACCAGCGTGCTGCTGCTCCAGCTCTCCGCGCCCGAACAGGCCGGCACCAACTCCGCCGCGCTCCAGATCTCCGACGCGCTGTCCAACGTGATCCTGCTCGCCATGGGCGGCGCCGCGTTCGCCGCGCTGGGCGGGGGAGCGGTCAGTCATACGGCGGCGGCGTCCTCCGGCGCGTCCGGGTCGCACCCGGCGGCCTTCGCCGCGGTCTTCCTGCCGATGGCCGCGGTGGCGCTGGCGGGAGCCTGGGTGACCACCCGCGTCCGCGACCGCACACCGTCCGCACCGTCCGCACCGCCCGCACCGCCCGTACAGGCGGGCCCGCCCGCACCGCCCGCACAGGCCGGACCGTCCGCACCGGGGAGCGCGCGGACGTGAGGCCGGGCCGCTCCGGCGCTCACGGCCGCACACCGGGGCGTGAGCGCCGGGCCTTCGGCCGGTCACGAATCCGGTCGCATCCGGTCGCATCCGGTCACGAATCCGCTCGTGAATCCGGTCGTCACCCGCGTCGATCCGCAGGGCGTCGACCAGGACTCGGCGTACCGGCCGGTCGTGGACGCGGCCTCCGGGTTGGGACGCGGCCTCCGGGTTGGGACGCGGCCTCCGGGTTGGGACCCGGCCTCCGAGGTGGGACCCGGCCTCCGAGGTGGGACCCGGCCTCCGGGTTGGGACCCGGCCTCCGGGTTGGGAGAGCACGCCCGGGTGGTCGCGGGGCGGCTGCGCGGCGGCTGTGACGTCGGTCCCACCCGCGTGTGACCCGGCCTCGTCCGCCCCTCGGCACCACCGGGCCGCCGGTAGGGTGGCCCGGTTGTCATACGTAGCCGAGCCGACCGACCCTTCCCCCGGAGACCGTGACTACCACCGCCGCCAGCGCCAGCTCCCACTCCCACCACCTCTCGCCCGCCTTTCCCGGCCGCGCCCCCTGGGGCACCGCAAGCAAGCTGCGCGCCTGGCAGCAGGGCGCGATGGAGAAGTACCTCCAGGAGCAGCCGCGCGACTTCCTCGCGGTCGCCACGCCCGGCGCCGGAAAGACCACCTTCGCCCTCACCCTGGCCTCGTGGCTGCTGCACCACCACGTCGTGCAGCAGGTCACCGTCGTCGCGCCGACCGAGCACCTGAAGAAGCAGTGGGCGGAGGCCGCGGCGCGCATAGGCATCAAGCTCGACCCCGAGTACAGCGCGGGCCCGCTCGGCAAGGACTACCACGGCGTCGCCGTGACCTACGCCGGTGTCGGCGTGCGCCCCATGCTGCACCGCAACCGCGCCGAGCAGCGCAAGACCCTGGTGATCCTGGACGAGATCCACCACGCCGGCGACTCCAAGTCCTGGGGCGAGGCGTGCCTGGAGGCGTTCGAGCCCGCGACCCGGCGGCTGTGCCTGACCGGTACGCCCTTCCGGTCCGACACCAACCCGATCCCCTTCGTGACGTACGAGGAGGGCGACGACGGGATCAGGCGCTCGGCCGCCGACTACACCTACGGCTACGGCTCCGCCCTCTCCGACGGCGTCGTGCGGCCCGTCATCTTCCTCTCCTACAGCGGCAACATGCGCTGGCGCACCAAGGCGGGCGACGAGATCGCGGCCCGGCTCGGCGAGCCCATGACCAAGGACGCCGTCTCGCAGGCGTGGCGCACCGCCCTCGACCCGCGCGGCGAGTGGATGCCCAGCGTGCTGCGCGCCGCCGACCGGCGGCTGACCGAGGTCCGCAAGGGCATCCCGGACGCGGGCGCCCTCGTCATCGCCTCCGACCAGGACTCCGCGCGCGCCTACGCCAAGCTGATCCGGGAGATCACGGGCAGCGGGGCGACCCTCGTGCTCTCCGACGACGCGGGCGCCTCGGCGCGCATCGACGAGTTCAGCGGCGGCGACGACCGCTGGATGGTCGCGGTGCGGATGGTGTCCGAGGGCGTCGACGTCCCGCGCCTGGCCGTCGGCGTGTACGCCACCACGATCTCCACCCCGCTCTTCTTCGCCCAGGCCGTCGGCCGTTTCGTGCGGTCCCGGCGGCGCGGCGAGACCGCCTCCGTCTTCCTGCCGACCGTCCCCGACCTGCTCACCTTCGCCAACGAGATGGAGGTCGAGCGCGACCACGCCCTCGACAAGCCGAAGAAGGAGGGCGAGGAGGACCCGTACGCCGAGTCCGAGAAGGAGATGGAGGAGGCGAACAAGGAGCAGGACGAGGACACCGGCGAGCAGGACACGCTGCCCTTCGAGGCGCTGGAGTCCGACGCCGTCTTCGACCGCGTCCTCTACGACGGCGCCGAGTTCGGCATGCAGGCGCACCCCGGCAGCGAGGAGGAGCAGGACTACCTCGGCATCCCGGGACTGCTGGAGCCCGACCAGGTCCAACTGCTGCTCCAGAAGCGGCAGGCGCGGCAGATCGCGCACAGCCGCAGGAAGCCGGACACCGAGGCCGACCTCCTCGAACTGCCCGCCGAGCGGCGGCCCGTCGTCTCGCACAAGGAGATGATGGAGCTCCGCAAGCAGCTCAACACGATGGTCGGCGCCTACGTCCACCAGAGCGGCAAGCCGCACGGCGTGATCCACACCGAACTGCGCCGGGTGTGCGGCGGCCCGCCGAGCGCCGAGGCGACCGCGGGGCAGCTGCGGCAGCGGATCGCCAAGGTGCAGGAGTGGGCGACCCGGTTGCGCTGACGCCGCCCGCCGGGGGAGCGGTCCGCCCCGGCGACC
>NZ_AGBF01000253.1 GCF_000225525.1 Streptomyces zinciresistens K42 | reverse complement strand
GACCCGACGGGGGGTCGGTCGAGGTGGCCGGGCACGACGTGTGGCGGGACCCCGTCGAGGTGAAGTCCCGCATCGGGGTGCTCCCCGAGGGCCTGCGGCTCTTCGAGCGGCTCTCCGGGCGCGAACTCCTCGCCTACACCGGGCGGCTGCGGGGTCTGCCCGGCGCCGAGGTCGACAAGCGGGCCACCCAGCTGCTCGACGTCCTCGACCTGGCGGGCGCCCAGCACAAGCTCGTCGTGGACTACTCGACCGGTATGCGCAAGAAGGCCGGCCTCGCGGCGGCGCTGCTGCACAATCCCGAAGTGCTGTTCCTGGACGAGCCGTTCGAGGGCGTCGACCCCGTCTCGGCGCAGACCATCCGGGGCGTCCTGGAGCGCTACACCGCCTCCGGCGCGACCGTCGTCTTCTCCTCCCATGTCATGGAGCTGGTGGAGTCGCTGTGCGACTGGGTCGCCGTGCTGGCCGCCGGCCGCATCCGCGCCCACGGTCCGCTCGCCGAGGTCCGCGGCGAGGCGCCCTCCCTTCAGCAGGCGTTCCTCGAACTCGTCGGCGCGCACGGCCGCGACGCCGGGGCGGACCTCGACTGGCTGGGGGGCGGGGCCCGGTGAGCACCGACGTGACCGGCGTCTTCGTCCGGCTGAAGCTGTCGCTGCTGAGGAACGGGCTGCGGCAGTCCGCGGGGCGGCGGGCCGCCTATGCCGCCTCCGCCGTCGTCGTGCTGCTCTTCGGGGCGCTCCAGCTCCTCGGCCTGGTCATGCTGCGCGGCAACGCCCACGCCGAGTCCGTGGTGGTCCTGCTGGTCGCGGTGCTCGCGCTCGGCTGGGCCGTGATGCCGCTGTTCGCCGCCGGCGGGGACGAGACCCTCGACCCGACGCGGCTGGTGATGCTGCCGCTGCGCCCCGCGCCCCTGATGCGGGCGCTGCTCGCGGCGTCGCTGGTCGGCATCGGCCCCCTGTTCACCCTGTGCCTGCTGGCCGGTTCGGTGATCGCGCTCGCGCACGGCCCGGCCGCCTGGGCCGTCGCCGTGCCCGCCGCGGTGCTGGCGCTGCTGGTGTGCGTCGCGGCCGCGCGGGCCGTCGCCACCGCCAACATCCGGCTGCTGACCAGCCGCAGGGGACGCGATCTCGCGGTGCTCAGCGGCCTCGTCGTCGCGGTGGGCGCGCAGGTCGTCAACTTCGGTGCGCAGCGCCTGGGTTCGTCGGGGCTCTCGCAGCTAGACCCGGCCACGGAGGTGCTGCGCTGGGTGCCGCCGGCGTCCGCGATCGGGGCGGTGCGGTCGGCAGGCGAGGGGTCGTACGGGGCCGCCGTGCTGCAACTCGCGCTGAGCGCCGCCGCGCTGGCGGGGCTCCTCGCGTGGTGGTCGCACCATCTGACCCGGCTGATGACCTCGCCCGACGGCTCCACGCTCCAGGCGGTCGCCGACGCCGCCGAGGGCGGCCGGACCTCGGCCGGACTGGCCCGCGTCCTGCCCGCCGGGCGCACCGGCACCGTCATGGAGCGCAGCCTGCGCTACGCCTGGCGCGACCCGAAGACCAAGGCGGCCTGGGTGACCTCGCTGGCCGTCGGGCTGATCGTGCCGCTGTTCAACGCCGTCCAGGGCACCGGGTCGATCTACTTCGCCTGCTTCGCCGCGGGGATGCTCGGCATCCAGATGTACAACCAGTTCGGGCAGGACACGTCCGCGTTCTGGATGGTCGCGATGACGATCTCCTCGCGCCGCGACGCCTACGCCGAACTGCGCGCCCGCGCGCTGGCGCTGCTGCTGGTCACCCTGCCGTACGCGACCCTGGTGACCGTCCTGACGACTGCGCTGCTCGGTGACTGGGCCAAGCTGCCCGCGGTGCTGGGCCTGTCCCTGGCGCTGCTGGGCGCGATGCTGGCGACCGGGGCCTGGGCGTCGGCCCGCTTCCCTTACTCCATCCCGCAGGAGGGCCGCAAGAACGTCGCTCCGGGGCAGACGGGCCTGGCCTGGATGTCGATCTTCGGCGGGATGGCGGCCGCCGCCCTGCTGTGCGCCCCCGTCATCGCGGTGACGATCTGGCTGAACGTCACCCCGGGCGGGGACGGCTGGACCTGGCTGCTGCTGCCCGGCGGCGCGCTCTACGGCGCCGCGGTCACCTCGCTGGGCCTGCGCCTGGCGGCACCGCGCACGGCGGAGCGCCTGCCGGAGATCCTGGCGGCGGTGAGCAAGGGCTGAGGCCGCGCGGACGGCCCCGGCCGGGTCTCCAGGTGCTCCGGGTCTCCAGGTGCTCCGGGTCTTCAGGTGCTCCGGGTCTGCTGGGTGTCCTGGGTCCTCCCGGTCACCGCACTAGGCCGACCACACGGAGTCGAGGAACGGCTCTATCGCGGTGCGCCAGCCCTCGGGCTGGTCGTAGTGGACGAGGTGTCCGGCGTCGGGGACCTCGGCGTACTGCCCGCGGGGCAGGACGCGGACCATCTCCTGGGCCTCGGCCCGGCCCAGCTCGCCGTCGAGGCCGCGTACGACCAGTGCGGGGCAGCGCACCTGGGCCAGTTCCTCCCAGTGGGCGTCGTAGACCCAGGTCTCCCGGGTGCGGAGCATCTGCTCCGGGTCGAAGACCGGCCGCCAGCCGTCCTCGCACTCGTGCATGACCTCGGCGTAGAACGCGCCGCGCGCGGGGTTGGGCCGCTCGACCCAGGGGTCGTCCTCGCCGAACCACTTGCGTACGTCGGCGAGGGTGGCGAAGGGCACGGGCCAGGCGGCGAACCACTCGGCCCACTCGCGCTGCGAGGCCGCGCCGAGGGCGGACGCCCGCATGTCGCAGATGATCACACCGCTCACCAGGTCGGGGCGGCGGGCCGCGAGCTGCCAGGCGGTGAGCGCTCCCATCGCGTGGCCGATGAGCACGCAGCGGGCGAGGCCCAGCTGTTCGAGGGCGGCCTCGGCGTCGTCGACGTAGGCGTCGCGGGTGAAGGCGGCCTGTGCGGGCTTTTCGCTGCGGCCGTGCCCGCGCTGGTCGAGCGCGACGGCCCGGTACCGCCCGGCGAGCAGGCGCGCGGTGGCGGCCCAGTGCGAGGCGCGGCCCATCAGACCGTGCAGTAACAGCACTCCGGGGGTGTCGTCGGGCCCTTTGGCGGGGTCCGTCTTGGGCGGGTCGCCGAACTCCCAGGCCGCCAGACGTACGCCGTCCTTGCCGGTCACGTCGATGCGCCGCGCCATCGGTCCTGGCACCCCCCTAGCTCCGCTCGGACCGCTCGCGCGGGCCGGTCCTGTGCTCCGCTTCCTGCCTGCCCTGTCCGCCGTGCCTGCCGTGCCTGCCGTGCCTGCCGTGTCCGCTGCCGTCATCCGAAGCACCCCGCGCCACCCGCGTCACCCGTGACGCCGATACCCCCCGCACGCGATGTGCATGTCCTGTGTGTCCGACGTGATCTTATGCGCACACTTCTGCAGCGCACGGTCCCTCCGACCCGTCACCCGAGGCTATCGAACCCCTATTCGAAACGACGGCGTCTGCCGCCAACACCGCTCATTCGAGTGACCCCTTCCCATGATTGACCGCCGGCGGCGGGGGGAGATCTTCAGCGGGGGGCGGACCGCTCGGGGACACCGGTCCGTGGGGGCGACCCTGGGAGCTCGGGGCTCCGGGTCGAAGCAGGGGAGGACAGGCCCCGGCGCCAGAGTGCGCCGGGGCCCCTCTGCACGTCCACGGCACATCCTCCCCGCCCCCTCCCCGCCCGGACCCGCCCCGCGGCGGGCGGCCAGGAGCTCTCAGGCCGTACGCCTCACGCGACAGCCTCGCACGCGAACCCGCCGGGCGCTGCGGTCGAGCACACAGGATCTCGGAACGGACGAGATCCGTCGATGGCGCAACTCCCCGCCCGTCACCAGGAGTTACGAAGAGAGAAGCCGCTCAGCGCTTGGCGACGAAGACGTGGGAGGCGACCTCGGCGTCCAGCTCGGCCGCCTCACCGCCGCTGCCGACCAGGACCCCGCCCGCCGACTCGGTCACGCTCACCACGGAGCCGGGCTGCACACCCGCGCGACGCAGCGTGTACATCAGCTGCGCGTCGGTCTGGATGGGCTCGCCGATCCGGCGGACGACTACCGTCTTGCCGTCGGCGCCCGGGTCCAGTTCGGCCAGCGAGACCATGCCCTCGTCGAGGAACGGGTCGGCGCCGTCCTTCTCGCCCAGCTCCTCCAGACCGGGGATGGGGTTGCCGTACGGCGACTCGGTGGGATGGCGCAGCAGCTCCAGCACCCGCCGCTCGACGGCCTCGCTCATCACGTGCTCCCAGCGGCACGCCTCGGCGTGCACCTGCTCCCACTCCAGCCCGATCACGTCGACGAGCAGGCACTCGGCGAGACGGTGCTTGCGCATGACGCGGGTGGCCAGCCGGCGCCCCTCGTCCGTGAGCTCCAGGTGCCGGTCGGACGCCACGGACACCAGCCCGTCACGCTCCATGCGCGCCACCGTCTGGCTCACGGTCGGGCCGCTCTGGTCCAGCCGCTCGGCGATCCGGGCGCGCATGGGGACCACACCTTCCTCCTCCAGCTCGAGGATGGTGCGGAGATACATCTCCGTGGTGTCGATCAGTCCGGACATACGTGCCCCTCGATTAGCTCTGCGATTAGCTCAGCCGGAAGCGAGACAGCTCCACGGCGCGTGCGCTGGCCCTGACCCAATTCTGCCGGATGGCACTGACAACCGTGTCGCCCCGCCGAAACCGGCTTTTCCACAGGCGCCGCGCACCCCGGGACGTCCCGGCGGGCCGCCTTCCCGCCGCGCGGAGCCCGTATTGACACCGCACTGGTCCAGACCGCACCGTGATCCGCACCGCACCGCACCGCACCGTCACCCCGGAGGCACGCATGAGCGACAGCAAGCCGGCCGACCAGTTCTTCGACGCCGCCATCGGCCTGCTCCAGCGGGTCCGCGCGGAGGAGGCCGAGAACATCGAGGCGGCCGGTGCCCTGCTCGCGGACACCGTCGCCGCCGGGGGCCGGCTGTTCGCGTTCGGCGCCGGCCACTCCTCGCTCGCCGCCCAGGACCTGGTCTACCGCGCGGGCGGGCTCGCCCTGATGAACCTGCTCGCGGTGCCCGGGGCCGTCGGCGTCGACGTCGTGCCGGCCACGCTGGGCTCCGCCCTGGAGCGCGTCGACGGCCTCGCGAGCGCGGTCCTCGACACCTCCCCGCTGCGCGAGGGCGACACCCTCGTCGTCATCTCCCTCTCGGGCCGCAACGCGCTGCCGGTGGAGATGGCGACGAGCGCCCGCGCGCGCGGCGTCCACGTCATCGGCGTGACCTCGGTGGCGTACGCCTCCGAGACGACGTCCCGGCACGTCTCGGGCACCTTCCTCAAGGACCACTGCGACATCGTCCTGGACTCCCGGATCCCGGTCGGGGACGCGGAACTCACCCTCGATCCCATCCCGGCGCCCTTCGCCCCCGCCTCCACGGTCGTCACCACGGCCCTGCTCCAGGCCGTCATGGCCACGGCGGCGGCCTCGCTGGCGGCCCGCGGGATCGAACCTCCGCTGCTGCGCTCGGGCAACGTCGACGGCGGCCTCGACTGGAACAGCCGGGTCTTCGAGAAGTACGGCGACCGGATCTTCTACCGGCGCTGAACCGGCGGGCCCGCCGCGGGCGGTGCTACTCCCCGTCCGCGGCCGGCCGGGCCGTCCGCTCCCCCGCCAGATCCAGGGCGACGGCGATCCGGGCGGCCACGTCCTCCGCGTGGACCGCGTCGCCGCGCTCGAAGGCGGTGCGCCCGGCACCCCGCAGAAACGTCACGACGCCCAGGGTCCGGCCCCGGCTGCGCAGCACCGCGCACAGCGCGTGCACCGCGTCCTGCGGCCACTGCCGGGCGGTCGCCCACTCGCGGGCCCGCTCGGGCGGCACCTCGCCCGCGGCCGCCCGCACCGAGCCGGAGCGCGCCACGCACTGGAGCGCCGGGTGCCCCTCGCCGTAGCGGACCGGCAGCCCGGCCTCCCCGCCGAGCCGGGACGGCCCCGGCGCGCCCGACGGTGTCACGGCGACCCGCACCAGCCGCACCGGGCCGGCGGTCTGCGCGTCCGACAGCGGGCCCCCGGCGGTCCGGTCGATCAGGGCGTGGTCGGCGAAGCCCGCGAGCGCGAAGTCCAGATGCACGGTCGCCGCCTCGCCCGGGTCCTCGCACTCCGCCGCGGCCCGCGCCGCGCGGTGCAGCTGGTTGGTGCGGAACCGCAGCAGCGCGGCCTCCTGCTCCGCCTGCCTGGCCTGGGTCACGTCCTGGAAGAGCCAGCCCACGCCCAGCGGCACGGGCTCCTCCGCGAGCGGCGAGGCAAGCCGGACGAAGCCGCACCGCCAGCAGCGGCGCCGCTCGCCCTCCGGCGTGCGCACCCCCACCCAGATCTCGGCGGGCGCTGGCGGCGCCCCCTCCGCCAGCACATGGGTCAGCGCGCTCTCCAGCTCCTCGACGCCCTGGGCGAGCAGTTCCCCGAGGGGGCGCCCCAGCACGGAGGTGCGGCCGACGCCCAGGGCGCGGGCCGCGTGCGCGTTCACCACGGCGGGCCGCAGGTCCGCGTCGACCAGCACCACGCCCCAGGAGGCGTCCTCGAACAGGGCCTCGCTCAGGGCGATCGAGCGCTCCAGGTCGATCTGCGCGTGCACCTCGCTGAAGGCGCAGTACACCCCGGCGGGCTTGCCGTCGGGACCGCGGACGGCGGCCGACTGCGTCCGGACGAGGACCCGGCCGCCCTCCTTGGTCAGCAGCGCGAACTCGTGCACCTGGCGCCCCGGGGCGTCCATGGCGGACATCAGCCGCCCCTCGACCTCCGCGGCGTCGGCCTCGCGCACGGCCCAGCCGGCGAAGCCGTGCCGGCCCACGGCCTCCGCGGCGCTCCAGCCGAGGATGCGCTCCGCCTCGCGGTTCCAGTGGGTGACGACGCCCGCCGCGTCGAAGGCGCACAGGGCGGCGTCCATGCCGTCCAGCAGCGCGGCCAGCAGGTCCGAGCCGCCCGGCGGGGACTCCTCACCGGCCGGCGGCGCGCCGTCCCGACCGTCGCGCTCGGGCTCGTCCGGCCCCAGCTCGTCGGTGGTCCCACTACGCCGGGAAGCACTCACATGGACCCCCTGCCAAGCTGCGTCCGCACGTACGACGCGTCGGTTCGCTCACTCGCAATCATCTAACTGGAACGTGACACAGCACACACCGAGTTCCCCAAGATTGAGGGAATCGTTGCACGCGGGCCCGCCGCGGACCTGGGAACCGCATCCCCGGCGGAGGTGCCCCTCAATCCCGATCTTCCCGCGCGGACCGGCGGGCGCGGAAGCGTACGGGGGAAAAAAAGCGGTTGATCGGCTGCCGGGGGCTTCCTAGTGTGGGGTGCACACGAGAAGGGAGGTGGTTCGGCAGATGTATGGATACCGGACGCGTGAGGTGGCTGCGGGCTAGCGGCCCGTCACCCCACCCAGTGCGGTGCCGGACCCGCATGTGAACGACGCGTGCAGCCGGCCCAATCCCAGCAGTCACCCGACCCGCGAGTCCGCCGGTACGTCCGGCCGGCTCCTCCGCCCCGCGGAGGACCCGGACTCGCGGGTCGTCTGCGTCTGCCCGGCGGTCAGTCGTCGCCGTCATCGCCGCCGTCGCCGTCACCGTCGTTCTGCGGCTGCGACGCGCCGTCCTGCTCGCCCCCGTCCCGCCCGCGCCGCGGCTGCCGTCCGTCCCGCCGCCGGTCGTCGGCCCCCTGCCCGTCCCGCGCGCCACTCGTCGACGGAGTCGGCGTCGGCGTCTGTGCGGGCGTCGGGGCCGGGGGCTGCTTCCGTGTCCGCGTCGGTGCCGCCGTCCTCGGGCCGGTGGAATCGGTGGAATCGGTGGACGCCGAGGTGCCCGGACTCGGCGACGCGTCGGACCGGGTGCCCTCGCCCCCGGTGCTGTCGGGCGAGAACCACGTCATCCCGAGCAGCATCGCGGCCACGAAGAGCGCCGCCCCCGCCGCCATGACGGCGATCCGCCCCGTCCCCGGCCGGGAGGGGCGGGGCCGGGCCCGCGCCCGGGAGCGGGTGGGCCGGTC
>NZ_AGBF01000254.1 GCF_000225525.1 Streptomyces zinciresistens K42 | reverse complement strand
GCCTCGCGCTGCGCGCGGTTCACGGCGACACCGCCTTCGCGCCCGGCACGGCCTGCGCGGCAGGGCGCGGCGGCTCCAGCAGGGCCGCCGTGGCGCGGGCGCAGATCGCCTCCACGCGCTCCCTCGGCAGACCCAGCAGCGCCGCCGTCTGCTCCTCGGCGACCCCCTCGTACAGCCGCAGGACCAGGACCAGGCGTTCCCGCGGCGAGAGCCGGGCGAGGGGACCGGCGGGGCGGCGGCGGAACCGGCCGAGGTCGACGGGACCGCCGTACCGGTGCCAGGCGGCCCGCGCGAAGCGGGCGGCCAGCTCCTGGCGGGCACGGTCGTAGGGATCCTCGCCGCGCAACCGGTCCCAGCGCGCGTACGTGTGCGCCAGGGACAGCGTCAGCAGGCGCCGCGCGCGCGGATTGCCGTGCGGCGGCTCCGCGGTGAGCAGGGTCGCGGCATGCAGCAGCCGCCCAGCCGCGCCCGCGACGAACGCCTCGAACTCCCTGTCGCGGCGGGCGTCCCGGAGCGCACGCCGTTCTCCCACCGCCCCTCCCGCCTGACCGCGTTGCGAGGACCGGGCCCGGACAGTGCGCGGGGCCCGGTTTCATATGAGGCCAGCGGCGGCCCCGGGTCAAGGGCCGGGAACCGGTCACCCGCACGCGCGCGTGCCGGGAAGGCGGCCACTGCGGCGAAGGCTCCGGCGGGATCACCCCGCACGCGCGTGCCGCTCCCGAGAAGACCCGCGGCGGGCGGCGCACCCCCGCCGCGCCGGCGCTCCCCGGGGCCGTGCCGGTCAGGACGGGGCGTCCGTGCCCGCGGCCCCCTGGGGCGCCATCCGCGAGGACAGGGCGGTGTTGAAGCGGGTGAGGAGCGTGCAGAACGCCGTACGCTCCTCCGGGGCCCAGTCCTGCGTCAGCTCGGCCATCAACTGGCGCCTGGACGCCCGTACTTCGTCCAGCCGGGACTGCCCGCGCGGGGACAGCTGGAGCACCACGGCACGGCCGTCCTCGGGGTGCGAGGTGCGCTTGACCAGCCCCGTGTCGACGAGCGGCGCCACCTGGCGGGTCACCGTCGACGAGTCGATCCCCATGCTCGCCGCGAGCGCCTTGACGCCCATCGGGCCTTCCTTGTCGAGGCGGTTGAGCAGCAGATACGCGGCGCGGTCCATGGAGTTGCGCACCTGCCCGACGCCGCCGAGCCGGGTCTGTTCGGCACGGCGGGCGAACACCGCCACCTCGTGCTGCAGCGTGTCGAGGGGACCGCTGTCGGCGACGCTCGTCATGTCCATCGACATTCCAGGTGTTGTGGGCATGGCCGGGGGCTCACTTCATGAATGGGGGGTGCTGGGTTGGGGGACAGGGTACGCGGCCGGGCCGCGGGGCGTACCGGCGCTGCGCAAACCCGTCTCGGTGCTTGGTCACACCGCGGTGCGACGGCTGTGAACTGCGAGACTCGAGGCATGAGCCACCGCACGGCCCCCCTTCCGCCGCTTCCGCCGCCCGTCACCCTCGACGACGTGCGCGGCGCGCGGAAGATGCTCGCGGGGGTGGCGCGGATGACGGCGATGGAGAGCAGCAGGCACCTCTCCCGGATGGTCGGCGCGCCGGTGCACCTCAAGTGCGAGAACCTCCAGCGGACCGGTTCGTTCAAACTGCGCGGCGCCTATGTGCGGATCGCCGGGCTGCTCCCGGAGGAACGGGCGGCGGGGGTCGTGGCCGCGAGCGCGGGCAACCACGCGCAGGGCGTCGCGCTCGCGTCGTCGCTGCTCGGGGTGCGCGCCACGGTGTTCATGCCGAGGGGCGCCCCGCTCCCGAAGATCAGCGCCACCGAGGACTACGGCGCCGAGGTGCGCCTGCACGGCCAGGTCGTCGACGAGACGCTCGCCGCCGCCCAGGATTACGCGGCCGACACGGGCGCGGTGTTCATCCACCCCTTCGACCACCCCGACGTCATCGCGGGCCAGGGCACGGTCGGGCTGGAGATCCTGGAGCAGTGCCCGGAGGTGCGCACGATCGTCGTCGGCATCGGCGGCGGCGGGCTCGCGGCGGGCATCGCGACGGCGGTGAAGTCCCTGCGGCCCGACGTGCGCGTCGTGGGGGTGCAGGCGGCGGGCGCCGCGGCCTATCCGCCCTCGCTGGCGGCGGGCCGCCCGGTCGCGCTCGACGGTCCGGCGACCATGGCCGACGGCATCAGGGTGGGCCGGCCCGGCGACCTGCCGTTCCGGATCGTCGGCGAGTTCGTCGACGAGGTCCGCACCGTCAGCGAGGACGAACTGGCCGCGGCGCTGCTGCTGTGCCTGGAGCGGGCCAAGCTCGTGGTCGAACCGGCGGGGGCGAGTCCCGTCGCGGCGCTGCTGGGCGACCCCGGCGCGTTCGGGGGGCCGGTGGTGGCGGTGCTGTCCGGCGGCAACGTCGACCCGGTGCTGCTGGAGCGGGTGCTGCGGCACGGCATGGCGGCGCAGGGCCGCTACCTGGCCGTTCGGCTGCGGCTGACGGACCGGCCGGGCGCGCTCGCGGCACTTCTCGGCACGTTGTCAGCGGTCGACGCCAACGTCCTCGATGTGAGTCACGTACGGACCGATCCGCGGCTCGGGCTCACGGAGGCGGAAGTGGAGCTGCACCTGGAGACCAAGGGTCCCGCGCACCGCGCCGAGGTCGGCCGGGCCCTGCGCGAGGCGGGCTACACCGTCATCGGCTGAGCCGCGGGCCGGGGCGGGAGGCGGCCCGGGGAGCCCTGTCGCTCGTTCGTGAAAATCCATTGAGAGACGCGATACATCGCGTTACGGTGGCAGCGCCCGGTGTGATGTGGCTTCGGGTCACAGCACCGGACGAACAGTGCAAACCTAGGCTTCCCGAAGATTTCCCCGACGACGTGGAGATTCATATGCCAGGCGCCATCTATGCCGAAGGCCTGGTGAAGACCTTCGGTGACGTAAGGGCTCTGGACGGCGTCGACCTCGACGTCCCCGAGGGCACGGTCCTCGGTCTGCTCGGGCCGAACGGCGCGGGCAAGACCACAGCCGTCCGCTGTCTGACGACGCTGCTGCGCCCGGACAGCGGCTCGGCGGTCGTCGCGGGCATCGACGTCCTCAAGCAGCCCGACGCCGTACGCCGCTCGATCGGCCTGTCCGGCCAGTTCGCCGCGGTCGACGAGTACCTGACCGGCCGCGAGAACCTCCAGATGGTGGGCCAGCTCTACCAGATGAGGGCAAAGGCGGCGAAGGCCCGCGCGAGCGAGCTGCTGGAGCAGTTCAGCCTCGCCGACGCCGCCGACCGCCCCGCCAAGACCTACTCCGGCGGCATGCGCCGGCGTCTCGACCTCGCGGCCGCCCTCGTGGTCTCACCGCCCGTGATGTTCATGGACGAGCCGACCACCGGCCTGGACCCGCGCAACCGCCAGATGCTGTGGGAGGTCATCAAGCGGCTGGTCTCGGCCGGGACGACACTGCTGCTGACCACCCAGTACCTGGAGGAGGCCGACCACCTGGCGCACGACATCGCGGTCGTCGACCACGGCCGGGTCATCGCCCAGGGCACCTCCGACCAGCTCAAGGCCCGCACCGGCGGGGAGCGCGTCGAGGTCGTGGTGCACCAGCGCGAGGACATCCGCCCGGCGTCCGAGGTGCTGAGCGGTTTCGGCAAGGGCGAGACAGCGGTCGAGGTGCACACGCGCAAGCTCACGGTGCCCGTGACCGGAGGCGCCAAGCTCCTCGCGGAGGTCATCCGCGAGCTCGACTCCCGGGGCATCGAGATCGACGACATCGGCCTGCGCCGCCCCACCCTCGACGACGTGTTCCTCTCCCTGACCGGACACGTGGCCGAGACGAAGGACGAGGACGACACCCAGGCCGAGGAGGCAGGCAAGTGAGCGCCGTGAACGACTCCCTGGTCATCGCCCGACGGAACCTGATTCGGATGACCCGGATTCCCGAGATGCTTCTCTTCGGTGTCATCCAGCCGGTGATGTTCGTGGTCCTCTTCACGTACGTCTTCGGCGGCTCGCTGAAGATCGGCACCACCACGGACCCGGACGTCTACAAGAACTTCCTGATGGCGGGCATCTTCGCCCAGACCGTCACCTTCGCGACCGCGGGGGCGGGAGCCGGCATCGCGGACGACATGCACAAGGGGCTCATCGACCGCTTCCGCTCACTGCCCATGGCGCGTGGCGCCGTGCTCACCGGGCGCACGGTGGCCGACCTGGTGCAGACGGCGATCACCTTGCTCGTCCTCGCGATCGTCGCCCTGATCGTGGGGTGGCGGCCCGGCTCCGCGGAGCCGACCAACCTCGGGAAGATCCTGGGCGCCTTCGGCCTGCTGCTCCTGCTCGGATACGCGTTCACCTGGATCGGTGCTCTGATCGGGCTGAGCGTCCGGACACCGGAGGCGGCCACCTCCGGCGGACTGATCTGGCTCTTCCCCGTGACGTTCATTTCGATCGCTTTCGTGGATTCCAGTCAGATGACCCCCTGGCTTCGGCACATCGCGGACTGGAACCCCTTCAGCGCCACCGTGCAGGCGTGCCGCCAGCTCTTCGGCGACCCCGGCTTGTCGCAGTCCGGCGCCTGGCCCATGCAGCATCCGGTGTGGGCGTCGTTGATCTACTCGATCGTGATCGTCGCGATCTTCCGCACTCTCGCCGTCCGCAAGTACCGCCGGGCGAACGGCTGACCGCTCTGCCTTCGCGGAGCCCGTTCGCCAGGGTCGGCCGCTCGTCCGTGGCCTCCGGTCCGCCGCCGCACTCTCCCGCGCGACAGCCCGGGTGCGCCCGGCGCCCCGCCCCTCCCGGGGGACCGCTGCCGGGAAATGCCGACGACAGCGGTCCGCCAGGGCTGGCACGATGCCCCGCATGGGCAGAGGGGCGGCGGTGAAGGAAGACCTTGCGTCGCGCCCTCGGTATGCGGCTCTGCGCCGGGAGTCCTTCGCGGGCGCTGATCTCGTCTCGGTGCACCTGCGGCAGTTGCGGTTCACCCGGTGCTCGTTCCGCGGGGCCGATCTGCGTCACGCCACCCTGGACGGCTGCACCTTCACGCTGTGCGATTTCGGCGGTACCCGGCTGCGCGGTGCCTCCCTGCGAGGGGTCTCCCTGGCGGGCTGCGACCTGACCGGTGCCGATCTTCGCGAGGCGGACCTGAGCCATGCGCACCTGGGCCAGGTCCGCACCGGCCTCCCGCCGCGCGGGCTGACCGACACCACCGGCATCAGGCTCGACCACGCGGTCCTGCGCGGCCTCGATCTCGACCAGGTCATCGGCTGGCCCCTCACCGAGTGATCAGCCGCCGGCCGAGGCGCGTGGGCCCGCCGCCGTAGCCGGTGCGCGGGGTCCGCCGCCACCGCCGGCGCGGGGTCCGGTGGCAGCACCGGCGCCGGGTGCGTCCGCGGGCCGTTCGGCCCGCCGTCCCGCTCCGGGCGTGCCCTCTCCCGGATGGGTGCGCCGTGCCCGCGCACCGGGACGTGAGACACCGGGCACCCGCCGCCGCGGTCCCCGTCGGCTCCGTGCCCGCGCGCACCGGGAGGAGCGCCGCCGCCCCCCAGACGACGAGCCCCCGTGCCGTGGGGCGGCGGGGGCTCGTGGGAGGGGATGCCGGACGGGTGTCGCCGCCGTGGGGCGGGTCAGCCGCTGTAGGGCTCGGCCTTGAGGATCCGTACGGACGCCGTCCTGCCGTTCGGCAGCTCGTACTGCGCGTCCTCGCCGACCTTGTGGCCGATCACGCCGGAGCCCAGCGGGGACTGCGGCGAGTAGGTCTCGATGTCGGAGCTGGCGTACTCGCGGGAGGCGAGCAGGAAGGTCGTGGTGTCGTCCTCGTCGCCGTCGAAGGCGATCGTGACGACCATGCCCGGCGCCACCGCGCCGTCCGCGGAGGCGGGCGCCTCGCCGACCTGGGCGTTCTCCAGGAGCTGGGTCAGCTGGCGGACCCGCAGCTCCTGCTTGCCCTGCTCCTCCTTGGCCGCGTGGTACCCGCCGTTCTCGCGCAGGTCGCCCTCCTCGCGCGCGGCCGCGATCTTGGCTGCGATCTCCGTGCGCGCAGGACCAGACAGGTACTCCAGCTCGGCCCTGAGCTGGTTGTACGCCTCCTGGGTCAGCCAGGTGACGTTCTCGCTGGTCTGGGTCACAGGTGCTCCTCGTCGGTACTGGGAATACAAAGCATCGCCCTACCCAGAAGAATGTTCCTTCACGGAAGGGCGAAACCACGAGCCTAACAATTCCGTGGCCGAAGGGGGAGGACATAAGCCATCAGATTCACATGAACGCAGGTCAGTGCCTACGCGATCCGGACCGCTCCGGTCGGTGTCGATCAGCCTCGACCGGAAACGGTCAACGGCATCAGTCGGGATAGCAGCCGAGCAGCTCGGCCGTGGTCCCCGGGGACGTCGTGCGGAGCGTCACTACCCGGTCGATGCGCGTGGCGTCGCCGGTGAACCGGAAGTCCGCCCGGCCGACCTCCGCACCGCTCTCCGCCTGGGAGCGGACCGTGCAGTAGCCGGAGGCGCCGGCGTCCTTGCGGACCTCCAGATGCACCGTCACGGCGGTCTTGCCGGGGGAGAACTTGATGACTTCCCCGCTGATCTTGTTCTGTCCGACGTAGTACCACGCGAAGTAGCCGATCAGGGCCAGCAGCAGCGCACCGAGCACGGCTCCGACGATCTTGAGCGTGCGGTCGGCGCTCTCCTCCGACGAACGGCCGTACCGGTTGTCGGGCAGCCGCGTGCTCGTCGTGCTCATGATCGTCCTCTCGCCGGGGCGGGACGGTCGTCCCGGAAAACGGGGCTGCCGGGCCGTACCCGGAATTATCCGCCCCCCGATTCGGTCACTATAGAAGCCGCCCGCCCGCGGCCTGAGCACCACCCCTCACCCGACGTCCCGCGGGACGGCACCCACCGACTGCGCCGGTTCACACCGGGCGCCGACTTACGAGGATCGAGTCTTGACTGACCAGCTGCGACTGATGGCCGTCCACGCCCACCCCGACGACGAGTCGAGCAAGGGCGCGGCGACCATGGCGAAGTACGTGTCCGAGGGGGTGGACGTGCTGGTGGTGACCTGCACGGGCGGGGAGCGCGGCTCCGTCCTCAACCCGAAGCTCCAGGGCGACGCCTACATCGAGGCGCACATCCACGAGGTGCGCAAGAAGGAGATGGACGAGGCCCGCGAGATCCTCGGCGTCGGGCAGGAGTGGCTCGGCTTCGTCGACTCCGGTCTGCCCGAGGGCGACCCGCTGCCGCCGCTGCCCGAGGGCTGCTTCGCGCTGGAGGACGTCGACAAGGCGGCCGGCGAGCTGGTGAAGCAGATCCGCTCCTTCCGCCCCCAGGTGATCACCACCTACGACGAGAACGGCGGCTACCCGCACCCCGACCACATCATGACCCACAAGATCTCGATGGTGGCCTTCGAGGGCGCGGCGGACACCGGGAAGTACCCGGAGGCCGAGTACGGCACGGCGTACCAGCCGCTCAAGCTCTACTACAACCAGGGCTTCAACCGCCCCCGCACCGAGGCACTGCACCACGCCATGCTGGAGCACGGCCTGGAGTCGCCGTACGGGGACTGGCTCAAGCGCTGGGACGAGTTCGAGCGCGTCGAGCGCACGATCACCACGCACGTCCCGTGCGCCGACTTCTACGAGATCCGCGACAAGGCGCTGATCGCGCACGCCACGCAGATCGACCCCGACGGCGGCTGGTTCCGCGTCCCGATGGATCTCCAGAAGAAGGTCTGGCCGACGGAGGAGTACGAGCTCGCGAAGGCTCTCGTCGCCACTTCCCTCCCCGAGGACGACCTCTTCGCGGGCATCCGCGACAATGCCTGACATGAGCGTAAGCGCAACTCTGGCATCGGCACCGTTCGTCACCCTCGCCAAGGAGGTGGACCCCAACAAGGTCACCCCGGGCGTCCTCGGCTTCATCGTCTTCGCCGTGTTGGGTCTCGCGGTGTGGGGCCTGATGAAGTCCATGAACCGGCACATGGGGCGCATCGACTTCGCCGCGCCCCCGGCGCCCGAGGCGGACGCACCCGCCG
>NZ_AGBF01000255.1 GCF_000225525.1 Streptomyces zinciresistens K42 | reverse complement strand
CGCGCGGCGGCCACCGTGGCGAGCGCCCCCAGCGAGGCCACGACGCCGGAGAACTGGTGGACGAGCAGGATCACCGCCCAGAGCACGCCGAGCGCCGTCCACACCGGCCATCCGGCCGGCCGCGCGAGGGCGCCCGTCAGCGAGGCCCACAGGTGGAAGGCGAGCCCGAGCGCGAGGACGCTCGGGTAGGACGCGGTGAGCGCCAGGGAGTTCAGCCCGAGGAACCCGCTCCAGGTGAACACCGAGGTCCCCCACAGCAGCAGCAGGCACAGCAGGGCGAGCGCGGGCGCCGCCCGGTGCGCGCTCAGCGTCCGCACGTACCGCCGTACGCCCGTGACCAGCACCGCCAGCGCGACCAGCGCGCCGATCCTCAGCACCACGAAGACCGAGAGGCCGCCGACGCGTGCGAGGGAGCCGAGGAGCAGCGTCCACGGCGAGTAGTACGGGCTCGGGGTGTCCGCGTCGACCAGCGGGTTGCCGGGGTCGAGGAGGCTGTGGCGCAGCCGTTCCACGGTCGCGGCGTGCATACCGAGGTCACCGGCCCAGGGGAGCCGGGCGACCACCAGGGCGAGGAGGACGAGCAGGGCCGCGGCGGCGGCCTGCGGGATCAGCGTGGTCCTGCGCAGCGCGGTCCGCATCGTGCTCACGCCTGCACTGTAATTCCCGTTCTGTCCGGAATGCGGGAGCGCCCCGGGCGGTCGGCCCGGGGCGCTCGGTGCGGGTGTGCCTCACCCGGTCCTGCGGCTCAGGCGTGCGACCGCAGCAGGGTGCGCATGGTCCGCATGGCCACCGACAGGTTGGCCAGGTCGAAGGAGTCCGACGAGCGGATCTCCTCCAGCGTGGTGCGGGCTCGGGCGAGGATCGCGCCGTTCTTCTCCTCCCACAGGCCGAAGCGCTGCTCGGGTGTCGCGGTGCCGTTGCCGGCGGCCAGGACGTCCGAGGTCAGCGCCGCGTGGGCGGCGTAGAGGTCCTCGCGGATGGAGGCGCGGGCCATGGACTGCCAGCGGTCGACGCGCGGCAGCTCGCTGATGCGGTCCATGAGCTGGGTGATGTGCAGCCGGTCGGCGAGGTCGTAGTACACCTCGGCGACGTCCATCGGGTCCTTGCCCGTGCGGTCGGCCACCGAGACGATGTCGAGCGTCGGGAACGCCGAGGAGAACCCGGCGACCTGGGTGGCGATCTCCGCGGTGACCCCGGCGCCGGTCAGCTCGTCGTGGATCTGCTGGTACCAGTCGAGGTCCGCGCCGCGCAGCAGCTTGGGCAGCTCCGACCACACCTGCTCGACCCGGTCGGCGAAGAAGTCGGCGGTCTCGGCGAGCTGGAGCGGCTGCTGGCGGTTGTTCAGCAGCCAGCGCGTGCCGCGCTCGACGAGGCGGCGCGAGTGCAGCCGGATCCGGGTCTGGACCTCGGCCTCCACCCTGTTGTCGAGGCTCTCGACCGCGTCCCACACCTCCGCCGAGCGGAAGATCGCGCGGGCCACGGTCTGCGCCCGGACGATCTCCTCCAGCGAGGCGCCGGTCTCCTCGCGCAGCCGGTGCAGATAGGTCGTACCGCCCGTGTTGACCGTGTCGTTGACCAGCACGGTCGTGGTGATCTCACGCCGCAGCGGATGGCTGACCAGGTACTCGGGGAACTGCTCGCGCAGCTCGGTGGGGAAGTACGCGTGCAGCAGGGTGCTCAGGTACGGGTCGTCCGGCAGCGAGGTGTGCAGCAGCTCCTCGGCGACGGTGATCTTCGTGTACGCCAGCAGGACGGCCGTCTCCGGGCCGGTCAGGCCGTCGCCGGAGCCGACCCGTTCGCGGATCTGCCGGTCGGTGGGCAGGAACTCCAGGGCCCGGTCCAGGTGCCCCTCCCTGACCAGGTGCTTCATGAAGCGCTGCTGGGCGTGGAGCATGTCCTTGGACTGGGCGAGCGCGTTGGCGATCGCCGTGTTCTGCGCGTAGTTGTTGCGCAGCACGAGCCGGCCGACCTCGTCGGTCATCTCGGCGAGCAGCTTGTTGCGCTGCTTGACGGTCATGTCGCCCTCGGCGACCAGGCCGTTCAGCAGGATCTTGATGTTCACCTCGTGGTCGGAGGTGTCCACCCCGGCGCTGTTGTCGATGGCGTCGGTGTTGATCTTGCCGCCGTGCCGGGCGAACTCGATCCGGCCGAGCTGGGTCAGGCCCAGGTTGCCGCCCTCGCCGACGACCCTGACCCGCAGGTCGGCGCCGTCGACGCGGATGACGTCGTTGGCCTTGTCGCCGACGTCGGCGTTCGACTCCGTGCTGGCCTTGACGTACGTGCCGATGCCGCCGTTCCACAGCAGGTCCACCGGCGCCTGGAGGATGGCCTTCATCAGGTCGGCCGGGGTCATCTTGGAGACCTTGCCCTCGATGCCGAGGGCCTCGCGGATGTGCGCGTTGACCGTGACGGCCTTGGCGCTGCGCGGGAAGATCCCGCCGCCGGCGGACAGCAGAGCGGTGTCGTACTCCTCCCAGCTGGAGCGCGGCAGTTCGAACAGACGGCGGCGCTCGGCGTAGGAGGCGGCCGCGTCGGGGTTCGGGTCGATGAAGATGTGCCGGTGGTCGAAGGCGGCGACCAGGCGGATGTGCTCGGACAGCAGCATGCCGTTGCCGAACACGTCACCGGACATGTCGCCGATGCCGACGACCGTGAAGTCCTCGCTCTGCGTGTCGACGCCCAGCTCCCGGAAGTGCCGCTTGACGGACTCCCAGGCACCGCGGGCGGTGATGCCCATGCCCTTGTGGTCGTAGCCGGCCGAGCCGCCGGAGGCGAAGGCGTCCCCGAGCCAGAAGTTGTAGTGCTCGGCGACCCCGTTGGCGATGTCGGAGAAGGTCGCGGTGCCCTTGTCGGCGGCGACGACGAGATAGGTGTCGTCCTCGTCGTGGCGGACGACGTCGGCGGGCGGGACGACCTCGCCGGCCACCATGTTGTCGGTGATGTCGAGCAGCGCCGAGATGAACGTCTTGTAGGAGGCGACGCCCTCGGCCAGCCAGGCGTCACGGTCCGCGGACGGGTCCGGGAGCTGCTTGGCGACGAAGCCGCCCTTGGCGCCGACCGGCACGATGACGGTGTTCTTCACCATCTGCGCCTTGACCAGCCCGAGGATCTCGGTGCGGAAGTCCTCACGCCGGTCGGACCAGCGCAGACCGCCGCGCGCGACCTTGCCGAAGCGCAGGTGGACGCCCTCGACGCGGGGCGAGTAGACCCAGATCTCGAACGCCGGGCGCGGGGCGGGCAGGTCGGGGATGGCCCGCGGGTCGAACTTCATGGAGACGTAGTCGTGCGGGTGCCCGCCCGCGGCCTCCTGGAAGAAGTTGGTGCGCAGCGTCGCCGTGATGACGGTCAGGAAGGACCGCAGGATGCGGTCCTCGTCCAGGCTCGCGACCTGGTCGAGGGCCGCGTCGACCTCTTCGAGCAGCGCGTCCACGATCTCGCGGCCCGCGCTCTGGCGGTCCGGCGACATCCGCGCCTCGAACAGGGAGACCAGCAGCCGGGTGGTGTGGACATTGTTGCGGAGGGTGTCCTCCATGTAGTCCTGGCTGAAGGTGGAGCCGGCCTGGCGCAGGTACTTCGCGTACGCCCGCAGCACCATCGCCTGGCGCCAGGTGAGCCCGGCGCTCAGCACGAGGGCGTTGAAGCCGTCGTTCTCGGCCTTGCCGGTCCAGGTGGCGGCGAACGCCTCCGAGAAGCGCTCGCGGGCGTCGTCGCCGAAGTGGTCGCCGGCCGCGGAGCGCGGCATGCGCAGTCCGAAGTCGTAGATCCAGGCGACGCTGCGGTCGGAGCAGCGCAGTTCGTAGGGCCGCTCGTCGACGACCTCGACGCCGAGCCGGCTGAGGACCGGCAGGACGGCGGACAGGGAGACGGCCGCGCCCGTGCGGTAGATCTTGAAGCGGCGCTCCTCGGGAGCGGCACCGACCGGCTCGTAGAGGCTGAGCGAGAAGTTGTCGTTCTCGTCGAGCTGCTCCAGGTGGACGAGGTCGGAGACCGCCGCGCGCGGGGAGTGGTCGGCCTTGTAGCCCTCGGGGAAGGCGTTGGCGTAGCGGCGCAGCAGTTCGGCGGCGCGCTCCTCGCCCAGCTCGGCGTTCATCGCGTCGGCGAAGCCGTCGGCCCAGGACCGGGCGGCCTCCACCAGGCGGGCCTCGATGTGCTCCTTGTCGCTGTCGGACAGCTGCGGCAGCTCGGTGCCCGGCGGGACCCGGACGACGAAGTGCAGCCGGGAGAGGATCGACTCGGTGTTCCAGGCCGTGAAGTCGACGCTGACGCCCTGGAGTTCCTCCTTGAGGATGTCGACGATCCGCAGCCGCACGCCGGTGGTGTAGCGGTCGCGCGGGAGGTAGACGAGAGCGGAGTAGTAGCGGCCGTACTCGTCCTGCCGCAGGTACAGCCGCAGCCGGCGGCGCTCCTGGAGGTAGAGCACGGAGGTGGCGATCTGCCGCAGCTCGTCGACGGGGGTCTGGAAGAGCTCGTCGCGCGGGTAGGTCTCCAGGATCTGGAGCAGGTCGCGTCCGTCGTGGCTGTGGGGCGAGAAGCCCGCGCCGCGCAGCACCTGGTCGACCTTGCGCCGGATCACGGGGACGCGGCGCACGGACTCGGTGTAGGCGGCGGAGGAGAACAGTCCGAGGAAGCGCCGCTCGCCGACGACCTCGCCGTTCGCGTCGAACTTCTTCACCCCGACGTAGTCGAGGTACGACGGCCGGTGCACGGTCGAGCGGCTGTTGGCCTTGGTGAGGATGAGCAGCTTGTGCTCGCGCGCCTTGGCGCGGGCGTCGGCGGGCAGCCGCTCGAAGGACGGGCTGACCGGGTGGCTGTCGCCCTCGGAGTGGTGCGGGTCGGAGCGCAGGATGCCGAGGCCGGTGCCGGGCACGGGCGCCAGCGAGTCGTCCTCGCGCAGGTCGTACTCGCGGTAGCCGAGGAAGGTGAAGTGGTCGTCGGCGAGCCAGCGCAGCAGCTCGCGGGCTTCCTCGACATCGTGCTCGCCGAGGTCGGAGCGGGGCTCGCCGGGCAGTTCGTCGGCCATGCGCAGGGCCGCGTCCCGCATCTTGCCCCAGTCCTCGACGGCCTCGCGGGCGTCGGACAGGACGCGCAGCAGATCGGCGGTGATCTGCTTGAGGTCGGCCCGGTCGGTCTCGCGGTCGATCTCGACGTGGATCCAGGACTCGGTGTGGGTGTCGTGCGGCGGATCGCCCGCGGGCGGCGCCGCGAGGACCTCGATGAGCTTGCCCGCCACGTCGCGGCGGACGAAGACCTGGGGGTGGATCACCACGTGGATGCCCCGCCCCTGGCGCGTCAGCTCGTTGGTGACGGAGTCGACGAGGAAGGGCATGTCGTCGGTGACGACCTCGACCACGGAGTGGCTGCAGGTCCAGCCGTTCTCCTCCACGGTGGGGGTGTGGACCCGCACGTTGGCCGTGCCCTGGGGGCGGTTCTCGGCCAGGCGGTAGTGCGAAAGGGCGGCTCCGAAGACGTCGACCGGGTCGCGGTCGGTCAGGTCCTCCGGGGCGGTGTGCAGGTAGTAGCGCTGGAGGAACGAGAGCACGGTGTCGTGGTCCGGGATGCCGGAACCGCCCTCGCCCTTGGTCCCGGTCGGTAGGTGCCCCCCGACCGGACTGTTCTCAGCTACCCGGGCGGCCCGTTCGAGCAGCTCGGCCTTGGCTTCGTCCAGCTTGGTCTGCATTGTCCTCTGGCTCCTGTCGCGCGCCGTTGCGTGACGTTGAAGGAAGTTCGGTCTCTTCCCCTCCCGGGAAACGCCACGACGCGGGGTGTCCGGTCTGCTTCGACGCTATGCCGCGAGGTGAGACGAGCGGGGTCATATGAGCCATTCTTGAGCTGCCCCGGGGGTGTGACGCTGCTCTCTGCGACGTCAGGGCCCGGGGTTCGAATGGCGTCCGGGGGGCGTTTTCGCCCCTGTCCCGCCCGCGAAGACCGGCGACCGCCACCCGGGCACGGATGTCGTCCGTGGCCTCCGGGCGCAGGGCAGGGGCAACGGTGCCCCCGCGAGCTATCGCGCTGATCACGCCACTAAGGCTATCGCTCCTTACAGGGGGGCCGTCATGAGCCGTATGTGTACAAAACACGGGAGGGAACTTTGACGTTCTGCACAGGGGCAAAGCGGGCGGCGAGGGCGTAACTGGCGGGGTCGGGCGGGCCGGGGGAGGGTGGTGGTGAGGGCTGCGGCGACACCCGCGCCGGGGCGCCGCGTCCAGGACCGGCCATCGCACGGTGCTCCGTGTCCGAAAACAGCGCTCGCCGCTCCGGAACCGGACCCTCCCGCCCCGGCGGCCGGGCCCGGGGCGCGCGGCCCCTCGGCAAGCCCGCCGGCCCGCGGCACGTTGCCCGTACGGCCTGCCCGACGCAGCCGTCCGCCCCGGCCAGCAGAGGAGCGCACCCGACATGACAGCGAAGATCCTCGTCGTCACCGGCGACGCCGCCGAGTCCCTGGAGGTCCTCTACCCCTACCAGCGCCTGCGCGAGGAGGGCTACGAGGTCCACATCGCCGCCCCCGAGCGCAAGAGGCTGCGGTTCGTCGTCCACGACTTCGAGCCCGGCTTCGACACCTACACCGAGAAGCCCGGCTACACCTGGCCCGCCGACCTCGCCTTCTCCGAGGTCGACCCCGGCGACTACGCGGCCGTCGTCGTCCCGGGCGGCCGGGCCCCCGAGTACCTGCGCAACGACCCGGAGCTGCGCAAGATCCTGAAGTCCTTCTTCGACGCCGACAAGCCGGTCGCCCAGATCTGCCACGGTCCGCTGCTCACCGCGGCCGTCGACAGCCTGCGCGGGCGGCGCGTCACCGCCTACCCGGCGCTGGAACTGGACATGCAGGCCGCGGGCGCCACCTTCCAGGACTCCGAGGCGGTGGTCGACGGCACGCTGGTCTCGGCCCGCGCCTGGCCGGACCACTCGGCCTGGATGCGGGAGTTCCTGACGGTGCTGCGGGCCAAGGCACCGGTGACGTGACGGGTGCCGCGGCTGCGGCTGCGGCATCGGTGAGCTGACGGGGCGGGGACCCCGGGGCCGGGAGGCCGCCGGATTTCCGGGGGCGGGGAGGCCGCTTCTCCCGGCCCGTGAGGGGGCTTCTCCCGGCCACGGGGCCGGGGTCGCCGCCGTACGGGCCGCGGGCGGGCTCACGCGGCCAGCCGCTCCGCCTCCTCGACGGCTTCCGCGAGGGTGTCCACGACCGGCGCCCCGGTCTCCTCCAGGCTGGCCCGGCCGTGCGAACCGCCGGTGTAGAGCACGGCCCGCGCCCCCACGTGCAGTGCCGCCACCGCGTCGTCGGCGGCGTCCCCGATCACCACCGTGCGCGCGGGGTCCACCCCCGTCAGTGCCCGGAGGTGGCGGACCATGTGCTCGGCCTTGCTGCCCCCGGACGGCCCCCTACGCCCGTCGACGCGCAGGAAGTGCCCCTCGATCCCGAACTCCCGCACCAGCGGGACGAGTTCGTCATGGACGTACATGCTCAGGATCGACTGGCTGCGCCCCGCCGAGCCCCACCCGGTCAGCAGCTCGGTCACGCCGTCGGTCAGCCGGCACGCCGTCCGGTGCCGGGTGTAATAGCGGTGGAAGGTGCCGTCCATGACGTCCCACTCGGCGGCCGTGGGCAGCCGCCCGAGCAGCCGCTCGTAGAACCTCGGCACCGGTACGCAGTACAGCGCGCGGTACTGCTCCATCGTGATCGGGTTCAGTCCCAGCTCGCCGAAGGCGGCGTTCGTCGCCCCGATGATCGCGTCGTTGTCGTGGAACAGCGTGCCGTTCCAGTCCCAGACGATGTGCGCTCCTGCCTGCTTCCCCATGCCCGAAACCGTACCCGCCGCCACTGACAACCAGGAGAGGGCCAGGTCGGGGGCACTGGGGCGGGACGGGGGCACGGGGCA
>NZ_AGBF01000256.1 GCF_000225525.1 Streptomyces zinciresistens K42 | reverse complement strand
GGCGCCCGGCTTCGCGCTGTACCTGCTGGGCCGCCGCCCGCCCGGGGTGCCGTGGGAGTCCCGGTGGGTCCGCTGGCCCGACTTCCGCCTCCCGGCCGACCGGGCGGCGGCCCGCGCCGCCCTGCGCGAAGCCTGGGAGCGGGCCGCCGGGGAGCGGGTCGAGATCGCCTGCGGCGGCGGCCGGGGGCGTACGGGTACGGCGCTGGCGTGCCTGGCGGTCCTGGACGGCGTACCCCCCGGCCGGGCCGTGGACTTCGTCCGCCGCCACTACGACCGGCGCGCGGTGGAGACGCCGTGGCAGAAGCGGTACGTGCGCGCCTTCGGCCGGTCCGCTTCGGGCTGACCCGGTGTCAACTCCCGGGCCGGTACCGGGGATCGGCTCGGGCGGGACTACGCCGTGCCCGGTCCCGCCGCCCCCAGCGTCATGATCAGCCGGTCCTCCCCGGGCCCCAGGTAGTCCCGGTGCACGCGGCCGTCGGTCGCGAAGCCGAGGGTGCGGTAGAGCATGATCGCGGCGGCGTTGGCGGGCTCGACGGTCAGCCGCACCTCGTGCACCCGCTCCCGGCGCAGCTGCCGCAGCGCCTCCAGCATCAGCCGCCTGCCGAGGCCCCGGCCGCGCCGGTCGGCGCTGACGGCCAGGCTCAGCACCCAGCACACGTAACCGTCCGTGGTGGTCACGAAGAGCACGTAGCCGTGCAGGCACTCGCCGTCGTCGAGGACCAGGATGCGGTCCCCGTGCACGTCGATGTGCTGGCGCAGGACGAAGTACGGGTACGGCTCCTCGGGGAAGACCTCCCGGTCCACCCGGAGCAGTTCGGGCAGGTCCGCCTCGGTGACGCCCCGCATCGTCAGCGGCCGGTCGCCGACGCCTGCCACGAACGCCTGGTCGGAGCGGTGACCGAGGACGGGGAAACGCTCCTCCGGCACAGCCATCGATTGCCCCCTTTGTAAGGGAATGAAATCACTCGTGCGGGTGAGTGCTCTGCGCACCCCGCGTACCCCTTGTCCGCCGTTCTTGCTGCCGGACGGAGATCCGCCCATCTTGAGCAGGGCGATCCGGTGGTTCAAGAGTGCGAGGCGCTTATGCCTCGACGCGCTCCCGGTGCTCCTTCCTTTGGTACCGTGAGTGAATGACCCAGAGATCGTCGGGGGACGTCCGGCCGAAGAACGCAGATGTGCGCTGGGCGGCATTCGACCCGATCGCCTACGTCAATCACAACTACCGGCGCTTGCAGGCGGAGGACGCCGAGATCCTTCATCTGGTCCGGGATCATTTCGGCGAGCATTTCCGGAAGCAGGGGTTCGGTCCCGTTTCGGGTATCGACGTGGGCGCCGGTGCCAATCTCTATCCCGCACTGGCCATGCTGCCGTGGTGCGAGGACATCACCCTTTTCGAGCGCTCCCCGGCGAACGTCCGGTACCTGGCGGGCCAGGTCGACTCCTACGACCCCAACTGGGACCAGTTCTGGGACGTGTTGCGCGCCCACGAGTCCTACGGCTCCCTGGACGCGGACCCGCGGGAGGAGTTCCGCAGGACGGTCCGGGTGGAGCAGGGCGACATCTTCGACCTCGGCAGCCGCGAGGGCCGCTGGTCCGTCGGGACGATGTTCTTCGTCGCCGAGTCGATGACCGCCTCCCACCAGGAGTTCGCGCTCGGTGTCGAGCGTTTCCTGCGCGCCCTCGCCCCCGGCGCCCCCTTCGCCACCGCCTTCATGGAACATTCAACGGGCTATCACACCGGCGAGCATTTCTTCCCGGCATGTGACGTGGGAGAATACGAGGTGCGCGCGAGCCTCGAACCATTCGCGCGTGACTTCAAGGTGCAGCGTCTCGAATCCGCCGCCTCGGTACGCGACGGATATTCGGGAATGATCGTCGCCTATGGGTGGCGAGCGAATTCGGATCCGGCCGTTCCGGCCGGCTGACCAATGAGGCTTCACAACAGCACAGCGATATTCCGCAAGTGAGGGCAGTGCGGCCTGTGTGAGGGGCATGGGATGCAGATCAAGCCACGCCAGCATCTGCTGGACATCTGGCAGGCGGTCGCCCGCCACTCTTTCGACGGGGGAGAGTGGCAGTGGGGCGAATGGGGCAAGGAGAGCAGCGTCGCCGACGCGGAGTGGCTGCTCTGCCTGCTCTATCCCGCCACCGAGGTCGCCGCCTTCAGGCTCGACGACCCCGACACCACCCAGGAGGACGTCCAGCAGGCGCTGAAGAAGGCCGGCGGACGCCTGGACCTCCCGGCCAACCTCGTCACCGCCGCGGCCGACTTCATGCGGACGCACACCGGTGAGGACAAGAGGCCGACCTTCGCCGGGGGCAACTACTTCGGTGCCGCCGACAAGGACGGGGAACTCTCCGAGGAGCAGCGCCGGCTCGGCGTCGTGGACTCGTACTCGATGTCCATCACGCTGTGCCTGGCCACCCTCGGCTTCCTCAAGGTCTACGAGACCCGCACCCGGCGCGGCGACACCCGGGAGACCATCGCCGAGCTGCGCCAGGCCACCAGCAACCGGCTCAGCGCCGCCATGGTGAGCCTGCTGCGCTCCTTCGTCGTCAACGTCTTCGACACCGACTCCTCCCAGGGCCGCACCCTGGGCGAACTCCTCGGCCAGCGGCAGCTCTCCCAGCGCCAGGTGCTGAACAAGTTCCAGAACCGCTTCCGCGCCCTGCGCGCGGCGATCAACGAGAGCGTGTTCCTCGGCATCGACGTGCAGGAAGGTCTCAAGGACGAGAACCAGCTCTTCGAATGCGGCTGGGCGTGGACCATGGTCAAGGACGCCCCCGAGGTCCAGACCAGCGAACCGATCGGCCCCCAGCCGGACGGCGTCGCCAACGCCGTGCCGTACCTGTACTTCACCGTGGTCGCTCTCGACGGCATCCAGGACCTGTTCTCCGACCGCACGCTCACCCTGGGCCTGCTCAACACCGAGCAGCAGCGGCTCGCCGAGTCGCTGCGCCTGCGGTGGGAGCTGACCCAGCAGTACTGGTCCGGCATCGCCCGCTTCGACGCCGACCGCTGGCCCCTGGAGGACATCCCCTGGCGGACCACGGGACAGAAGCTGGAGTCCGAGTACTTCTCGCTGTCGGTGGCGGCCATCCTCGTGCACGACCTGATGCGCCGCCGGGCCACCGACGACGACCTCACCCGCACCGTCGGCGTCATGGAGCGGCTCGCCGAGCGCGGCCGCATCACCAGCCGCATGGTGCGCGAGGACCCGGTCGTCCACGAACTGCACAACACGGGCGTCGCCCTGCCGTTGCAGGGCAGTGAGCGCATCGGGCCGCCCATGACCTGGGCCCTGACCGACTTCTCCGCGCAACTGCTCAAGCGGACAGTCCAGTTGTGCACGCTCTCGCGCAACCTCGCCTCGCACGAGCGGCTGCTGCGCCTGGCCGAGGACGTCTTCGACCACATGTGGCGCCGCCGCATCCGGGACGGCGAGGGCGTCGGCCTGTGGGACAACGTCCACGCCGCCTATCCCGACGCGGAGATCCACAAGCGGCGCGCCCCGGTCTCCTGGAGCATCACCGAGCGCGTCGTCGAGGTCATGGTGCAGGCCACGGTCATGTACCGCCAGCCCCCGATCCGCAGCCTCGAACTCACCGAACTGGCAAAGGCGCTGCTCAGCGAGTCCGCCCATCTGCTCGGCAACGAACAGATGGAGCCCGCCCCCTCCGACGCCGGCCGGCACGGGATGCAGCTGCGCACCATCGAGGTCAAACTCCGCCGCGCCCGCCTCCTGGTGGACGACCAGCCGGGCACCGCCTACGCGTTGGCCCTCGACGTCCTGGGACAGCTCGACGCGCTCGCCCGCGCCCGCGAGGCCGCGGACCGGGGAGTGTGAGCCGTGCTGATCTTCTCGGCCTCCGACAAGGGGGGCACGGGCCGCTCGGTCACGAGCGCCAACCTGGCCTACCACCGGGCCATGGCCGGTGACGACGTCTGCTACCTCGACTTCGACTTCGGCTCGCCCACCGCGGCCGCCGTGTTCGACGTGGCCGACGCCCGGCAGGCCACCGAGGACCACGGCCTGCACGCCTACCTCACCGGAGAGGTCAGCGAGCCCGCCCGGATCGACGTCTGGGCCGAGACCGAGCACCAGGTGCTGCGCTTCCCGCCGCCCGGCTGCGGCCGGCTCGTGCTGATGCCCGGGGACGTCAGCGGCGGCGAGTTCGCCACCGGCGACGACCACCTGCGCCGCTGCGTCGACCTGTTGATGAACCTCCACCACGAGTTCGACCTGGTCGTCGTCGACCTCAGCGCCGGCCGCTCCTACGCCGTCGACATGGCCCTGGAGGCCACCGCACAGCCCGAGATGCGCGACGTCACCGCCCGCTGGCTGGTCTTCCACCGCTGGACCCGCCAGCATGTCGCGGCCGCCGCCGGCCTCGTCTTCGGCAAGCGCGGCATCCTCGCCGGGGGCGTCGAGCGCGGCCACGGCGAGGAGGCGCTGCGCAACGCGATCCGCTTCGTGCGGGCCGCCGTACCGGACCCCGAGTCGCCGCTGTGGTCGCAGGTCTCGCCCACCCAGTCCGCCTGGATGCGCAAGACCGACGGAGACCTCAAGCAGCTCGCCTCGACCCACGGCATCGGCTACAGCCAGGTCCTCGGCAGCGTGCCGCTCGAACCGGTCCTCCAGTGGCGCGAGCAGCTCATCACCGACGAGGACGTGCTCGACAGCCAGGTCGCCAACCAGGAGACCTGGCAGGCCCTGAGCAGACTCGCCGCCCGCCTCACCGACGACAAGCACTGGGAGCAGGCGTGACGGGGGCCGTTTTCCAGGAGACCACCGCGGAGCTGCGCACCCAGTCAGTCCCGCTGGCCCATCTCTCGCTGGAACTGGGCCACTTGTACATGGAGGACTTCGAGGCGGGCCCCGCGCGGCTGCGCGAGCACTTCGCCGAGGTGCGGATCTGGGCGGACGCCGTGCGCGCCTCGGCCGCCCGGCGCAGCAAGCGGCCCCGGATCAGCACCTGCTTCCTGGTCGACGACTACTTCACCCGCTTCTCCACCCCGGCCGAGCTGGTCCCCATGGTGCTCGCCGAGGCCGAGCGGGCCGGTCTCGTCATCGACTACCTGGCCCGCGAGTCGGCCTGCGCGGTCGCCGACCGGATCGAACTCGCCGAGTCCGTCACGCACCGCCTCGTCGAGTCCCCGCCGCCCGGCAGCCACGGCTCCCGCCCGCCCGTCAGCCGCACCGGCTGGCTCGCCAACGGCGAACGCACCCCCGCCGGGCCCCGCAGCGCGCTCGGCGAGGTCAAGGGCTGGCAGCCCCCGCAGGAGACCGCGGCCCGCAACCACTCGATCTTCATGGACGTGGAGCTGTGGTCCGAGCGGGACGGCCGGCGCCTGTGGTCCTGCCCCTTCCTGGCCGCCGTGTGGCAACTGGCGCGGCTCGGACTGCTGCGCCACCTCGGCGAGCCCGTGCTGGTCCCGGCGCAGTGGACGGGCACCGACTTCCCGCAGGACTGGGACCGGCTGCCGCCCCTGGTCAGGCTCACCGACACGGCCGCGGCCTTCAGCGCCTACCGCACCTGCACCCTGCTGCCGAACCGCTTCCTCGCGGTCGAGGACGCCGTACGGCTCATCCTGGACCAGACCGACGTCGACGCGGGCGCGCTGCGGCAGGTCGCCGAGCGGTCCGCCGCCGAGGGGATGCCGGTGCCCGCCGCGGTCGCCCAGCGCGCCGGGTACGTCTTCTACGAGGAGCCCGGCGGCTTCTCCGAGGCCGGGGAGACCTGAGATGACGGCGGTCCGCGGGCGGGGGGCGCGCACGGTCCTCGCCTGCGGCGAGGTGCGGACCTGTCTGCTGCCCTCGCTCCAGGCACTGGACGCGCGGGCCGCGGCCCAACTGCTCAGGCTGCGCGCCGACGTCCCCGTGCGGATCTCGGAGCGGCCCGTCCTGCACGCCCTGTCCCCCGAGGTCCTGACCGGCGTGGACTGCCGGCTGCCGACCGCCGACGGCTCCCGGGTCCGGGGCGTCGGCACGGTCACCGCCCGCGCCGCCCTGACCGAGGGCCGGCTGCTCCAGGCGACCGCCTGCTTCAGCCTCCCGGCCGCGGGACCCGACACCCGCCGCCCCTGGGGTCAGTACCTGGTACGCCCCGGACTCGTCGAGCCGTTCGGCAAGCTGCCCCGCCAGGCCACCGCCGCGGGCGTGCTGAGGGGCGCCGGGCGCGGTGAACTCGACCTCGGCATGATCTCCGAGGGCCTGCTCGCCCAGGTGCGCCGCCATCCGCTGCTGGACCGCCGGGTGCCCTTCAAGTCCGGCCCCACCCGGCTGCGCTGGGTCGCCTGGCGCACCCCGGCGGGGGAGCGGGCGGCCCTGGTGAACTTCACCGTGGCGGAGGGCGGGCTGCGCACGGTGGAGCTGCGGCTGCCCGAGGACGTCCCGGCCTCGGCCGCGGCCGGACTCTGCGAGGATCTCGCCCTGCACGACTGGCTTCTGACGACCGTTCAGCACCTGCTGGACAACAGCAGACTCGGCGCCGCGGACGGGCCGTCCGCGGTCGGGGCGCTGTATCCGGTCGTCGTGCATCTGCTGCACCTGTGGATGCCGCGCGCGCACGTGGACCCGGCACTGGGCCACCTGTGGGACGCGCTGGAGGACAGACCCGGCTTCTCCCGCCAGTGGGAGAACCTGAGCCGGCGCATCCGGGACCGACTGGCCCTCCAGGCCGTCGCCGTGCCGCACCAGGCGCTCGGTACGCGCTGAGGGGCGGCAACCGAACCGAACACCCGACGGGGGACAAGACATGAGCGGAGCGTCATCGTTAGGAGCGGGGAACAACAACGGGCACGCCGTGCCGCGCCCGGAACAGCGCATGTCCAAGCTGTTCTGGCGACTGCTGATCACCGCAGGCGCGGCCGTGGGGACGTTCCTGCTGACCAGTGTGCTCAACGAGGACGACGGGAACATCTGGCAGTGGACGGCGTCCATCGTCATCGGCAGCGCCACGCTGATCGTGCAGTACCTGGTGGACTTCGGGGAGCGGTTCGAGAAGGTCGACCGGCGCTTCGCGCAGATCATCGCCGCGACCGAGCTGTTCAGCCAGGTCGACGGGTCGGTGCTGCGCTCGGAGGAGGTCACCCGGCTCGTCCTCGGCTACACCAAGGTCCGTGAGCAGGGCGGCGACATCACGCAGGCGTTCGCCGAGAAGGAACTCGGGCGCCTGGCAAAGATGATGGAGGGGCTGGGCGGCGGCAGCGCGAACTGCCCCGGCGAGAACCACGAGTGGCTGATCGACCTCACCGACTGCGTCAAGATGACCCTCGACGCCACCAGCACGTCGGTGGACCGCGAGTTCTGGACCAGCGGCCCCGCCGCGCGCTACCTCGCCGCGCAGGAGAAGGCCATCAAGCGGCGGGGCGTGGAGATCCGCCGCCTGTTCATCGTGCGGACCGAGGACGAGGTCACGCCGGAACTCAGGGCACTGTGCGACGACCAGCGGCGCCGGGGCATCGACGCGCGGATCGCGGTGCGGACGCTGATGGAGTCCCACCCCAGGGTGAGCGACTTCATCGTCTTCGACAGCGAGCTGTGCCACGAGACCAAGCCGGACCAGGAGAACAACCCGGACAGCACCCTGCTGAGTGCCGAGCCGGACCACATCGAGGACCACATCACCCAGTTCGCCGACCTGTGGGCCGAGGCGGAGCGCCAGCAGACGACCGAGCCCGAGCCCGAGCCGGTCACCTCAGAGACGTGAGGAACGCGTCCCAGGCGGGGTTGGGGATCAGGAGGAGGGGGCTGTTCGCGGCGAGTTTGGAGTCGCGGACGGGGATGACGCCGGGGACTTGGGAGGCGACCTCGACGCAGGCTTCCCC
>NZ_AGBF01000257.1 GCF_000225525.1 Streptomyces zinciresistens K42 | reverse complement strand
GGGGCGGGCACGCCCTGCGGCGGCACGGTCCCCCCGAGGTTGTTGCCCGCGGCGGCCGTTCCCGCGGAGTGCTCGCCGGCCATGACGACGGCACCCTCGGCGACGCCGTCGCCCCCGTCCTCGGCGGCGCGGCCACGGCGCCGTCCGGTGCCACTGCCCGCCTCGCCGCCCGCGTCCGCGGACGCGGGCGGAAGCTCCGGCGCGGCGGCGGCCCGCCTGCGCCTGCGTCCGGTGGGAGCCGCGCCCCCGTCCTCGGCGGACGCCTCGGCGCCGTCCTCGGGCGGGTCGCTGTCCAGGAAGGCGTCCACGGAGGACCGGCGGGCCCTGCGCCGCCCGCCGCCGGAGACCGGCGCGTCCCCGCCCATGGTGCCGTCGCCGTCGCCGCCGCTGCCGTCGGCCTCGGCCGGCACGGCGTCCACCGGGGCGGCGGGAACGGCTCCCGCCCCGCCCCCGATGGGCACTTCGAGCACGAACGCGCTGCCGCTCATCCCCGGCACCTCGTGCGTCTGGAGGACGCCGCCGTGGGCCCGCACGATCCCGCGCACGATCGGCTCGTGCACCGGATCGCCGCCGGGATAGGGGCCGCGCACCTCGATGCGGACGACCTCGCCGCGCTGCGCGGCCGCCACGACCACGGTGTTGTCCATGTAACCGCCCGCCGACACCGGCGCGTTGCCGGTCGCGTCGACGCCCGCGACATCCGCGACGAGATGCGCGAGCGCGGTCGCCAGGCGCTGCGGGTCCACCTCGGCCTCGATGGGCGGCGCGTGCACGGCGAACTGCACCCGCCCCGGCCCGATCAGCTCCACGGCCCCGTCGACCCCCGCGGCGACGACGGCGTCCAGCATCACCTTCGTACGGTGCACGACGTCGGCGCCGGAGTCGAGCCGCTGGTAGCCGAGGACGTTGTCGATCAGCGTGGTGATCCGGGAGTACCCCGCGGACAGGTGGTGCAGCACCTGGTTGGCCTCGGGCCACAGCTGGCCCGCGTCGTCCGCGGCGAGCGCGGCGAGGTCGCGGCGCAGCTCGTCCAGCGGTCCGCGCAGCGACGTCCCGAGCAGGGTCAGCAACTGCTCGTGCCGCCCGGCCAGCGCCTCGTAGCGGTCCTTCTCGCGTTCCCCCAGGGCGGCGTAGCGCTCCTCGCCCGCGGCGAGCTCCTCGGTGCGCCGCTCGTCGAGCTCCGCGATCTCGGCGACGTGCTTCTGCCGCAGGGCGGTCAGCTCGGAGGCGTGCTCCTCGGCGAGGCGCTCCAGCTCCCGCTCGTGCTGGCGCAGCGCGGCGGACTTCTCCTCGGCGAGGCTGTCGTAGGGCCGCCGGTCGGTGAAGGTCATGACGGCGCCGACGAGCTGGTCGCCGTCGCGCACGGGCGCGGTCGTCAGATCGACGGACACCTCGGCGCCCGCCTTGGACCACAGCACCTGCCCCCGCACCCGGTGCTTGCGCCCGGAGCGCAGCGTGTCGGCGAGCGGGGACTCCTCGTACGGGAAGGGCGAGCCGTCGGCGCGGGAGTGCAGCACGAGGGTGTGCAGCTCGCGGCCGCCGAGGTCGCTGGCCCGGTAGCCCAGTATCTGCGCGGCGGCCGGGTTGACCAGCACGATCCGCCCGTCGGTGTCGGTCCCGACGACGCCCTCGGAGGCGGCCCGCAGGATCATCTCGGTCTGCCGCTGCGAACGCGCCAGCTCGGCCTCGGTGTCCACGGTGCCGGTCAGATCGCGTACGACGAGCATCAGCAGCTCGTCACCGCTGTAGCCGTAGCTGTCGTAGCCCTGCTGGCCGATCTCCAGATTCGCGGACGTGACCTCGACCGGGAACTCGCTGCCGTCGGTGCGCCGCGCGATCATCCGGGTCGGCTTGGTCCGCCCCTGCGGATCCATCTGGTCGGGGCGCCGCATGGACCCGGGGATCAGCTTCGAGTCGAACTGGGGCAGCAGATCGAGCAGTCCCCGCCCCACCAGGGCGGTCCCCGGCGTCTCGAACGCCTCCAGGGCGATGGTGTTGGCGTTGACGACGGTCCCATTGGCGTTGACCAGCACCAACGCGTCGGGAAGCGCGTCGAGTATGGCTGCGAGGCGAGCAGCGCCTCGGGATGGCCTGCTGCTCACGAGACGCTTCCTCCCTGTTACCGCACCTTGCCGACCGCTCGGGCCATCTTGCCAACCGGCCCGCGGCGTGTCACGCGAGGGAGTCTAAAGGCTGGGGTTGCGCGCGCGACGCCGGATGAGAGCGAGGTCGCACGAGGAAGTGACCCGGAACGTACGACCGGCCGTGCCGTCACCCCTCCCGCGTCGGCCGACGGGCCTTTCCGGCTTCGCGAGACCTTCGCGGGACATTTACGGATGCGGTGCTTCCGGTATGGAAAACCCGTACGTTCCCCGAGCCCCGGCCCGGCGCGCCGCTACGACCGCCGCCCGCCCGCCCGCAGATCGGGGAGCAGCGGTACGAGGCCGTCCCACCGGGCGATCTCGCAGCCGTTGCTCCGGTCGAACCGCGCGTCGACCGGCCGCCCGGCCCAGGTCCCGGTGACCCGCGCCGTCGCCGGTCCGCCGTACTGCATGGTGCAGGGGCCGTCGGGCGGTACGGGCGCGAACGTGTCCTTCCCCCAGCGCGTCTGCCGGTCGAGCGTCGCGCACGCGCGCTCGGCGTCGGGGTGGTCGCCGCCCGCCGGACGGCACACGAGCGTGTACGTGCGGTCGGGCCCGCCCGCGTCGCGGACCGCGACGGTGAGCCGGTCGCCGGAGCGGCCGGCCTCCTTCAGCCCGGGGAGGGCGGCCGCCCGCGCGGGGGCCGCGGGCGCGACGACACCGGTGCCGAGGCCGACCAGGGCGAGGAGGAAGCCGGCGGCGAGGGCGGTCACCCGGCGCGGACGCCGGGCCGGGCGGGCGGGGCGTCCCGGGAGGGCCTTGCGGGGAGGCGGTACGGGTCGGGCGGGGGCGAGGGGAGCGAAGTGGGCGGCGGGGGTGGCGAGGGCGTCGGGGGCGCCGGAGGTGGCCTGCAACATGACCTGACCAACGCGGCGCACCCCCCGGACGTTGCGGGCGCGCCCGCGCTCCGACGCCACCGGCAGCACGCCGGGAAAGGGCTTTGCCCTGCGCCCTTCGTGCCTAGTACCGTGGGAGTCGATTGGTGACAGCACGCTCGACTGTGTCATCATCTGCACGCACCACTCGCGCTCGCGCGGGCGGCTGTGCTGGAGGCGTCGCCTAGTCCGGTCTATGGCGCCGCACTGCTAATGCGGTTTGGGCCTTAAAGCCCATCGAGGGTTCAAATCCCTCCGCCTCCGCGCGCGATCAAGAAGCCCCGGTCCCCGGACCGGGGCTTCGTCGTTCACACGACCGGGTCCGACAGCCCCGCTCAGGCCGTTTCCGCAGCTCACAAGGGGTGCGGCAAACGGATTTCACATGGCGGCGGCAGTCATGTAATGTTCTTCCTGTCGCCGCGAGCGGGCCGCAAGGACCGGAGAGCGGCGAGAAAACTAAACAAGCACTCGTAGCTTAACGGATAGAGCATCTGACTACGGATCAGAAGGTTGCAGGTTCGAATCCTGCCGAGTGCACAGCATGTCAGAGGCCCTGTGGAGTGATCCACAGGGCCTCTGTCTTATGCCCTGCCGGGAGGGTTGGCCGGTGGTCGAATCGGCGGCTGTGTTCGGGGGCGCGCGGACGGTCGCCGGGATCTTCGGTGACGGGGTGCCGATCGGGGGTCCTGTGACCGGATCAGTCAGCTCAGAGTCTTGCTCACTTCGGGGAGGGTGGGCCGGTCCGCTGGCGTGTGGCTGAGCATGGCGTCGATCAAGGCGCCCAGCGTGCCGGGCACCTTGACCTCCCGGCGCCGTCCGTTCGCGACGGCCTCTCGCTGTGCTGTGCGGGGAGCGTCGTCCGGGTACTCCATTGCCCGCCGGCCGGTGGCGGAGATGAGGAGGGAGGCGCCGAGTGCGTAGACGTCGGCTTCGGGTGTCGGCTCGGCTTGGCCGGTGTCGAGGACGCTGCGTGCGATCTCGGGGGCCTCGTAGTGGACGAGGCAGCCGCGGAACGGGAAGTCGTACCCCTCGGGCACGTGGCCTCCCCGTGCAAGGGCGAGGTCGATGAGGTGCGTTCGTTCCGGGCCGATGATGAAGTGGGCGGGCTGTACGTCACCGTGCGCCCAGCCCTTGGCGTGGAGTACGGCCAGCGCCTCGACGCAGCCCAACGCCACGCTGGTGTGCGGTGCGATGGACGAGTCCGGCCTGCGGCAGGGCTCCCAGAGCTGGTAAAGGTCCGGCCCTTCGTGCCACGGCTGGAAGTTCCAGGTACCGCGTTCCCACTCGCCGTACGCGAGGTCGACCAGGCCGAGGCGCAGCAGAACGGCCCCTTCGCGTGCGGGCGCGAGGGCGGTCCAGGGCTGGGCGGCCCATTCGGCCGTGGCCTCGATCGGGTAGCCGACTTTCACGGCGTAGTGGCCGCGATGGCTTTCCACCTCCCACACCGTGGAGCCCCGGCGGTCGAGGACCAGGCGCTGGGACGTGGGCATGAGCGCGTCGAGCACCACGATCGGCAGTTCAGGGGGTGAGCTGGGCAACTCGCTTCTCCTTCCGGGCGAGCGCGGCCGACCACGAGACGAGGCCGGCCGCGTCGCTGCTGTCGTGTCCTACTCCTGGTAGTCCTGACCGTACGGACGGCCGCAGTCCGAGTCGCACTGCGCGAGGTTCGTGCCGTCCACGGTCCACAGGTCGTCGAAGACCATGAACCCGGCCGCCTTCATGGCGCGCGCCGCGGTGATGACCATCAGCAGGTCGCGGGGCCCGCCGCCCGGCTTCGGGTTGTGGTGCAGGAAGCGGCCCGCGTACCGCTCGCACAGCCTCGCGTACTCCTTCGTGTGCAGGATGAGCGCGTGCAGGCCGAGGTCCACGTCATCGGACGGGACCAGGGGGACGTTGGCGGTGGCCGCCGTGACCAGGAAGGCGACCGCCTGGTCCGCGATCCGCTCGGCACGGTCGGGCGACTGCCCGTTGTTGACGACCACGAAGTGGGTGAGGCTCTCGAACAGCTCCTCACCGGCCACCGCGCGACCGGTCTTCAGATCGTTCACTGTTGCCGTCATGCGAGTACTCCTTGTGTGTGGCGGTGCGTGGGTTGGATGGCCGGCCCCGAACGGGGAAGGGGGAGCCGGGGAGTTGGCACCCGTCCGGGGCGGCCCGTCTACTGGCCCATGGCGAGAGCCATGCCGATCACCAGGCCGCACGAGCCGCTGATCATGATCACGAACAGGACTCCTGCGTACCGGCCGACAGCGCGCATCACAGCCCGTCCCGACTGTTGCCGTTCTTGATGGCCAGGCGCGCGCTCAGTTCCTCTCGTGGACTCGGCGCCACCACGTTGTCCGGCATGGCATCCCATTCCGTGCCGCCGCCGATCGGCCTCATCTGCACCCGACCGCCGAGCGCACCCATGACGACGCCGATCCGGTCGCGGGCACTGTCCTTCGCCAGTTCACCGATGCCTGGTCTGGTCTGCTGGTTGCTCGCCATGAAAGGAGCATCGCGATCAGGGCACCCCTGCCAAAAGGTCAGGCTGATTACCCAACTTGGGTAACATCGCGGCAAGTAGAGAACCAGCGACGTTGCGTAGCCCTCGCAGTGTGGGAGCTTGCCGATGCCCGACGCAGACCGGCCGCAGGAACTGCCAGCCAGGCTGCTCACCGATCCCGAGATGATCGACGCGTGCCGAGTGCGGGACTTTGCCAGAGTCTTCCGGCTGGTGAAGATCAAGGCGGGCATCTACCCATCCATGATCGCCAGGCGCTGTGAGCTGACCCCAAGCCGTGTCGGCGAAGTCATCGCAGGGCAACGCCAGTTGCAGCACATGGACGTCATCGAGCGCATCGCGGACGGCTTGCGCATCCCCGGACACATGCTGGGGCTCGCCCGTCGGGTGTGGGAGACACCTCAAGCCCTCGTGGTCACCGAGCGAGAGGTAGTCCAGGAGCCGGAGCCCGCGCCGCAGAACCCCACGGTTCTACCGGGCCCGGACGTGGACAGCATCCTGGCGCTGGCCACGCGAACGAGTCTGAACGCGGCGTCACTTGAAGCCTTCCGCTCCTCCATCGAGGACTACTGGCGACGGGACGACCAGCACGGAGGCGAGGCACTGCGGCCGGCCATCGTCGGCCAGCTCCGCCACGTTGTGGGTCTCTTGAAGGAGAACCGACCGCCGTCCATCCAGAACGGCCTGTACAGAATCGCCGCCGAGCCGGCACGCCTCACCGGCTGGACCTACTTCGACGCCCGCCAGTACAACCAGGCCCGCGCGTACTTCACCGAGGCCCTCCAACTCGCCAAGGAGATCGACGACCGCCAGTTCATGGCCAACGTCCTTGCCTGCATGAGCTTGCAGGGCACCTACCAGGACAAGCCCGCTGACTCCCTGGCCTTCGTCACCGCCGCCCAGGACCAGGCCCGCTCGGCTGTCGACACCACCCCACGGGTCCTGTCCATGCTGTCGATGCGGGAAGCGTTCGCTCACGCCACGCTCGGCAACCGGGACTCCACTCACCGAGCCATTGGGGAGGCGCACCGCCATTTCGAGCGGATTCGGGTCAGCGACCCAGACCCGTCCTGGGTGTCGTACTTCGATGAGACGAAGCTGATCGTTGACACGGGTATTGCCCACGGCCGACTGGGCGAAGCAGCCACCGCCGAACCCCTGATCGCGGACGCTTTACGGCGCGAGGCCCGCACCAACCAGCGCGGACGGGCGTTTCACTCGTTCTGGCTGGCTCGTACACAGCTGGATCAAGGCAAGCTCGACCAGGCGTGCGACACCGCCACGCAGGCACTGGAACCGGCATCGGCAGTGGCCTCCGAGCGCGTGTCAGGCCATCTCAGGGAGTTCTACGACCAGTTGGCCCCACACAGGCAGAAGCCCGTAGCCCTGGCCTTCGAGGCGCGGCTACGGGAACTCCTCCCACCAGTCAGCGGATCGCTTCATCCATGAGCAGGTACAACAGGCCGACGAGCGAGCCGCTACTCACGACCTCCCGGCGGTCGATCATGCCCCGCACCTCGGAGAGGGGAATCCACTCGATGCGGTCGGACTCGTTCTTCTCCGTGGGCGGCCCGGCATAGGTGGCGCCGTCGATCCTGAAGACGTGGTGCTGCGAGTCGGTGATCCCGTTGGCCGGCTCGGCGTAGATCAGGGGCTTGATGGGGCCGGGGCGCCAGCCCGTCTCCTCCAGGACTTCGCGGCCCGCAGCCTCCTCTGGCGTCTCGCCCTCCTCGACCAGGCCCATGGGTAGCTCCCAGGCCCACGAGTCCGTGATGAAGCGGTGCCGCCACATCATCAGGACCTCTTGACGGTCGTTGACCACGGCGGCCACGGCCAGGTGCCGCAGGCGAACAACGTGGTACTCCCACCTGCGCCCGTCAGGCTGCTGAACGTCGACCAGACACAGATTCACCCACTTGTTCGTGTAGATCTGTCGCTCACCGTGCGTCTTCCACTCCATACCTGCGACCCCTCTCGATCGGTAACCAGGATCTCAGACCGGTCGAACGGCGGAGGCGAGTTCGGCCCTATTCGCGTCAGTGTGACGAGATAGCTGTACGCCTGACCCGCATATGCATTAGGTCGGGCTACTCAGGCATGACAGGAGTGGTGGCAGTCCGGGCCTCCTCTCGTGCTCAG
>NZ_AGBF01000258.1 GCF_000225525.1 Streptomyces zinciresistens K42 | reverse complement strand
GGGGGAGCACGGTCCGGTACGCCCAGCTGGCGGGCTCGGCCAGGGTCCGGCGCAGCAGGCCGGCGAGGAAGCGGCCGACGGCGAGGGACAGGCGCCCGGCGATCCGCCACGCGTGCCCGAGGGCGTCCCCGGCCTCCCCGCCGACGACGGCGAGCACGCGTCCGGCCGGGGCGGGGACCCAGCGGTACAGGCCCAGCGCGGGGAGCACCAGCATCACGCGCGCGGTCCGGTGCGGGGCGGCCCCGATGGATGCGGTCGCGGACGAGGGTCGCGGGCCGGGGCGTGGAGGGGGGCTCAGCCCGGCGCGTGCATGCCGTCCGGGAGGCGGTGGTGGCTGTGGCGCCAGCCGCCCCGCACCCGCACGGCGTCCGCGAGGTGGGGGTGGGCGGCCGGGAGGAGGCCGCTGTGGTCGTGTTCGTCCGGGTCGGGCCGCCGCGCCGGCCACAGCCGGACCGCGAGCACGGCGGCGAGCAGGGCGACGGTGCCGAGCGCGAGCACGGCCGCCCCCAGGCCCGCCACCGCGCCGAGCCATCCGGCCAGGGGGTAGGTGAGGAGCCAGCAGGCGTGGGAGAGGGAGAACTGGGCGGCGAAGGCGGACGTGCGCTGCCGCGGCGGGGCGGCGCGGCGGATCAGCCGGCCGGTCGGGGTGAGCACCAGGGAGCACGCGGCGCCGAAGGCCGCCCAGGTGAGCAGCAGGCCGGGCCAGCGCCAGGCGCCGCCGTCCGCCGCGGTCACGGCGCCGAGCGGCGCGAACACCGCCGTCAGCAGCAGGCCGCCGCTCAGCATCACCGTGCGGTCGGTGACGCGGTCGAGGACGCGGGGCAGGAGCAGCGCGACGGCCGTCGAGCCGGCGCCGTACGCGCCGAGCGCCAGGGAGACGTCGGCCGCGCCGCGGTCCAGTGCGCCGCGGACGTACACGACCGTGTTGACCGTGACCGTCGCGCCGGCCGCCGCCACCGCGAGGTTGAGCGCGAGCAGGGCCCGCAGGTGCGGGGTGCGCAGGAACAGCCGCGTCGCGCCGCCCGTCCGTGCGGGGGAGCCGGTGGCGGGCGGTGCGGCGGCGGCCGGCTTCGGCAGGACGGCGGAGAGCACGAGGGCCGCGGAGCCGAGGAAGCCGGCCACGGTGCCGAGGAAGAGCCAGTTGTAGGAGATCAGGGAGAGGAGTGCGGCGGCGAGTGCCGGGCTGAACAGGCTTTCCAGGTCGTAGGCCAGCCGGGAGAGGGACAGCGCACGGGTGTAGTCCGCCTCGGCGGGCAGGACGTCGGGGATGACGGCCTGGAAGGTCGGGGTGAACGCGGCCGACGCCGACTGGAGCAGGAAGATCAGGACGTAGACCTGCCAGACCTGGTCCACGAAGGGCAGCGTGAGCGCGACCCCGCCCCGGGTGAGGTCGGCGCCGATCATCAGGGCGCGGCGCGGCAGCCGGTCCGCGAGGGCGCCGATCGCGGGGGCGATGGCGACGTACGCCCCCATCTTGATCGCGAGTGCGGTGCCGAGGACCGATCCCGCGCCGGCGCCCGCGAGGTCGTACGCCAGGAGCCCGAGGGCGACCGTGGCCAGTCCGGTGCCGGCCAGGGCGACGACCTGGGCGGCGAACAGGCTGCGGTAGGTGCGGTGGCGCAGGACGGAGAGCATGCGGCGGCTCCGGGGCGTCGGTGTGGGAGAGCACGTCCACCGTCACCATATCCACAGGTGCGCATCTGCGCACATGAGAATCGCACAGGGGTGAGGGCGGCCCGCCCGCTCGGCGGGGCCGCCCTCTACGCTGTGCACATGCCTGCCCGCGAACCCTTGCCAACTGCGCCCGGTGCGCATCTGCGCCCCCCGGACAGCGCACGTCTGGCCGAGGCGACCGAGGTGTTCGGGATGCTCTCCGACGTGACCCGGCTGCACCTGCTGTGGCTGATCGCGCAGGGCGAGTCGGACGTCGGCTCACTGGCCGAGCGGTGCGCGGCGTCCCGCACCGCCGTGAGCCAGCACCTGGCGAAACTGCGCCTCGCGGGCCTGGTGGAGACCCGGCGCGAGGGCCGCCACATCTACTACAGCCTGCGCGACGGGCATCTGCGGCGACTGGTGGTGGAGGCCCTGAGCCACGCCGACCACAGGGTGAGCGGCCGGGCCCCGCACGACTGAGCCCGCGTCACCGGGCCCCCACCACCGGCCGCTCACTCACGTCAGCCCGCGGCGGGGCTCCCGGTGGCGCGCTGCGGCCCGGTGAACGGCACGGACGGGTAGCCGGTGTCGAAGTGCATGTAGTCGGGCACGGAGATGTCCTGCCAGATCCAGCCCTCGGCCCGGAACGCCCGCCAGACCGTGCCGCCTTCGAGGATCTTGCCCTGGCCCTCGGTGCGCGCGTTGTTCGCCGCGCTCGGCTTCCAGCACTTGCAGCGCAGGTCCTGCCAGGGGTTCTCCACCGGGTTGATGTCGATGGCACGGCCGTTGCCGTGCGGGGACTCCTTCTCGGGGGCGTTGATCTGGTTCGGGCGGCGGCAGTTGAAGGAGGCCGTGTTGTCGTCGGCCAGGCTCGTGGTGTTGTCGCCGCCGTACTCCTCCAGGGGCTTCATCCCGCGGATGGGGAACTTCGCCTCGAAGAGCCGGGTGAAGACCCGTGCGACGCTCTCGGCGGTGTCGGCGTTGACGACGAGGACACCGCGGCGGACCTTGCCGTCGAAGCCGTAGTGGTTGAGCTCGACGCGGCGCAGCTGGTCGGGCGAGGTCACCGGGCAGCCCTCGCGGACCATGCCGGCGGCGCGGATCCGCTGCCACTGCGCCGCGGAGACCGGCCGGACCACGGCGTCGGCCCGGGGTGCGGAGGCGGGCCCGGTGGAGGACGGGGCGGAGGACGGCGCGGAACGGGTCGCGGACGGGGCCGCACCGCCGGTGCCGGATCCGGCGCCCGTGCAGGCCGTGGTCAGGAGGAGCGCGGCCGTCACGAGCGGCGCCCAGACGCGGGTGGTGACGCGGATCACTGTGCGGTACCTCGCGAAGGCCGGAGGGTCAGGTCGTACTCGTACGTCAGCAGGGTTCGGCCCTCGGGGGTCGTGGTCTCGCCGGCCTTCTGCCAGCCGAGCCGTTCGTAGTAGGGGCCGGCGCCGTCCGCGCCGGCCGCGGTGACCAGGCTCATCCGGGCGCAGCCGGCCGCCGCGGCGTCCTCGGTGAAGCGGCGGACGAGCGCCGAGCCGAGGCCGTAGGAACGCACCCGGGAGGCCACGACGACATGGGCGAGCACGGCCGTGGCACCGGTGCGTATCGCCGCTTCGCCGGTCGGCGGCGGTGCCGAGCGGCGGGCGGGCAGGAGTTTGCGCGCGTAACGCCCCAGCCGGGTCCGCAGGAAGTGCAGGGCCAGGGCGGGGCGTACGGCCAGGGAGCCGCAGGCGCGGGCGGCGAGCCGCCGCCCGTGGACGCGGACCACGTGCCGCCGGTGCGCCACGGGGTCGAGCACGCCGGACAGGAACCCGGCGGGCGCGCCGTCCGCCTCGGCGACGTACGCCACGGCATGAGGGCTCGTCAGATACGTGCGGGTGTAAGCGGTCAGGTAGCCGCGGCCCAGCCGGGCGAAGAAGCCGTCCGGGAAGTGGGCCAGGTGCTCGGCGACCACGAACGGCAGGTCCTCCGGACCCATCGGCCGCAGTGCGCAGCCGGGGGGTGCGCCCCGGCCGGGGGTGCGCGACACGGGGGCGCGGCCGACAGGACCGGAGGGGTCGGGGGTGGGGGTGGGCAGGGCAGGGCTCGGTGGCGCTGCGGCGCCTCGTTCGACGTCCACACCCGCAAACTACTACGACAGGTAGAATTTCTACAGCGGGTAGTGTTTAGAGCCAGGGTAGAGTTTCCGGCGCCGATGGGAAAACCGGCGGCCCACGACCGGCGGCGGGCCGGGCCGGGAGACGGGCAGGCAGGCGGGAGCGCGGACGATGCGGCCATTCGGCGAACTGGAAGCCGACATCATGCGGGTGCTCTGGGCGGCGGGCGGGAAGTCGCTCACCATCCACGAGGTCGCCGACGCGCTCAACGGCGACGGGCGCGACCTCGCCTACACCACCGTCATGACGGTCACCGAACGCCTGCGCACCAAGGGCTGGCTGGAGCGCGTCAAACAGGGCCGTTCCTTCCGCTACAGCGTGCTGCGCAGCGCCGACGACTACTCCGCCGAGCTCATGGAACAGGCCCTGGAGTCCTCGGTCGACCGCGCGGGCGCCCTGCTGCGCTTCGCGGGCCGCCTCGACGCCGCCGAGGCCGAGGCGCTGCGCCGGGCCCTCGCGGAGACGCCGGCCGATCCGGCTCCCGAGGACTGAAGCGGCCCGCCGTGTCCGTCATCGTCGCTCTGCTCGCGTACGCCTTCCTGCTGGGCGGGCCGCTGGCGCGGCGGCTGGCGGGGGCGCGCTGGGTCAGCAGGGCTCCCCGGACGGCGCTGCGCCTGTGGCACGCGTACGCGCTCGGGCTGCTCGCCTCGCTGACCGCCGCTCTGGTCCTCACCGCGCACGACTTCTGGGAGCACGGCGTCGTCTGGCTGTTCCACGCCGCCAAGCCCCGCGTGCACGCCGCCTACGGGGGTGCCTGGCAGGTGCGCGGCCTGGCCGACGCGGCCCTGCTCCTGCTGTTCCTGGGCGCCGCCTCCCTGTCGGTGACGGCGGTGCGCAGGTCGATGCGGGTGCGCCAGGAACGCGACCGGCACCGGCTGACCGCCGACGCGCAGGGAGCGCGCGACGGGGCGGGCGAGGACCCGTCGGTACGGGTCCTGACCCATGCGGCGCCCGCCGCGTTCTGCATCCCCGGCGGGGGCAGCCGCTCGCGGATCGTCGTCACGACCGCCGCGCGCGAGCTGCTCTCCCCCGCCCAGTACGCGGCCACCCTCGACCACGAGCGGGCCCATCTGCGGATGGGGCACCACCGCGCGATCCTCGCCGCCGAGGTGCTCACCGCTGCCCTCGGCTGGGCGGGGCTGCTGCGGCCGTACGCCGGGCAGGTCCGCAGGCTCGCGGAGATGGCGGCCGACGACCACGCGGCACGCAAGCACGGACGGCGCACGGTGGCCTCGGCGCTGCTGGAGATGTGCAGCGTCCCGAACCGGGCCGAGCCCCCCAGGGCGCTCGCGATGACCGGCCCCGACGCCGCCGAGCGCATACGCCGGCTGATCTCCTCCACCGCCGCCGCCACCGCGCCGCTGATGCGGGTGCTCACCTGGGCGCTGACCGCCGCCACGATCGCCCTGCCGCTGGCCCTCGCCCTCGGCCCGGCCCTGCTGCTCGCCAACACCGCCCATCTGGGCGGCTGACACCGGCCGGTACGGCCGCTCCGCGCGCACCGCCCCGGCCCCGCCCCGGCCCCGCCGCGGTTCCCGCCGCGGTTCCCGCCGGACGGGTGAGCGGGACTTTCCGGCGCCTCGGACCAATCCTCGGCCTGCGCGGATTCGGATTACGTCCGGAGTTGCCCCTAGCGCGGAGGACGCTGTGAAAGAGGCCGTGTACATCGGTGGCGGTCCGGCGAGGGTGCCGGATCTCGAAGAGCTCGTGGGGCGGGTGGCGCTGGGCGACGAGAAGGCGTTCGCCGGGCTCTACGACGCCGTGGCGAGCAAGGTGCTGGGAGTGGCGCGCGCGGTGCTGCGCGACCACGCCCAGTCGGAGGAAGTGGCGCAGGAAGTACTGGTGGAGGTCTGGCGCACCGCCCCGGGCTTCAGCGCCGAGCGCGGCACCGCCGTCAACTGGATCCTGACGCTGGCGCACCGTCGGGCCGTGGACCGCGTGCGCTCCGTGGAACGGGCCGCGCTGCGGGACCACAAGGCGGCCCTGCTGGACCGGACACCGGAGTACGACGAGGTCAGTGAGCAGGTCGAGGCGCGGCTGGAGCACGAACAGGTGCGGCGCTGCCTGCGCACGCTGACCGAGATCCAGCGGCAGGCCGTGACACTGGCCTACTACCGGGGGCTGACCTACCGGCAGGTCGCGGAGGCGCTGAAGCTGCCCCTGGGGACGGCCAAGACCCGCCTGCGCGACGGCCTGATCCGGATGCGCGACTGCCTGGGGGTGACGGCGTGATCACCGACGACCTGCACCGGATGGCGGGCGCCTACGCCCTGCACGCCCTGCCCGACGACGAGCGCGAGGCGTTCGAGCGGCACCTCGCCGGGTGCGCGCCCTGTGCGCAGGAGAGCGCGGAACTGGCCGCCACCGCGGCCCGGCTGGGCCTGGCCGCCGCGGCCGCACCCCGCCGGGAGATGCGCGAGCAGGTGCTGCGCCGGATCGGCACCGTCCGCCAGGAGAGCCCCGGCACGGCGGATACCGCCCGCGCGGGGCGCGGGACGGCGCGCGGGGCCGTGCTGGGGCGCTGGGCCCTTGCCGCGTGCCTGGCCGGGGCCACGGCCCTGGGCGGCACGGCGTGGTGGCAGTACGACCGGGCCCAGGAGGCCGTGAGACGGGAGGCCGCCGCCGAACGGCAGAGCGCGGAGATCGCCGCCGTGCTGTCCGCGCCCGACGCGACGACGCGTGCCGGGCGCCTCCCGGACGGGGCGAGGGGCAGTGTGGTCGTCTCCCGCGCCCGGGACCGGGCGGTGTTCGTCGTCTCCGGCCTGCCCCGCCCGCCCGGCGGGAAGACGTACCAGCTGTGGTTCGACGACGGCGGCACGATGCGCTCCGCCGGGCTGCTGGACCCGGGGCGCGGCGCGCGGGCGGTGCTGATGCAGGGCGCCGTCGGCCGGTCGTCCGGCATGGGCGTGACGGTGGAGCCCGCGGGCGGCTCGGCACGGCCCACGACCGCGCCGCTGGCCCTGATGGAGTTCGCGTGAGGGGGCGGGGCGCGGAAAGCGGGCGTTCTCGTATAGGCCCCTTACCATAAATCCGTAGCCGTGGAGCCGGCGGATTGGTCCGGGAAAAAGATTCATCAGATCGGGTGGCCGACCAATCCGCCGGGCTTTCGGGGCCGGATTCCCCGCGTGACCGACGACGAGAAGAAAAGGCGCCGCCCGCTCGGCCCGATGCGGCTCGGCCTCGGCGCGCTCAGCGGCGCGCTGGCCGGTTTCGCCGCGCTCTCCGTGGCTGAGCTGGTGTCAACGGCCGTACGGCCGCAGGCGGGTCCGGTCGTCGCGGTCGGCGGAGCGGCGATCGACCGCACCCCGGCACCGGTGAAGGACTGGGCGATCAGGAATTTCGGCACCAACGACAAACTGGTGCTCCAGATCGGAATTCTCGCCGTCCTTGCGATTTTCGCACTGGCACTCGGAATGGTCGCGCTGCGGTATCGCCGCACGGGTGCCGCGGGAGTTCTGGTGTTCGGCGCGGTCGGCGCCGTCGCCGCGACGGGGCGCCCCGACTCGGCCGGTTTCACCGACGCCCTTCCGTCGCTGGCGGGCGCCGTCGCCGGGGCGCTGCTGCTGTACGTCCTGGCGGGCCGGCTCACGGCTCCCGCGAGCGCGGGCACGGGCACGGGCACGGGCTCGGGCACAGGCACAGGCACAGGCGCAGACGTCGACGGCACCGCGGGCGACGGCACCGCCGCCGAGGGCGTGGAGCCCGGCTGGGACCGCCGCGGGTTCGTAGTGGCCGCCACCGCCGCGGCGGCGGCGTCCGCCGGGGCGGGTGTGCTGGGCCGGTC
>NZ_AGBF01000259.1 GCF_000225525.1 Streptomyces zinciresistens K42 | reverse complement strand
GGGCGCCTACGTCACCCCGCTGGTGCGCAAGCTCGCCGCCGAGCACGGCGTCGACCTGGGCTCCGTCAAGGGCACCGGCGTCGGCGGCCGCATCCGCAAGCAGGACGTCGTGGCCGCCGCCGAGGCGGCCAAGGCCGCCGCCCAGGCCCCGGCCGCCGCCGCTCCGGCCGCCGCCCGCAAGACGCCCGCGCTGGAGGTCTCCCCGCTGCGCGGCCAGACCGTCAAGATGCCGCGCATCCGCAAGGTCATCGGCGACAACATGGTCAAGGCGCTGCGCGAGCAGGCGCAGCTGTCCTCGGTCGTCGAGGTCGACGTCACGCGCCTGATGCGGCTGCGCGGCCAGGCCAAGGACTCCTTCGCCGCGCGCGAGGGCGTCAAGCTCTCGCCGATGCCGTTCTTCGTGAAGGCGGCGGCCCAGGCGCTGAAGGCCCACCCGGTCATCAACGCCAAGATCAACGAGGGCGAAGGCACGATCACCTACTTCGACTCCGAGAACGTCGGGATCGCGGTGGACTCCGAGAAGGGCCTGATGACCCCGGTCATCAAGCACGCCGGCGACCTCAACATCGCGGGCATCGCCAAGGCCACGGCGGAGCTGGCGGGCAAGGTCCGCGGCAACAAGATCACGCCCGACGAGCTGTCCGGCGCGACCTTCACCATCTCCAACACCGGTTCGCGCGGTGCGCTCTTCGACACGATCATCGTGCCGCCGGGCCAGGTCGCGATCCTCGGCATCGGTGCGACGGTCAAGCGTCCTGCCGTCATCGAGACGGAGGAGGGCTCGGTCATCGGCGTCCGCGACATGACGTACCTGACCCTGTCCTACGACCACCGCCTGGTGGACGGCGCCGACGCGGCCCGTTACCTGACGGCCGTCAAGGCGATCCTGGAGGCGGGCGAGTTCGAGGTCGAACTCGGCCTGTAACCGGCGGTCAACAGTGTGTCGGCGCCCCGTCCGGGCTTCCCCGGGCGGGGCGCCGCCCTGTGTTGCGCGGGGCGTCCGCCTTCTCCCGGAAGGCGCGGCGTGCGGGCGGGCGGGGCGCGGGCGGCCCTCCCGGGGCTCCGCCGTGTCCCACGGCCCTCACGTGTAAGTCTCGTCTCACCTGCGTCATGGCGCCCCTGTCGCCCCACCCCGCGGAGCGCGACGGCCGTATTGTCTAAACGTCAACGCGCCCTAAGGAGCTCCCATGACCGCCCCCGTCATCCACTCGCTGCGCGAACAGATCCGCGAGCACATCCTGGAGGGGATCATCAGCGGTCGCTGGCAGCCGGGCGAGCGGATCGTCGAGCGGCGTATCGCCACCGAGCTGGAGGTCAGCCAGACCCCGGTCCGCGAGGCGCTGCGCGAGCTGGAGTCGCTGCGGCTGATCGAGTCCGCGCCCAACAAGGGCGTGCGCGTGCGGAACCTGACCGCCGCCGACCTGGAGGAGAGCTATCCGGTCCGCGCGGGTCTGGAGGCCATCGCCGCGGAGCTGGCGGCCGACCGTCTCGCGGAGGACTGCTCGGCGCTGGAGCCGCATGTCGCCGCCCTGTACGGGGCCGACCGCGCCGCCGACGGCACCGGCCAGGTGCGGCACACCGTGGGCTTCCACCGCGAGCTGGTGCGGGCGGCGGGCAACTCCGTGCTGCTGCACACCTGGGAGGGCCTCGGCATCGAGGTCTTCACGGCACTGTCGATCCGCTGGCTCGGAACCGTTCAGCAGTCGTACGCGGAGGAGCACGAGGAACTGGTGCAGGCGTTCCGCCGCCGGGACCCGAGAATCCCGGAACTGGTGAAGGCGCATGTGCTGGGCTGCGCCCCGCGCCCCTGACACAGCCGAGCGTCTCGTCGCTCACCTGCGGAAATCCTGCGCAGACCCCGCGCAGACCCCGCCTGAATCCTTCGAAAACAAGGCACCGGGTGCCATCGGCCAAGGCACCGCATGCCGACTTTCCCGGAATCGAGAAGTTTTACCCGGGCACCCTTTGATCGATCATCGATCAGGGAGCTATTGTCACCGACGGACCTCCACCGAGGTCTCCGCCCTGTCCTGCCAAAGACCAAGGGCACCCCCGAACCCTTACCGATGAGGGAACCCCCTTCGACTGAGGAAGGCGGCGACATGACCGACCCCAACGCCATCCGGCCGAGCGCGCTCGACCAGCTCCCCGACCGCGACCCGGAGGAGACCGCCGAATGGCGGGCCTCACTGGACGCGGTCGCCGAGGCGGCCGGCCCCCACCGGGCCGCCTACCTGATGCGCCGCACGCTGGAGCGGGCCGAGGGCACCGGCATCGCGCTGCCCAAGCTCCTGGAGACGGACTACGTCAACACCATCCCCACCGCCGCCGAGCCGTCCGTGCCCGGTGACGAGGCGATGGAAGCCCGGATCACCGCCTGGAACCGCTGGAACGCGGCCGCCATGGTGACCCGCGGCGCGAAACACGGCGTCGGCGGCCACATCGCCACCTTCGCCTCCGCGGCCTGGCTCTACGAGACCGGCTTCAACCACTTCTTCCAGGGCAAGGAGGCCGACGGGTCGGGCGACCAGCTCTACATCCAGGGCCACGCCTCCCCCGGCATCTACGCCCGCGCCTTCCTCGACGGCCGGCTCACCGAGCAGCACCTGGACAACTTCCGCCAGGAGGCCGGCGGCAACGGCCTGCCGTCGTACCCGCACCCCCGCCGCCTGCCCTGGCTGTGGGAGTTCCCGACGGTGTCCATGGGCCTCGGCCCGCTGTCGGCGATCTACCAGGCGCGCTTCAACCGCTACCTGACCGCGCGCGGCATCAAGGACGTCTCCTCCTCGCACGTATGGGCCTTCCTCGGCGACGGCGAGATGGACGAGCCGGAGTCGACCGCGGCACTCGCGCTCGCCTCCCGCGAGGGTCTGGACAACCTGACCTTCGTCATCAACTGCAACCTCCAGCGCCTCGACGGCCCGGTCCGCGCCAACTTCAAGATCGTGCAGGAGCTGGAGGCCCAGTTCCGCGGCGCCGGCTGGAACGTGGTCAAGACGCTGTGGGGCTCGGCCTGGGACGAGCTGTTCCCGCTCGACACCACGGGCGCGCTGCTGCGCCGGCTGCGCGAGGTGCCGGACGCGCAGGTGCAGACGTACCAGACGCGCGACGCCGCCTACATCCGCCAGGACTTCTTCGGGGCCGACCCGGCCCTCGCGGAGATGGCGAAGCTGCTGAGCGACGACAAGATCCGCGAGTGCTTCCACCTCTCCCGCGGCGGCCACGAGGCCCGCAAGGTGTACGCCGCCTACAGGGCCGCCGTCGAGTTCAAGGGCGCGCCGACCGTGATCCTGGCCCAGACCGTCAAGGGCCACACCCTCGGTGAGGGCTTCGCGTCGAAGAACGCCAACCACCAGATGAAGAAGCTGACGGTGGACGAGTTCAGGACGATGCGCGACCTGCTGGAACTGCCGATCCCCGACGGGCGCTTCGTCGACGGGGTCGTCCCCTACGGCCACCCGGGCGCCGACTCCCCCGAGGTCCGCTACCTCCAGGAGCGCCGCGCGGCCCTCGGCGGCCCGGCCCCGGCCCGCCGGGTCCACCCGGTGGCCCCGCTGCCGGCCCCGGCCGAGAAGGCGTTCGCGTCCTTCGACAAGGGCTCCGGCACCCAGAACGTGGCCACCACCATGGCCTTCGTCCGCCTCGTCAAGGACCTGGTCCGCGACAAGGAGAGCGGGAAGCGCTGGGTGCCGATCGTGCCCGACGAGGCGCGCACCTTCGGCATGGAGTCGCTCTTCCCCTCGCTCGGGATCTACTCCCCCAAGGGCCAGACGTACGAGCCGGTCGACCGCGACCAGCTCATGTACTACAAGGAGGCCGAGAACGGCCAGATCCTCAACGAGGGGATCACCGAGGCCGGTTCGATGGCCGACTTCATCGCCGCGTCGACCGCGTACTCCACGCACGGCGAGACGATGATCCCGTTCTACATCTTCTACTCGATGTTCGGCTGGCAGCGCACGGCCGACCAGATGTGGCAGCTCGGCGACCAGCTCGGGCGCGGCTTCCTGGTGGGCGCCACCGCGGGCCGCACCACGCTGACCGGCGAGGGCCTGCAGCACGCCGACGGCCACTCGCCGGTCATCGCGGCGACGAACCCGGCCGCGCTGAGCTACGACCCGGCGTTCGCCTACGAGGTCGCGGCCATCGTCAAGGAGGGGCTGCGCCGGATGTACGGCGAGGCCGCGCCGGGCGAGGACCAGGACGTCTTCTACTACCTCACCGTCTACAACGAGCCGCTGCCGCAGCCCGCCAAGCCCGCCGCGGCCGGCGTGGACGAGGGCATCGTCAAGGGCCTGTACCGCTTCAACACCGCCGAGTCGGCGGGTCTGGCCCCGGCGGCGAACGCCCCGCGCGTCCAGCTCCTCGGCTCCGGTACGGCGATCCACTGGGCCCTGAAGGCGCAGCGGCTGCTCTCCGCGGAGTGGGGCGTGGCGGCCGACGTCTGGTCGGCGACGTCCTGGACGGAGCTGCGCCGGGACGCCCTGGAGGCGGACGCGGCCCTGCTGCGCGGCGAGGAGCGGGTGCCCTACGTGCGTACCGCGCTCCAGGGCGCCGAGGGCCCGGTGCTGGCCGTCTCCGACTACATGCGCCAGGTCCCGGACCAGATCGCGCAGTGGGTCGAGCAGGACTGGTCCTCGCTGGGGGCGGACGGTTTCGGCCTGTCCGACACCCGTGACGCGGCCCGCCGCCACTTCGGCGTCGACGCCGAGTCGATCGTGGTCGCCGCGCTCGCCCAGCTCGCGAAGCGGGGCGAGGTCAAGGCGACGGCGGTCAAGGAGGCCCGGGAGAAGTACGGCCTGTAGGACGGCACCGCCGCTCGGGCGGCGCGGGTGCGGGGGGTACGGCGGTCGCCGTGCCCCCCGCGTTGTCGGTGGCGCCCGGCATGATGGCCGTATGCGTGCCGCGCGTCTGATCAAGATGGTGTTGTTGCTCCAGTCCAGGCCCTCCATGTCCGCCGCGGAGCTGGCCCGGGAGCTGGAGGTGTCCGAGCGGACGGTGACCCGTGACGCGCAGGCGCTGGCGGAGGCGGGCGTCCCGGTCCACGCGGACCGCGGGCGGGTCGGCGGCTACCGGCTGGTCGGGGGGTACCGCACCCGGTTGACGGGGCTCGGGCGCAGTGAGGCCGAGGCGCTGTTCCTGTCGGGCGTGCCGGGGGCGCTGCGGGAGATGGGGCTTGAGGACGCCTCGTCCGCGGCCCGGCTGAAGGTGTCCGCCGCCCTGCTGCCGTCGGTGCGCGACGCCTCGCGCACGGCGTCGCAGCGGTTCCATCTGGACGCGCCGAACTGGTTCCGGGAGCCGAGGACCCCCGCGCTGCTGCCCGCGGTCGCGGAAGCGGTCTGGGACGACCGGCGGATCGTGGCGCGCTACCGCCGCGGCGAGAGCGAGGTCGAGCGGGAGCTGGAGCCGTACGGCCTGGTGCTGAAGGCGGGCGTCTGGTACCTGTGCGCCCGGGTCACCGGGGACGGCTCGTACCGTGTGTACCGCATCGACCGCTTCACGGCGGTGGACCTCGGCGGGGAGCGGTTCGCGCGGGACGGGGAGTTCGACCTGCCGGGCTTCTGGGAGGAGCGGGCCGAGCAGTTCGAGCGGTCCCTGCTGCGGACCGAGGTCGTGCTGCGGGTGTCCCCGCGGGGGGCGCGCAGACTGCCGTCCGTCCTCGATCCGCGCTCGGCGCGTGAGGCGCTGGAGGCGGCGGACGCCCCGGACGGCGCGGGCTGGGTGACGGTGACGGTCGCCGTGGAGTCGGAGGAGGTCGCCCACGACCAGCTCGCCACGCTCGGCCCGGAGGCGGAGGTGCTGGCACCGGCGGCGCTGCGGGAGCGGTTCGCGCACGACGCGGCACGGCTGGCGCGGCTGTACGGCGGCTGAGGCCGCGAGGCTCTCCGGCACCGGCGGGGGCCTGGCCGCGGGGCGCTGCCGCCGGGTGTGCGCCCCATAACAATCCGCCGCACTCCGCGTGCGCCCCACCCCCGCAGGGCCGATGCTGGACGCGTGATGGACGAGACGGAGTTCTGGGAGCTGGTGGACGGCGCCCGTGAGGCCGCCGAGGGCGACCCGGAGGAGCAGGCCGACCTGCTCGTGGACCGCCTGCTGCGGCTGGACCCCGACGCCGTGCTCGACTTCGCCCGTCACTTCGAGGCCCGCTACAACCGCGCGTACACCTGGGACCTGTGGGGCGCCGCGTGGGTCCTGCTGGGCGGGGCGAGCGACGACGCCTTCGACTACTTCCGCTGCTGGCTGATCGGCCAGGGCCGCGAGCTGTACGAGGGCGCCGTGCACGACCCCGACTCGCTGGCCGGCCTCCTCGACGACTTCGACGAGGAGTTCGACGGCGACGGCGAGGACCTCGGCTACGCCGCGGACGAGGCGTACGAGCAGCTCACCGGGGCCGTCGCGCCCGATCTGGGGCTGCCGCCCGCGCCGCCGGAACCGCTGGGCACGCCCGTCGACCTCGAGAACGAACGGGCGCTCGCGGAGCGGTTCCCCGGGCTGTGGGAGCGGTTCAAGGACTGATCCGCGCGGGGGCGGCGGGTTCCTCGCGCGGGGGCGGCGGGTTCCTCGCGCGGGGGCGGCGGGTTCCTCGCGCGGGGGCGGCGGGTTCCTCGCGCGCCCTCAGCCGCGGCCCTGGAGGCGGGCGGCACGGTCCCTGATCTCCGGGAGGCGGGCGGTGAGTGCGGCCCCGGGGCAGCTGGTCATGAAGCCCGCGTTGTGGCCGGCCACGGCGGGCATCGTGGCGGACTCGCCGGACGGGTAGCGGCTGAGGCTGTTGCTGGAGGTCAGCCGGACCCGGGCGCGCGGGTCGGTGCCGCTGAGGCCGAGCTTCCAGGCGACGACCGCCGCGATCGCGTCGGTCATGGCCTTGGGCACGGGCACGCCGGCCGTGAAGGTGCCGATGGCGGCGATGCCGGCGGTGCGGTGGTTGAAGCCCTGGGTGTGCGCGCCGGTGACGGCGCGGGTGACGCCGCCGGCCCGGCCCTCGTAGACGGTGCCGCAGCGGTCGACGAGGAAGTTGTAGCCGATGTCGTCCCAGTCGCGGGCGCCGGTCTGGCCCGCGTAGAGGTACCGGATGACGCGGGGGGTGTCGGCGCAGTCGTAGCCGTTGGGCGAGTCGGTGTGGTGCACGAAGACTGCCTTGACCCGGTCGTCGTAGCGCGGGGGCGGCTGGGCGTGCCGGGCCCTGGCGTCGAGCCAGGCGGTGCGCGGCACGATCTGGGGGCGGGGGGCCTGGTAGGACGCGGCACGCGCGGCGACCGGGCGCTCGCGCTCCTCGGCGCTGCGCTCGACGCCGTTCGCGCACAGGACGAGCGCGAGCACGGCCGCGAGACCGGGCACGCACCCGCCGAGCACCAGCAGCCCACCGGCCACCCGCCGCCGCCCCGCGGCCGGGGCGGGCGGGGCGGGCGGGGGGCCGGGTTCG
>NZ_AGBF01000260.1 GCF_000225525.1 Streptomyces zinciresistens K42 | reverse complement strand
TTGAATGGAGAGTTGGACGAGATACGTTGAATCGGAAAGAGCTGAACCCCGAGAGTTCACCGGTTGCCGCGTTCGGGGAACGTTTGCGCAGTTTGCGGGACGAGCATGGTTGGACCCAAGACGAACTAGGCGAACGCATGGGGTTCTCAGGAACCCACATCTCCGCCGTGGAAACTGGCCGCCGTCCTCCAACTCCCCGCTTCGCGGCGAGTGCTGACAAGGTGTTCAGGACCGGAGACCGGTTCGAACGACAGGGACGAGCCGCACGGCATACCGCGTTGCTGGAGGGCTTCCCCGAGTACATCGGACACGAGCGGCAAGCCGCGGAAATCCGGCTGTATGAGGTAGGCGTCGTTCCTGGCCTGCTCCAGACACCGAACTATGCGCGGGTTCTCGCCGAAAGCGCAGTCAAGCGGGGAGCGATTACCCCGGACCAGGCGGAGGAGCGGGTCACGCTCGTTGCCGAGCGGCAAGCGTCGCTCATCCGAGAGTCGCCGCCGCTGGTTCTGGTGGTGCTGGACGAGAGTTGCATCCGTCGCCCCATCGGCAACGCAGACACCATGGACACACAGCTTGCACGACTGGTGGAGTTCGCCGAGCTGCCGAACACTGTGCTACAGGTCGCCCCGTTCGACATGGGAGACCGTCGCCCCTTCGACTTGCCGATTACTGTGCTGACGCTGCCGGATCGGTCTCTCATGTCGTATGCCGAGTCCGCCCAGCGGGGACACTTGGAGAGAGAAAGCACGTTCGTACTGCCGACCCTGACCGCCTACCATCAGCTACAGGCTGAAGCGCTGCCCCAGGCGGCTTCCGTGGTCATGATCGAACAGCTTCGAAAGGGCACCCCGTGACGACCGAAAACCCGCAGTGGTTCACGTCCTCGTACAGCAACAATGGCGGCCAGTGCATCGAGGTCGCCACGAACCTTGCCGCTTCCTGCGGTGTGGTCCCCGTCCGTGACTCCAAGAACCCGGCCGGTCCCCTGCTGGACATCTCCGCCGACTCGTTCGCCTCCTTCGTCGCGAGCGTCAAGGTGGGAGAGTTCGGCAACGTCTGACGAGTCGAGCCGACCCCACCTGTTCACGGCAGCCCCATCGTGCCCGGCATGGTGGGGCTTTGCCGTGCACGCCGAACGGCGAAAGCCCCGCCGTACCAACCGAGTCGGGAGGCATGGCGGGGCTGTGGTCACGGTGCCCGGAGTCGGGGCGCGTGGCGTGCGGGGGTCTCGAACCGCAGTCCCTCGGGCGGGTCCGGGAGGGCGTACGCGCCGTCTTCTTTCGTGGCTCCGGGGCAAACCCTGCGGGGGTCAGAAGGGGAAGCCGCTGCGGCCGTGCTGCACGGAGATCCACTTCATGGTGGTGAACGCGTCCAGCATCGTCTCGCCGTTCAGCCGGCCGAGCCCGGAGTGCTTCTCGCCGCCGAAGGGGACGATCGGCTCGTCGTGGACGGTGCCGTCGTTCACGTGGAACATGCCCGAGTCGATCTGCTTGGCGAAGGCCACACCGCGCTCGACGTCGCCCGTGTGGACGGCGCCGCTGAGGCCGTAGGGGGTGTCGTTGACGAGCCGTACGGCCTCCTCCTCGCCGTCGAACGGGACGAGGAAGACGACCGGCCCGAACACCTCCTGGCGCAGCAGGGCCGAGTCGGCGGGCAGCCCGGTCAGCACGGACGGCGCGACCAGGTTCTCCGTCGTCGTGCCCCGCACCAGGGCCGTCGCGCCCTCGGCGAGCGCCTGCTCGACGACGCCCGTGAGCGCGTCCGCCTGCGAGGAGTTGATCACCGGGCCGATGACGGTCTCGGGGTCGCGCGGGTCGCCGACCTTGAGCGAGGAGACCTTGGCGGTGAACTTCGCGGTGAACTCGTCCAGGACCGAGCGGTCCACGAGGACGCGGTTCGCGGCCATGCAGACCTGGCCCTGGTGGACGTACCGGCTGAAGACGGCCGCGTCGACGGCGTAGTCGACGTCGGCGTCGTCGAGGACCACCAGCGCGCTGTTGCCGCCGAGTTCGAGGATCGCGTGCTTGAACTGCGCGGCGCAGACGGTGGCGACGTGCCGGCCGACCTTGTCGGAGCCGGTGAAGGAGATGACCTTGGGGACCGGGTGCTCGATGAAGGCGTCGCCGATCTCGGCGATGTCCGTGATGACGACGTTCAGCAGGCCGGGCGGCAGTCCCGCGTCCTCGAAGATCTTCGCCACCAGGGAGCCGCCGCAGACGGGGGTGTTCTGGTGGGGCTTGAGGACCACGCCGTTGCCGAGCGCGAGCGCCGGGGCGACCGACTTCACCGACAGCAGCAGGGGGAAGTTGAAGGGGCTGATGACGCCCACGACGCCGACCGGTACGCGGTAGACGCGGTTCTCCTTGCCGTCCACCGGGGACGGGATGATCCGGCCCTCCGGGCGCAGCGCCAGATGGATCGCCTCGCGCAGGAACTCCTTGGTGAGGTGGAGCTCGAAGGCCGCCTTCAGCCGGGTGCCGCCCAGTTCGGCGACGATGGCCTCGGAGATCTCCTCCTCCCGCTCCTCCACCAGGCGCAGGGCCTTCTCGAAGACCGCGCGGCGGGCGTAGGGGTTGGTCCGCGCCCACTGCTTCTGGGCGCGGGCCGCGGCCCGGTAGGCGTCGTCCACCTCGTCGGCCGTGGCTATCGTGATCGAGGCCAGCTTCTCGCCGTCGTACGGGTTGAAGTCGATGATGTCCCAGGAACCGGTACCCGGGCGCCACTCACCGTCGATGTACTGCTGTGCCAGGTCGGTGAAGTAGGACGACATGTGATCCCTCAATCACTAGCGGACGCCCGGTCGACTGATCGCGGAAGCGGGATCGCCCTGATCGTCTTCACGGTCTGATCACACGTCATCGTACTTGCGTTTCAGGAGAGTTGAAGGAGACCCCGCAGAAGATCCCGGCTCTCGTCCGGACCGGGGCTGTCGTGCTGGAGTTCCTTCATCGCCGTCTCGTACTGCGCGACGTCCTCGCGCTTGTCGAGGTAGAGGGCGCTGGTGAGCTGCTCCAGGTAGACGACGTCCGACAGGTCGGACTCGGGGAAGCTGAGGAGGGTGAAGGCGCCGGACTCGCCGGCGTGCCCGCCGAAGCCGAACGGCATGATCTGCAACCGCACGTTGGGCCGCCCGGAGACGTCGATCAGATGCTGGAGCTGGCCGCGCATCACCTGGCGGTCGCCGTAGGGGCGGCGCAGCGCCGCCTCGTCCAGGACGATGTGGAACTCCGGGGCGTCCTCCGCGACGAGGTACTTCTGCCGCTCAAGGCGCAGCGCCACGCGCTTCTCCACGTCGGCCGTGCTCGCGCCCTTCATCCCGCGCCGGACGACGGCGCGGGCGTACTCCTCGGTCTGGAGCAGGCCGTGCACGAACTGCACCTCGTAGGCGCGGATCAGGCTCGCCGCGCCCTCCAGTCCGACGTAGGTGGGGAACCAGCTCGGCAGGACGTCCGAGTAACTGTGCCACCAGCCCGCCACGTTGGCCTCACGGGCGAGGGAGAGCAGGGAGGCGCGCTCCTGCTCGTCCATGATTCCGTAGAGGGTCAACAGATCCTCCACGTCACGCGTCTTGAAGCTCACCCGGCCCAACTCCATCCGGCTGATCTTCGACTCGGACGCGCGGATCGAGTAGCCCGCCGCCTCGCGGGTGATCCCGCGCGCCTCCCGCAGTCGCCTCAGTTGCGAGCCGAGCAGCATGCGCCGCACCACCGATCCGGGCTCTCCCGCGCTCACGTTCGCCAGCCTCCCCAACCGTCCTCAGGGCCCGCAGTCTGCCACTAAATCACTTCGAGCAGTACTCGTCCGATTACAGAGACGGAAAGAAGCCAAGCATTCCACTCAGGGAGCGGACAGCGGAAGACAAGAGGCATCACTGAAATTGGCGGAAAAAATGGCCAACAAGCGGTACGGGAGGGTCCAATTCGGTCACGTGCACGTGCATCTGCCCTTGCATCTGCTCTGCGCATCCGAAACCATGGTCCCGCGCAACCGCTGCATCGCAACGACCGCGAACTCCCGGGAGTGCCTCGCATGGGAACGAATGGATCGACCATGCTCGAGCCGTTACGGCAGGGCGTCCCGCCACTGGACCCCGCGGCCGTCTCCAGCGCCGCCTCCTGCGCCCTTCCCGCTCGGTACGAAGCGGTGGGCGAGGCACGGAAGTTCACGCGCCGCACCCTGGACCAGTGGGAACTGGACTACCGCTTCGACGACATCTGCCTCGTGGTCTCGGAACTGGTGACCAACGCGCTGCGCCACGCGCTGCCCGCGGGCACGCAGCGCGTACCGGAGCAGGCGCCGCCGGTGCGGCTGCATCTGATGCGGTGGACCGAGCGGCTGGTGTGCGCGGTGCGCGACCCCAGTCAGGACAGTCCGGTCGCGCGCGACTCCGACGACTTCTCGGCGGAATCCGGCCGCGGACTGTTCCTCGTCGACTCCTTCAGCGACGGCTGGGGCTGGTACCCCATGGCCGGAACCCTGAGCGGGAAGGTGGTCTGGGCGCTGTTCCGCCTGCGGCCGCCGGCCGGCCCGGCCCGGCCCCCGGTGGACTGACGGGCCGCGGCGCACGCGCGCGCCGCGGTTCTACGCGCGTTACGGCGGCTCCCGGCATCCCTGGGCCGCGGACGCCGCGCGGGCCCGGCCCGGGGACCGCCGTCAGCCCACGACCAGGTGGTCGAACTCCCCGTCCTTGATGCCGAGGAGCATGGCCTCGATCTCGGCACGGGTGTAGACGAGCGCCGGCCCGTCCGGGAAGCGGGAGTTGCGTACGGCCACGTCCCCGCCGGGCAGCCGCGCGAACTCCACGCAGGAACCCTGCGAGTTGCTGTGCAGGCTCTTCTGCCAGGCCACCCCGTTCAGCTCCGTGGCCGCCATGCCGTTGTACACGTCCATGCCGCTGTACACGTGGTGGTCCACAGGTCGCTCCCGATGGTGCGGTGGCTTTGAGGCCATTGAGGCATGAGGTGATGCAGTGGCGCGGTGCTGTGTGTGCATGCGCCCGTCAACTGCTTCCGGATCATAGCTCTGTTCACGTGCAACTGCATGAGCATATGCACGTGCACGCGGGGTGTTCCCGTGGTTACTCCTGTGACGCACGCGAGTTCGGTTGCGTTCCGGCGCGCGCCCCGGAGATCGCGCCACCCGCTTCCGCCGTGCGCGGCGCGACGGCTTCCCGGCCGGGGCCCCGAGCGGGGCCGTCCGGGTCGGATCCCTCGTGCACTAGGAACAGACGCCTTCCGCGCCCTGGTTGTTCCAAACCTCAACTGTCCGGCCGGTCAGCGCACTTGAAGGGGGCGGGGCGCTCCGCCGGAGGCCCGGCATCCGTTCACCCTCGTGGGCGGGGCCGCGGCCGCCCCGTGATCTCCGGAGCACCGGTGCCGGGCCTCGGGAGGGACGGCGGTGCGCGGCGGCGGGGCCGCGCCGGGGCGAAGGGCCCGGCACCTCGCCGTCCGGCCCCGGGCGTGCGGCGGACGCCGAACGGCCGCCGGGCCGGGCCCGGGTGGGTTCTCGGAGGGTGCGCGGGAACGGGACCGGTTCACATGGACGACCGCCACGTAGTCCCGTGTGCGGGGCCGGTGCGGGGCCGGTGCGGGGACCGGGCCCGTTCCCGGGTCCGCCGGCTGTCGGGCCCGGGGGTCCGCCAGCCGGCCGACGTCCGTCGTGCGGTCGCACCGGGGCCGCTCGTACGGATGGGCCGTCCCCGCGCCCCCGGCGGGCGCGGGGACCTCCGGGTGGGCTCGGACGGCGGGCGTAGTCATCACCGCTCTCCGGCCGCCTCGCGGCCTTTCCCACCGCGAACCGTGCGCGCGGGCGCCCCCTGCCCTGCGATGCGGTACACCGGGCGCGGAGGGGGCGCCCCGGTGCGGCCGGGACGCGTACGACGTCGGGGGCGGCCCCCGCGAGATCCGGCCAGGACTCGACGGGGCGTATCGGCCACGTACCGCGCCCGGCCCGGCCGCGAAGGGCGCGGGCTCCCGGGAGAGGCCCCTCGGGCCGTCCGGTCCAAGGCGTCCGACCTGCGGGGATGCGGATCGCGGCAACGGCCGTACGGGGCGGGTCCGTCGGCGGGACAGGCGTACACAGATACGGGGCGGCCACCCGAACGGCTGGCGTCCCCCGGGCGCCGGGTCCGCTGACAGGGCCGCCTGGTAGCTTGCTGCGGTCGTTTCGGCCAGGTCGGCCGATACGGGCCGAATGCGACCGCTACAGCTTGGGAGCTTCAAAGTGACCTCGGCGACCTTCCCGCGTACCCGCACCATGACGAGCCGTCGGATCCGGGTCGCGGCGGCGGCCGTGTCCCTCGCGGGCGCGCTCGCGCTGACCGGATGCAGCAGCGACTCCGGGTCCAGTTCCAAGGACGACGGCCAGGCCGGCGCCCCCGAGAGCGCGAGCACCGACACGGGCGGCGGCACCGCGGGCGGTACGGCGTCCAAGGCCCTGGAGGGCAGCTGGGTCGCCACGAACGAGGGCAAGGCCGTCGCGCTGGTCGTCACCGGCACGAAGGCGGGCGTCTTCTCGACCGGCGGGAGCATGTGCAGCGGGACCGCCGCCGACGAGGGCGGCATGCAGATGATCCGCCTCAAGTGCGCCGACGGCAGCAAGACCAGGGCGGTCGGCATGGTCGACTCCGTGGACAAGGCCCAGCTGAAGGTGACGTGGGAGGGCGCCCTCGGCACCGAGACCTACACCAAGGCCGAGGGCGGCAAGCTGCCGTCCGGGCTGCCCACCGCGGGCCTCGGCCAGTGAGGTTTGATTCGGTGACCGCCCGCGACCACTGACGTCACATCCGAGGACTCCATGCGCGCCCTTTCCCTCCCCGTCGCCGCCCTCGCCGCGACCCTCCTCCTGAGCGCCTGCGGCAGCGGCGGCGGCGGGGAGAAGAAGCCCGACGACAAGGCGGACGCCGGCTGTGTGGCCGACCTCGCCGTGCAGTTCGGGCCCGCCAACGCCGCCCCCGCCGCCGGGGACACCGGCAACGTCCCCGTCACCGTCACCAACCGCGGTGACGCCAAGTGCACCCTGAAGGGGCTGCCCTCCCTGGAACTCATCGCGGGCGGCGCCGCGACCACCGTCGCCCCCGCGGAGGCCGCCGGGGCGGGTGCGACGACCCTGGTTCAGGAGGCGTCGACCTCCTTCACGCTCACCTACGTCCGGGGCGAGACGGGCGGCGACAAGAGCCTCCCCGTCCAGAACGCCAAAGTGCTGCTGCCCGGTGCGGCCGAGGCCAAGACCTTCAAGTGGTCCTACGGCGACGTCGCGCTGAAGAGCGACGGACGCACCCCGGACGCCTCCCTGAGCGGCTTCCAGCGGTCGGGCGACTAGGCCGGCGGCGGCGTTAGGGCCGCGGCGGCGCGGCGTCCGCC
>NZ_AGBF01000261.1 GCF_000225525.1 Streptomyces zinciresistens K42 | reverse complement strand
GGTGCCGCCGAGGGGGCGCGGCAGCGGGGCCGGCTCCGCGGAGGGCGCCGTCAGCAGCCGCAGCCAGCGGCCCAGCTCGCCGCGCAGCTCCCGGGGCCGTACGACGCCGTCGACCGCGCCGGCCGCCAGCTGCGCCTCGGCCGTGTAGGCCGCCGGGTCCGCGTCCGGCGGGCGGACCCGTGAGCCCGCGAAGCCGACCTGCGCCCCGGGCAGGGCGAGCGTCACGTCGGCGCCGGCGCCGAGCGTCGCCCATCCGCCGCCCGTCGTCGGGTCCCGCACCACCGCGACCTGCGGCAGACCGGCCTCCCTCAGCAACGCCGACTGCCGTGCCACGCGCTGGAGTTGGGTGAGCGCGAGCATCCCCTCCTGCATCCGGCTGCCGCCCGTCGCCACCAGCGGCACCACCGGCAGGCGGTGGGCGCGGGCGTGCGCGTACGCCGCCTCCAGCAGGTCGCCGGTGCGCTCGCCCAGCGAGCCGCCCAGATAGCCGAACTCGAAGGCGATCAGGACGGCGCGGGTGCCCTGGACGCGCGCGGTGCCGCAGACCACCGACTCCCGCTCGCCGGTGCGTGCGGCGGCGCGGGCGCGCGAGGCGTCGTAGCCCTCCCAGCCCAGCGGGCCGCCGGGCCGCGACTCCCCCGTCCGGTGGGGGAGTTCGGTGAAGTCCTCGGCCAGCAGGGCGATCATCTGCCGGGCCGCCAGGCGCTCCGTCATGCCGTCAGCGCCCGCTTCATGATCTTCCCCATGTCGTTGCGGGGGAGCGCGTCCAGGTGGTGGACCCGGCGCGGGCGCTTGTGCGGGGCGAGGCGCGCGGCGACGTGGTCCGCCAGTTCCTCGGCCGACGGCGGCGCCTGGGGGTCGGCCGGGACGACCCACGCCACGATCCGCTCGCCGAGGTCCGCGTCCGGCTCGCCGGTGACGGCGGCCTCCCGCACCCCGGGGTGTTCGAGGAGGGCGTTCTCGATCTCACCCGCCCCGATCTTGTACCCGCCGCTCTTGATCAGGTCGGTGGCCTTGCGGCCCACGATGCGGACGTAGCCGTCGGGGTCGCGCACCGCCATGTCCCCGGTGCGGAACCAGCCGTCCGGGGTGAACGCGGCCCGCGTGGCGTCCGGCAGGTTCAGGTACCCGGTGAACAGGTTCGGGCCGCGCACCTGGATCTCGCCCACACTCTCGCCGTCGTACGCCGCGAGCGGCGTCCCGTCCTCCTCGACGAGCCGCAGCTCCACGCCGGGCAGCGGGACGCCGACCGTGCCGGCCCGCGGCTCGCCGTCCGCCCGCACGCTGGTGTTCATCAGAGTCTCCGTCATGCCGTACCGCTCCACGACCCGCCGGCCGGTCGCCGCCGTGATCCGCTCGTGGTCGTGCACCGGCAGCGCGGCCGACCCCGAGACCAGCAGCCGCGCCCCGCCCAGGGACCGGGCCAGCCCCGGATCGGCGGGCAGGGCCTGCGCGATGCGGTGGTACATCGTCGGCACCCCGAACAGCATGGTCGCCCCCTCGTCCAGCGCGCGGGCCACGCCCTCGGGGCTGAACCGGCCGAGGTGGCGCACCGATCCGCCCCGGCGCAGCGGGCCGAGGACGCCGAGCACCAGTCCGTGCACGTGGAACAGGGGCAGGCCGTGCACGAGGACGTCGTCGCCGGTCCACCGCCAGGCGTCCGCGAGCGCGTCCAGGGTGTGCGCGACGGCCCGGCGCGGGATGACGGCGCCCTTGGGCGGGCCGGTGGTGCCGGAGGTGTAGACGATCAGCGCCGGGTCCTCGTCGGCGGAGCGGGGCGCGGGGAGCGGTCCGCCGTCGCGCACGTCGACGTCGACACGGGCCAGGCCGGCCAGGGCGTCGGGGAGTTCGTCGCCGGGGGCCGCAAGGACGGCGTCCGGCGCGCAGTCGGCGAGGATGTGCCCGAGCTCCTTCTCCCCGGACCTCGGGTTGAGCGGTACGGCCGCCACGCCCGCCTCCAGGGCCGCCGTGACCGCCACCGCCGTCTCCAGGGACGGCGTCGCCCAGACGGCCACTGCGCCCGCCCCGCCGATCCGGGCCGCGAGGGCACCGGCGGCCGAGGCGAGGGAGCCGTAGGTCAGGGCCCGGTCGCCGAAGCGCAGGGCGGCTCGGCCGGCCGGGGCGCCCCTGAGGGCCGGGAAGAGAGAGGACACGTGTCGTACTCCTGACTGTTCGCTGGACAACGCTGCCGACGGCCGTACCCCGGCCTCCCCCCGGCCCGGCGCGACCGTCACCGGCCACACCACCGCGGGCACCACCGCCACCACGCTTCCTCCGTACACCATCGGCTGCCGGAAGAAACGCTCCCGGTCCACATCGGGGGCCAGGGCGCCGTTCGTCAGCAGGTCCTCGCCCATCCCGTTCCCGCTCTCCTCCCCTCCGGTCCGGTCCCCAGCGATGCCGTGGCTTCACCGAGGGGGAAGGTCGAGCGCCCGCCCGGGTTCCGCTAGCCTCACAGCGCCCGCTCACCGCCCCGGAGGAACCGCCGTGCCCCGCATAGCCCTTGTGACCTGCCGACCCGGCCCCGACATCAGCGCCGACCCGGACCTGCCGGTCCTGGTGGCGGCGCTGCGCGGTGCCGGGGCCGACGCGCGGGCCGTGCGCTGGGACGACGACTCGGTCGACTGGAGCGCGTGCGACCTCGCGGTGATCCGCTCCACCTGGGACTACAGCTGGCGGGCCGCGGAGTTCCTGGACTGGGCGCGGCGGTGCGGCCGGGCCACCCGGCTCGCCAACCCGGCCGCCGTGGTGCGCTGGAACGCCGACAAGCGCTACCTGGGCGATCTCGCCGCGGCCGGGGTGCCCGTCGTGCCCACCCGCTACCTCGCCCCCGGCGACGCCCCCGACCTCCCGGACGGCCACGAGTACGTCGTCAAGCCCACCTCCGGCGCGGGCGCCCGCTTCGCCGCCCGGTACACCCCCGACGAGCACGCCACGGCGCTGGGGCAGCTCGCCCGCCTGCACGCCGAGGGGTTCACCGCGATGGTGCAGCCCTACGTCCGGGGCATCGACGTCAGCGGTGAACGCGCGCTCCAGTTCTTCGGCGGCCGGCTGCTGCACGCCAGCCGCAAGGGCGCCGTCCTCACCCCCGGCACGCCCTACGACCGGCGCAAGACCGCCCATCCCGGCCTGGAGCCCTGGACCCCGACGCCGGCCGAACGCGCCGTCGCCGAGCACGCCCTGGCCGCCGTACCGGACGGCTCCGGGCTGCTGTACGCGCGCGTCGACCTCGTCGACGGCGAGGACGGGCGGCCGCGGGTGATGGAGGTGGAGCTCGTCGAGCCGAACCTGTTCCTGTCGCTGCACCCCGCGTCGGTGCCGCGGGTCGTCGAGGCGGTGCTCGCGGCCGCTAACCGCTGAGCGCGACCCGCTGCAGCAGCCCCCAGGTGAACTCCGCGACCGCGGCCCGCCGTACGCCCTCCCCGTCCGGCGCGGTGAACGCGAGCCCCCAGCGCGTGGGCGCCGTGCCCTCCAGGGGGCGGGCGGGCGCGAAGGCGCGGGCCGCCTCGTCCACCGTGCACGACCAGGGGGTGAGGTCCGCGAGGGTGCGCAGCTCGGGCGCGGGGGTGCCCGGGGCGCGCACCAGCCACTCGTTCCACACCGCCCCGTTCGGCCCGAGCAGCACCTCGAAGCGCAGGGTGGGCCACAGCGGCACCGGCCACAGCCATGCCTCGCACGCCAGGTCGCCCACGGTGCGGGTGGTCACGGACGCGGGCGCGCCCAGCACCGAGCGGTAGCGGGCGGCGGCGCCGCGCGCCCGGGGGGAGCGGACCATCGCCTGCCACCGCTTGTTCGCCTCGCGCATGGCGGCGAGGGACACCCCGAGCTCGCGCCGGGCGTCCTCGACCGGACCGGGGTTGTGGTCGGCCATGCGGCGCAGCAGGACGAGCTGGAAGTCCAGCGGGGTGAGGGGGCGGGCGGCGGGCCTCTGGTCAGCGGGGGACATGCGCCCCATGCTCGCGCACCGGCCCGTCCGGACGCCTGCCGTCGGGCAGGAACAGCACCGAGTTGACGTAGCGGGGCCCCCGCAGGGCGGCGAGCGGCAGGACCCGGCGCGCCAGACCGCGGGTGACCACCCACGCCGCCTCCGCCTGATGGGCCTCCAGCGGGAACGACGCGAGCGGCACCCAGTCGGCGCCGGGCAGCACCCAGCCGTCGTAGCCCAGCGCCGCCAGATGCGTCAGCACGGGCGCGATCGGCCGGATACGGCACTCCAGCTCCACGAACAGGGCGGGCCGGTCCCGGGCCAGCAGGTCCGCCGCCCCGCGCAGCACGGCCAGCTCCCCGCCGTCCACGTCGACCTTGACGAAGCCGACGTCCCGCAGCCCCAGGCCGTCGAGGGTGACGCAGGGCACGTCGAGCGCGCGGGCGTGGATGTCCCGGCGGACCAGCGAGGACACCCCCCGGTCGCCCGCGTCGCCCGGCGGCAGCCACAGCCGGGCCGTGCCGGGGCGGTCCGAGGCGGCGGCCCGCACCACCCGTACGTTCGGCGGGGCGCCGCTCTCCAGCAGCCGGGCCAGCCGCGGGACCGGCTCGACGGTCACCACCTGCCGGGCCCGCCGGCTCAGCCGGTGCGTCCAGGGCCCGTACCAGCCGCCCACGTCCACCGCCGTGCCGCACGGGGACGGGCACAGCTCGGACAGCCGCGCCAACTCCGGTTCGAAGCGCGGATAGACGGCCCGCGCGGTCGCGGCGACCAGCCGGACGGGCAGGTACGGGGCGAGCCGGGCCGCCAGTGTCCTGGTCATCGGGCCAGCCTCCCCAGGAGCCGTTCGTGCTCGTCGTCGCCCACCTGCTCACCGGAGGCGGGCAGCAGTTGCGGAACGCCGTCCACGATCGGGTAGCGGCGCCGCAGCCGCGGGTTGTACAGCGCCTCGGCGGCCTCCTCGGCCGTGTCCCCGCCCGGGGGCGCGGCGTCGGGGCCGTCCGGGGCGACGAGGTGCAGCGGGCCCTTGTCGAGCGGGCACGCCAGGATGCTCAGCAGCGGGTCGTCGGGTCTCATGGCGGGGTCAACTCCTTGGCTCCGACCGGTGGTCGGGGCGTGGACGGGGGTGGGTCGTGCCGGGGCATCGACAGCAGGACGACGACGGCGAGGGCCGTGCCCGCGACACGCAGCGCCAGCCGCAGCGGGTCGTCGGGCAGTGCCTCGCCGAACGACAGCGTGCCGAGGACGGCCGTGTACACACAGGAGACGGTCGTGCACACCGGCACGATCAGCGAGGCCCGGCAGCGCTGGAGCGCCGCCTGCGACATCACCAGCCCGAACGCCCCGGTGAACAGCAGCAGATACGGGTACGGCGAGCGCAGCAGACCGAGCACGGCGGCGCCCGCGCCGTCTCCCGTCGACTGGCCGGAGACGCCCTTGACGGCCAGCGAGCTCACCCCGTACAGCAGCCCCACCGCCACCCCGTACTCCACGCCGGCCGTCGGCAGCCGGTGCCGGTGGCGGGCCCGGCGCTCTGCCGCGCCGTACAGCCACACGCCCGCCGCCAGCGACGGCACGCACACGAGCAGGATCAGCGGGTACGGGGCGGCCCGGCCCACGGCCTCCGCGCCGCCGGGTCCCTCGCGCAGGGAGAGGACGACCATCAGCAGCGCGGCGAGGACCGCGCCGAGCGCGGAGCGCTCCCGCCCGCTGGTCTCCTCGCCCAGCAGCCGTGCCGAGAGCAGCACCAGCAGCACGAGACCGGAGACGAAGACGCCCTGGGCCGCCGCGATCGGCAGGGTCCGGTAGACCACGAGCTGCGCGGCGAAGCCGGCCGCCAGGGCGAGCGAGCCGCCGATCCACAGGGGGCTGCCGAGCACCAGCCGCAGCAGCCGGTCGGGCCTGCGGACCGACACCTGCGGCAGTGCGGCGAGCGCCCGTTTCTCCAGGACGAACCCGAGGCTGTACAGGGTGTTCGCCAGCAGCGCGGCGCCCACTCCCCACCACATGGGCGCCCCCTACGCCCGTCGGGCGTGCAGCAGCAGGATCGAGGCGAGTGAGGGGCTGGCGCAGGCCAGCCGGTCCAGCGGGCGCAGCACGCGCGGCACGCCGTGGAAGGGCGCCCCGGACAGCCGGACGACCTCGAACCCGGACGCGGCCACGAACTCCCGCAGCGCGCGGGCGGTGCACAGCCGCAGGTGCCCGACGACCTCCCGGCCCGGCCTGCCGTGCACGGCCCGCAGGCTGACCTCGGAGAACACCGGCTGCACCCCGGCCAGCAGCAGAGCGCGGTTGTACCAGGCGGCCAGGTTGGGGGTGGAGAGCATCAGATGCCCGCCCGGCCGCAGCACCCGGCGGATCTCGTCCAGGGCGGCGTCGGGGTCGACGAGGTGCTCGATCACCTCGCTGAACAGCACGGCGTCCGCGCTGCCGGTGCGCAACGGCAGCCCGCCGCCGGTGAGTTCACCGCGCACGGCGTACGGGACACGCGTGCGGGCGCGGCGCAGCGCGTCCTGCGACCAGTCGACGCCGACGATGCGGTGGCCGCGCAGGAAGGGCGCCGCGGTCGCCGCGGCGGTGCCGTCGCCGCAGCCGACGTCGACGATGGTGCGGACGCGTCCGCCGGGTGCCGGGCCCGGTCCGAGGGCGTCGGCGAGCATCCTGGCCTGGCGCCGGCTGCGGGAGGGGCCGGAGGCGACCGGTACGGCCGGGTTCTCGTAGAAGTCGCGGAGGTCCTTGGGGGGCGGGACGGTCGTCGTCACGGGGTCACCTCGGTGGTGTGCAGATAGTGCGCGAACAGGTCCCGCAGGTGGGCGCCGTCGCCGTCGCCGAGCAGGGCCCGGGACCAGCGCAGGGCGAGATGGAGCCGGCCCGCGGTGGAGGCGGTCGTCACGGTCAGGCCCCGCGGCATCCGGGCGGGCGCCGAGAACCACACCGCGTGCGCGCGGCCTGCCCGCGCCCCGAAGTCCAGGGGGTAGGGGACCCGGCCGATGTTGCTGAGCAGGGTGGTGGAGGTCCAGGGCGCGGCGGCGCGGCGCAGGCCCCGGGTGAGGGCGGCCCGCCAGGAGACGGGGGTGACGGGCGCGGTCAACAGGGTTGCCCCGTGGCCGAGTTGGGGGCGCGGCAGCGCCTTCAGTGCCCGGGTCCTGACCGCCGTACGGCCCAGCAGGGCGAGCGTGTGCGCCGGCTCGCTGCTCGTCAGCTCCTCGTGTGAGAAGGCGACTTCGACCAGCCGGGTGCCGTTGCCGATGGGCATGGCGGCGTCGCGGGGACGGTCGTCCACGGGCATGGTGATGCGCAGCGGCCCGGGGCGGGCGCCGTGTGCGCGGTTCCAGTGCGCGAGGGTGAGGGCCGTGGTGACCATGAGCTGGTCGTTCACGGTGTACGGGGAGCCCTTGGGGCGGTGCGGCGAGCGGGAGTTCGGTGACGAGCAGC
>NZ_AGBF01000262.1 GCF_000225525.1 Streptomyces zinciresistens K42 | reverse complement strand
TCACCGCCGACCCGCCGCCGCCCGGCCCGCCGGCTCCCGCGTCCGGCGCGGACGGCACCGGCCCGTCCCGCCCGCTCGCCGTCCCCAGCCGCCGCCTCTTCGTCTCCCGGGTCGTCGGCGGCACCGCGGCGGCGGCCGCCGCGGCCACCGTCGGCTACGGCGCCTACGCCGTGCAGCGCGGGCCGAAGGTCAAGCGGGTCACCGTCCCGCTCGCCAAGCTCCCCCGCGCCGCCCACGGTTACCGCATCGCCGTCGTCAGCGACATCCACCTGGGCCCGACCCTGGGCCGGGGCTTCGCGCAGAAGGTCGTCGACACGATCAACGCCACCCAGCCCGACCTCATCACGGTCGTCGGCGACCTGGTCGACGGCAGCGTCAAGGACCTCGGTCCGGCCGCGGCACCGCTCGCGGGGCTGCGCGCGCGGCACGGCGCGTACTTCGTCACCGGCAACCACGAGTACTACTCCGGGGCCGAGCAGTGGGTCGAGGAGGTGCGCAGGCTGGGGCTGCGCCCGCTGGAGAACGCCCGCAGCGAGCTGCCCCACTTCGACCTGGCCGGGGTCAACGACGTCGAGGGCGAGAGCGAGGGCCGCGGCCCCGACTTCGCCAAGGCCCTCGGCGACCGTGACCCGGCCCGCACCTGCGTGCTCCTCGCCCACCAGCCGGTGCAGATCGACGACGCGGTGGAGCGGGGCGTCGACCTCCAGCTCTCCGGCCACACCCACGGCGGCCAGCTCTGGCCCGGCAGCCTCGTCGCCGAGCTGGCGAACCCGACCGTGGCCGGCCTGGAGCGCTACGGCGACACCCAGTTGTACGTCAGCCGGGGCGCGGGCGCCTGGGGCCCGCCCGTGCGGGTGGGCGCCCAGTCCGACATCACCGTGATCCGGCTGGCGTCCCGTCAGGCATGACGACCGCGCGCCGCGCCGCACCGCTGTGAGCGGCCTGTGAAACCCGCCGGAACCGCCCACAGGCACGTTCTTGAGGTTCGCCCGCCATCAACGGGGTTGGCGCAGACTTCAGTTGCTCATGGGCGCCCGGCGAGGGCCCGGGGAGAGGCGCACCCCTGCGTACGCTCGCATGGGGGTTCTCGTGACGCCGCGCGTGCCGGCGGCCGCGGGAGCGGCGGGCGGCGGTTTCAGGGGCGCTCGCCGGCGGCGGGTGCCCCCGTGCCGCGGGACCTGGCCGGCGCGGGGTCCGGCATCGCTCTCGTCATGCCCGGCAGGAAGTCCGTGAACAGCTCGTGCACCTCGCGCACCAGGGGCCGCAGCACCCGGAAGCGGGCGAGCGCGACGCCGCGCGCGGTGAGCCGGGCGCCCCGCTCGGCGAGCCGGTAGCTGCGCTCGCGGCCCTCGGTGCGGTCGAAGATCCAGTACAGGACGAGTCCCATCTGGGACAGCCACATCAGCTCCGGCAGGACGTCCCGCAGTTCCTCGGGCACCTTGCTCTTCGTCGCGCCCGCCAGCACCTGGCGGTGGATGCCGACGGCCTCCTCGCGCGCGTGCTCCGACTCGGGGGAGAAGGGGCTGAGCGGACTGTCCGGGTCGGCCGCGTTCTTGAAGAACTGCACCGCGAACTCGTGGTACGGCGTGGCGATGTCCAGCCAGGCCCGCAGGACGCCGGCGAGCCGCGCCTCCAGCTCGGTCTCCCGGGCCAGGACCTCCCGGATCGCCGCCCGGTGCTCGGCGGCGATCCGGTCGTAGAAGCCCTGGATCAGGTGTTCCTTGCCCTCGAAGTAGTAGTAGGCGTTGCCGACGGAGACCCCGGCCTCCTGGGCGATGGCCCGCATCGTCGTCCTGTCGTAGCCCCGCTCCTGGAACAGCCGCATGGCGGTCTCCAGGATCAGCGCGCGGGTCTGCTCGGACTTGCTGGGCGTGTCGCCGTGTCCTGGGCTGTCGTTCTTCGTGGGCACGGGACCAGAGCCTAACGAGTGCGGTCCGGGCCCGCCGCCGGGAGCCCCGCGGCCGTCACCGGCCGGGGCCGCATCCGCCGTCGGCGCAGCCGGGCCGGCAGTACGTCCACCCCGAACGCGGGTGGTACGTCCAGCCGTCCGCACTCCGGTGGGCCGCCCCGCCCCGCCCGCCGGCGCCCTGCCCGGCCGCGCCCCGCCACTTCGCGGCGGCCAGCACGGCCCCCCGGGCCAGCCGCGCGCCGGCCGGGGTGCTGAGGCGGTGCGCGAGTCCCCGGTGCTCGCGCAGCGCCCACAGCGTGACGATCCAGGCGGCGCCGCCGCGGTAGACCTGCCCGGCGTCGCCGACGACGGTGATCTCGTCGAGCGTCGCCGCGTGGTCGAGGCCGGGGAAGCGCCGCCGGGCCTCGTCGGACCCCGCCGGCACCGTCTCCAGCGGCACCAGCTGCGGCCGGCGTGCCAGCCAGTCGCGCACGAAGGCGCACAGCGCGCACTGGGCGTCGTAGAGGACGGTGAGGCCGCGGACGGGCGTGCCCGCCGTCCCGCCGCCCGTCGTGTCGGCGCTCACGCCGGGCCCGCTCAGGCCCCGGCCGACGGGGTGACCCAGCCCTGGGGCGCGACCGGCGGCACCTGCTCGCGCTCCATGACGCCGCGCCGCCGGATCCTGTTGAGCACGTAGACGTTGCCCAGGTGCATCACGCCGAGCACCAGGAGCACCACGCCGAGCTTGGCCGACAGGGCCTCGAAGACCCCGCGGGTGTCGGTGACGGTGTCGTCGCCGCTGAGGTAGAGCGCGACGAAGCCGAGGTTGACGAGGTAGAACCCGACCACCAGCAGGTGGTTCACCGCGTCGGCGAGCTTCTCGTCGCCGTGCAGCACATCGGCGAGGAAGACCCGCCCGTGGCGGCTGAGAGTGCGGGCGACCCAGACGGTCAGGGCGATGCTGACGACCAGGTAGACGACGTAGGCGAGGACGGTGCGGTCCATGGCCTCCCCCTTCTTGAACGTGTTCAAAAGGCTGACGGAAGAGACTGTAGACCCTCGGTTTGAACGTGTTCAACTCAAGGGCTGTGAGGTCTCCGTCACATGTCCCGCGGGGGAGGGAGGGGGCGGCGAGACGTGGGTCAGGGCCTGCGGCCGAGCTCCGGGCGCTTGGTGTAGTCCGTGAACCCGATGACGTTGCCCCAGGGGTCGGCGATCTCGACGGTCCAGCCGGTGGCGCCGGAGGCGGGCTCGTCCAGCGGGGCGATGCCCCGCGCGTCCAGCGTCCGCGCCGCCGTCCGCGCGTCCGGGACCTCCAGCCACACCCGCGGGGAGGGCCACGGCGGCGTGCGGTGCCCCAGCGCCTCCTCCTGCCGCAGCAGGACGCCCGGCGTCTCGCCCCCGACGTTCAGCAGCGCGATCCCGGCCTCGTCGAGCCGGAACCCGACCGTGAAGCCGGCCCGCTCGTAGAACCCGACGGCCTCTCCGAGGTCGCCGACCGGCAGCAGCACGTTGTCGAACCCGAGCAGCTCGTACGACTCGTCATCTGACATGGCGTCAGAATAAGGGGATCATCGGCCGTTGCCCGTGATTGGCCGTGATTGCCCGTGCCGGTTGCGCCGGTCGCGCCGGAGGGCGGCGCGCACGCCCCGGCGTGCGCGGACCGCAGGAGCCCCGGGCGCGCGAAAGCCGCGGGGCCCCGACTCCCGGGTGAGGGAGGCGGGGCCCCGCGGCAGTGTGGCGACGGATCAGAAACGGCGGGTGATCAGCGCCTTCTTGACCTCGGCGATCGCCTTGGTGACCTCGATGCCGCGCGGGCAGGCGTCCGTGCAGTTGAACGTCGTACGGCAGCGCCAGACGCCGTCCTTGTCGTTCAGGATCTCCAGGCGCTGCTCGCCCGCCTCGTCACGCGAGTCGAAGATGAAGCGGTGCGCGTTGACGATGGCGGCCGGGCCGAAGTACTGGCCGTCGTTCCAGAAGACCGGGCACGAGGACGTGCAGGCGGCGCACAGGATGCACTTCGTCGTGTCGTCGAAGCGCTCGCGGTCCTCGGCCGTCTGGAAACGCTCGCGCGTCGGCTCGTTGGTGTCCTTCGTGATGAGGAAGGGCATCACGTCGCGGTACGCCTGGAAGAACGGCTCCATGTCCACGACCAGGTCCTTCAGGACCGTCAGCCCCTTGATCGGCTCGACCGTGATCGGCTTCTCGGGGTTGATGTCCTTGATGAGGGTCTTGCAGGCGAGACGGTTCTTGCCGTTGATCCTCATCGCGTCCGAGCCGCAGATGCCGTGGGCGCACGAGCGGCGGAACGTCAGCGTGCCGTCCAGCTCCCACTTGATCTTGTGGAGGCCGTCGAGGACCCGCTCCTTGGGGTCGATCTCCAGCTGGAAGTCCTCCCACACGGCCTCGGCCGCGACCTCCGGGTTGAAGCGGCGGACCCGGAACGTGACCGTGATGTAGGGGGACTGCGCGGACTCCGCCTCGACCTTGTCCATAACGGGGGTTGCCATCAGTACTTACGCTCCATCGGCTGGTAGCGGGTCTGCACGACCGGCTTGTAGTCGAGACGGACGGTTTCCGACCCGTCGGCGCCGACCTCGCGGTACGCCATGGTGTGGCGCATGAAGTTGACGTCGTCGCGGTTCGGGTAGTCCTCGCGGTAGTGACCGCCGCGGGACTCCTTGCGGGCGAGGGCGGAGACCGCCATGACCTCGGCCAGGTCCAGCAGGTTGCCCAGCTCGACGGCCTCCAGCAGGTCGGTGTTGAACCGCCTGCCCTTGTCCTGGATCGAGACGTTCCTGTACCGCTCGCGCAGTTCCGCGATCTTCTCGACCGCCGTCTTGATGGTCTGCTCCGTGCGGAACACCATCACGTTGGCGTCCATCGTCTCCTGGAGCTCCTTGCGCAGCGTCGCCACCCGCTCGGTGCCCGTGGCGGCACGCAGCCGCTCGACCTGGTCGATCACCAGCTCCGCGGGGTTCTCCGGCAGCTCGACGAAGTCCGCCCGCTGCGAGTACTCCGCGGCGGCGATGCCGGCCCGGCGGCCGAACACGTTGATGTCCAGCAGGGAGTTGGTGCCCAGGCGGTTGGCGCCGTGCACGGAGACGCAGGCGACCTCGCCGGCCGCGTACAGGCCCGGGACGACGGTGGTGTTGTCCGAGAGGACCTCACCCTCGACGTTCGTCGGGATGCCGCCCATCGCGTAGTGCGCGGTCGGCTGGATCGGGATCGGGTCCGTGTACGGCTCGATGCCGAGGTAGGTGCGCGCGAACTCCGTGATGTCCGGGAGCTTGGCGTCCAGCTGCTCCGGCGGCAGGTGCGTGAGGTCGAGGTAGACGTGGTCGCCCTCGGGACCGCAGCCGCGGCCCTCGCGGATCTCCGTGTAGATGGAGCGCGAGACGACGTCGCGGGAGGCGAGGTCCTTCATGACCGGCGCGTACTTCTCCATGAAGCGCTCGCCGTCCTTGTTGCGCAGGATGCCGCCCTCACCGCGGGCGCCCTCCGTCAGCAGGATGCCCATGCGCCAGATGCCGGTCGGGTGGAACTGGAAGAACTCCATGTCCTCCAGCGGCAGCCCGCGGCGGTAGACGGCCGCCTGGCCGTCACCCGTCAGGGTGTGCGCGTTGGAGGTCACCTTGAAGAACTTGCCGCAGCCGCCGGAGGCGTAGATGACGGCCTTCGCCTGGAAGACGTGGATCTCACCGGTCGCCAGTTCGTAGGCGACGACGCCCGCCGACCGCTTGACGCCGTCGACCTCGGTGATCAGCTGGTCCAGGACGTAGAACTCGTTGAAGAACTCCACGCCCTCCTTGACGCAGTTCTGGTACAGCGTCTGGAGGATCATGTGGCCGGTGCGGTCCGCGGCGTAGCAGGACCGGCGGACCGGGGCCTCGCCGTGGTTGCGGCTGTGCCCGCCGAAGCGGCGCTGGTCGATGGTGCCGTTCGGGGTGCGGTTGAACGGCAGGCCCATCTTCTCCAGGTCGAGGACGGAGTCGATGGCCTCCTTCGCCAGGATCTCGGCGGCGTCCTGGTCGACCAGGTAGTCACCGCCCTTGACCGTGTCGAAGGTGTGCCACTCCCAGTTGTCCTCCTCCACGTTGGCGAGCGCGGCGGCCATGCCGCCCTGCGCGGCGCCCGTGTGGGAGCGGGTGGGGTAGAGCTTGGTCAGCACGGCGGTGCGGCTGCGCTTCGTCGACTCGATGGCGGCGCGCATGCCCGCGCCGCCGGCGCCGACGATGACGGTGTCGTACTTGTGGATCTTCATGGTGGTTGCCTCAGCCCCGTGCCTAGCGGATGTTCGGGTCGAAGGTGAAGATCACCAGCGTGCCCAGCAGGATGGTGAACACCGTGGCGGTGTAGAGCAGGCCCTTCAGCCACAGCCGGGTGTTGGCGCGCTCCGCGTAGTCGTTGATGACCGTGCGCAGGCCGTTGGCCCCGTGCAGCATCGCGAGCCACAGCATCAGCAGGTCCCAGGCCTGCCAGAACGGCGACGCCCAGCGGCCGGCCACGAAGGCGAAGCCGATCTTGGAGACGCCGCCGTCCAGCACCAGCTGGATCAGCAGGTGGCCGAGGACGAGGACGACCAGCACGACGCCGGACAGGCGCATGAACAGCCAGGCGGCCATCTCGAAGTTGCCGCGGGTGGACCGCGGGGTCTTCTTGGTGCGCTTGCGGGGAGGCTCGATGAGCGGGGCCGGGTTGTCGACGTCGTAGAGCGCGTCGCCCTCGACCGGGCCGATTCCGGAAGCGGTGGTTTCAGTGGTGGACATGTGCGTCAGCTCCCGAACACTTCACGAGCGGCGTGGCCGAGGACGGGGTAGATCGCCCCGAGCATCAGCACGACCCACAGGCCGACGACGGACCAGAGCATCTGCTTCTGGTAGCGGGCGCCCTTCGACCAGAAGTCGACGGCGATGACGCGCAGGCCGTTGAGCGCGTGGAACAGGATGGCGGCGACGAGGCCGTACTCCAGCAGCGCGACGATCGGGGTCTTGTACGTGGCCACGACCGTGTCGTAGGCCTCGGGGGAGACGCGGACGAGAGAGGTGTCCAGCACGTGAACGAACAGGAAGAAGAAGATGAGGACGCCGGTGACTCGGTGAGCCACCCAGGACCACATTCCTTCCCGGCCGCGGTACAGCGTTCCAGCCGGCACGGAAGTTCCTCCGGGAGCGGGGATTGGGGCCGCGCCGGCTTGTGCTGTCGGTCGGGCCCGGCCGGGTACGGTCCACCGGCCCCCAGCATCGTAGCGACGGTTGCCTGCGGCGCTTACGCCGGGCCTGGCGGTGTGATCAAACTGGCACGCGGATGGGGTATTGGCGGCTTCTGTCGCGGTGTGTCCGGGCTCGTACGAATCCGACACGGGCCCGCGCGCGCCGCGGGGCCGCGCCGGGCCCCGGCCGCGGCGGGCGCGCCCCCGGT
>NZ_AGBF01000263.1 GCF_000225525.1 Streptomyces zinciresistens K42 | reverse complement strand
GACCTCCGGAGCGCGGCGCGAGCCGGGTGCCGTCGCGCCGCAGCGCCCGCCCGCTCTGCTCCACCGTCATCGGCCGGGCGAACAGGAAGCCCTGCCCGAACCGGCACCCCATGCTCGCGAGGAGATCGCGCTGCGCGCGGTCCTCGATGCCTTCGGCGATCACCTTCAGGCCCAGCGTCTGCGCGATGCGCACGATGCCCTCCACGAGGGCGACCTGCCGGGCGTCGTGCGGGATGTCGTCGATGTAGGACTTGTCGATCTTCAGGACGTCGACGGGGAAGTCCCGCAGGTAGCGCAGCGAGGAGAACCCGGTGCCGAAGTCGTCGACGGCGATGTGCACCCCCAGCTCCTTCAGGCTCCGCAGCACCGCCTGGATCTGGGCGTCGCGCCGCAGCAGCACCGTCTCGGTCAGCTCCAGCTGCAACGAGCCCCGCGCGAGCCCCGGCGTGCGCAGCGCCCGGCCGACCTCCTCCACGAACCCGCCGTCGCGGAACTGGCGGGCCGAGACGTTCACACTCACGTACGGCGCGCGGGCCGGGGCGTGCAGCCGCTGGAGCCCGGCGATGTCCTGGACCGCGTTCTCCAGCACCCACGACCCGAGTGCGGCGATGTGCCCGGTCTCCTCGGCCAGCGCGATGAACTGCTCCGGGCTCACCGGGCGGTGCTCCGGGCGCGGCCAGCGCACCAGCGCCTCGAAGCCGACGACCTCACCCGCCGTGATGTCCACGACAGGCTGGTAGCGCAGCGCGAACTCCTTCTCGGCGACGGCCCGCGCGAGACTGCTCTGCAGATCGTGCTTCTCGATCATGCGGGTGTGCAGCAGGGGCCGGAAGCGGCGCCACTGCCGCTTGCCCGCCGACTTCGCCGCGTACAGCGCCAGATCGGCGTGGCCCAGCAGTTCGTCGGCGTCCGTGCTGTCCCGGGCCGTTGCCACGCCCACGCTGGCCGACACGGTCACCGACTCCCCGCCCAGCCCGAACGGCCTGCTCAGCGTCTGGATCACCTGGGCGGCGAGCAGTTCCGCGTCGAGCGGCTCGCGCGCGTCCTCCATCAGCACGGCGAACTCGTCGCCGCCGAGGCGGGCCGCGGTGTCGGTGCGCCGCAGCGTCCGCGACAGCCGGTCGCCGACGTCCTGGAGCAGATGGTCGCCCGCCGAGTGCCCGAGGGTGTCGTTGACCAGCTTGAAGTCGTCCAGGTCGATGAAGAGCAGACAGGTCAGCGACGACTCCCGGCGACCGCGCAGCAGGGCGCGCTCGATGCGCTCCAGCAGCAGCGTCCGGTTGGGCAGCCCGGTCAGCGAGTCGTGGAAGGCGCGCTCGGTCAGCTCGTGCTCCAGGCGCCGCTGCTCGGTCACGTCCCGCAGGGTGACCACGAGCCCGGCCACGGTGCGCTCGTCGCGGAAGTCGCTGCACCGCACCTCCACCTCGACCCGCCCTTCGGGGTGGCGCACCCACCAGTGGTCGTGGGTCGCCCTCGGCCCCAGCTCGCGCACGGCCGTCAGCTGCCGCGCCGCCCGCTCCCGGTCACGCGGGTCCACCAGGTCCGGCAGTGCCTGCCCGGCCAGGTCCGAGGCGCCGAACACGGAGGCGGCGGACGGGCTCGCGTAGCGGATGGTGTCGTCGTCCTCCAGGATCAGGATGACGTCGGAGGTGTTGCGCACCAGGGTGCGGAAGTACGCCTCGCTCTCCCGGCGGATGATCTCCTGGCGCAGCACCACGCGCTCCTTGGCCAGACCCGCGTGCGAGGCGAGGATCTCCAGCGAACTGCGGGTCTCCGCCAGCCGGCCGGCCGGTCCGGCCACCAGCAGCACGCCCGGGATGGCGCCCACGGGCCGGTCGGGCGGGACCATCGGGCACACCAGGGCCGCGGACAGCCCGTCCAGCCGGGCCGTGATCTCGGGTTCAAGGGTGTCGGCGGCGACGAGTTCGGCGTGGCGCGGGGCGAGCGCCGAGGCCGGCTCGGCCGGCAGCAGCAGGGTGCGGTGCCGGACGGCGGGGCCCAGCAGCCGGTCCACGGCCGCCTCGCACGAGCGGACGACCTCCTCCTGGCGGACCGCGGACACCAGGGAGGCCCCCGCCGCGCGCAGCGCCGACTCCCGCGCCACCGCGCGGCGATGCGCCACGACCATGCCCGCCAGCCGGAGGATGACCAGCAGGAACAGCGTGCCGGAGAACGCGGCGATCACCGGGATGCCGTGCGGCTGCTCCTTGAGCCCCTCCAGGAGCAGGATCGTCGGCGCGATGAACGTGGCGAAGGCCAGCACCAGCACCCGGCGCGGCGGCGGCAGCAGCGATTCACGCGGCGCCGCCGAGCCCGTCAGCCTCACCATGTCGGGGTGGAGCGCGGCCAGCCCCCACGCCGTGTAGAAGACGATCCACCCGGAGTCGACCAGGGTCCCCGTCCGCCACACGTCGTGCAACTGCATGATCCCGTAGGCGATGTCGAAGCAGAGCAGGGTCAGGGTGCCCACGACCAGCAGGGCGACGGACCGGTTGCGCCCGGTGCCCGCGCTCGGCGTCAGCAGCCGGGCCAGCAGCGCCAGCACCAGCACGTCACCGAGGGGGTAGGCGATGCTGATGCCCCGCTGCTCCCAGGTCAGCCCGCCGATCTCGGTCAGCGGCTGGACGAGGAAGACCCACACCGGCAGCGCCAGCCCGGCGGTCAGGATCAGCGCGTCGAGGAGACTGGGCAGGTCATGGCCTTCCCAGCGGTAGCGCACCAGCCCGGACAGGCCGATGGCGAACAGCGGGTAGGTCACGAGGTAACTGGCGTCCGCGGGGGAGGGGAACGGGTTGGAGGCGTGGAAGTACGCCTCCATCACGTTGTAGTAGGTGTCGCCCCCGACGAAGGTGAGCAGACCGGCGGCCAGGACCCACCACGGCCAGCGGTGGGCGGGCCGGTTCAGGCGCACCCCGGCCAGCATGGCGGCCACTCCGGCCAGACCGATCACGGCCCACACCGGGGCCAGTGCCGAGGGCACCGCCATGTAGACGACCGTGGCGGCGGCGACCAGGGCCGTGTAGGCGGTCATCACCCGCTGAGTGGGCAGCAACGACAAACGCCTCCCCCTTCGGAGGAGACCGGGCGTTCCATCTGATCCAAGTCGTCCTTCGATCGTGGCACCCCCGACCGGCCCCTGCATCTCGGGCGTGCGGCACGCGGGGCACCGGCTGCCTCGCCCCGTTCGGCGGCGCGGTTCCCGGTGCAGCGGGTGGACGCCGCCGGCCGGTTCGGGCACCGGACCGTCCGCGGTGGAGCCCGGCGCGGCCTCCCGGACCGGCAGCGTCCGCACGGGCGGGGCGGGACCCCCGCCTCGGCGGGCCGGCCGCTCAGCTGCCGCGGGGGGACGACGTCCACGATGCGGCCCGGCCCCACCCCACCCCACGCGTGCGCGGGGCGGCGCACGCCCGAGGCGTGGACGGTGGCCCCGGCCCGCTCCGCGGGCGTGAGGTGCTCCGCCGACCGGCACGCCGGCTCGGACTCGGGGTGCCGGGTGGGGTCGCGCAGGCTCGGCGGGCGGTGCCGGAGGCGCGGCCGGAAAACCCCGGGAGTGGGGACGTTCACGTCGTAAGGCGCTTGCCACGGACGTGGCTTGGTGCTGGAGTGAGGCGCATGGATCATGCCGCGGTGCTCGCCCTGTACGACCGGGACATGCGGGAAGGCGCCCGCCCGGACAGCCCGGACGCGGTGATGGAACGCGAGGGCGGCGTCGTGCGCCAGGTGTCCTCCGCGCACGGCTGGAACGGCGTCGTCTGGTCCGCGCTGCACGAGGCCGACGCCGACGCGGCGATCGCCGGGCAGATCGCCCGCTTCGGCGCGCTCGGGCGCGAGTTCGAATGGAAGCTGTACGGCCATGACCTCCCCGTGGACCTCGGGCGGCGGCTGCGCGCCGCCGGCTTCGTGCCCCAGCCCGAGGAGACGCTGATGATCGCCGAGGTCTCCGACCTGGACCTCGACGTGGGTCCCCCGCCGGGCGTCCGTGTCGTGCCGGTGACCGACCCGGCGGGAGTGGACCTCGTCGCCGAGGTGCACCGGCGGGCCTTCGGCACCGACGGCTCCCGGATGCGGCACCAACTGCTCGCCCGGCTCTCGGCCGACCCCGACTCGGTGGCGGCCGTCGTCGCGCTGGCGGGGGACACGCCGGTGAGCGCCGCCCGGATGGAGCTGGTGCCGGGGACGCGCTTCGCCGGGCTCTGGGGCGGCGGCACCGTCGAGGGCTGGCGGGGCCGCGGAATCTACCGCGCGCTGGTCGCCCACCGCGCCCGCGCCGCCGTCGAGCGCGGCTACCGCTACCTCCAGGTCGACGCCATGAGCGCGAGCCGGCCCGTGCTGGAGCGGCTCGGCTTCGCCCCGCTGACCACGACGACGCCGTACCTGCACACGCCGTAGACGACGCGGCGGACCGCGCCTGCCGTCGGACGGCGCCTGTCGTGGCACCGGGCCGCCCACCCGCGGCCCCGCCAGCCCTCGACGGTACCGCCGGCAGCCGGGCCCGTACGCGCGGGGGCCGCGACGGACTCGCCGTCACGGCCCCCGCGCGGTCTCACCTCGAAGGCGCGCCGTCCCCGTCGTTTACCGTGCGTGTGCTCGTGTGTCCTCGCCACCGCGTCAGCGGCGGACCCTCGTCCGGTCCAGGGCGGCGACACCCGCCGCGGCCAGGCCGATCTGGATGAGCCACTCGACCCAGTCGACACCGCCGGTGTCGTCCACACCGAGACCGGCCGCGATCGCCGACCCCAGCAGGGCGGCCGCGATGCCGACGATGATCGTCCACAGCACGCCGATGCGCTGCCGGCCCGGTACCACGAGTCGTCCCAGCACGCCGATGACGATGCCGATCACCATGGCACCGATCACGCTCGAAATCTCCATGTCGCCCCTCTTCCTGCTGACTCCGCACTGCCTCGTGTGCCCCCTGCAGGCGCGGACAGTCCGCCCGGACGCCGACCCGTGCGTGGCAGGACCCGCTTCGCGCCCCGTCCCACCCGGCGGCAACGCCCCGTGACGTCGCCGTCGACCACCGTGTGCGCGACGCCCGCGGCGGGGCCGGCGCCTCCCCGCCCGCCGTGGTCCCGCCGGCCCCGGCCCGGCCGCCGAGGAGACGAGCCCGCGGGACATCCACGGGGTCAGCCGGCCGCGGGGCGGGCATGCTTGGCGAACGGACGGTGAAATCGGCGGACCGGTGGATCGACGCAACGGTGGAGGCGCGGTGCGGGAGCGGGAGCGGGTGCTGGAGGGCGGGGCCGTCCACGACGTGGTCCGGATCGGGTCGACTGTACGGCGTGCACCGCACGAACGGTACCTGTACGTAAGGGAGTTGCTCGACCTTCTGGAGCGCAGGGAGTGGGACGGGGCGCCGCGCCACATCGGGTCGGACGCGCGCGGGCGGGAGGTCTTCGGGTACATCGAGGGCCGGGCCGCCGTCACCGCCCCCGAGCGCGCTGCGGCGGGCGCCGACGGCGCTCTCGTACAGGTGGCCCGGCTCACGCGCGCCCTGCACGACATCACCCACGGCACCTCCGCCGCGGGTGGCCACGACGTCGTCTGCCACAACGCCCTCGCACCCGGGAACACCGTCTACACGGTCGAGGACGGCGACTGGTGGCCGATCGCCTTCATCGACTGGGACCTGGCCGCGCCGGGCGACCGCGTCCACGATCTCGCCCATGTCTGCTGGCGGTACCTGGGGTTGGGCCCCGCCATCACCGATGTGCCCGACGCGGCCCGCCGGATCGCGCTCGTCTGCGACGCGTACGGTCTCGGCGCCGCCCGCGCCTCGCTCCTGGACGAGATCCTCGCGCGGCAGGAGCGGTGCCTGCGGGGCATCGAGGCCGCTGCCGCTCACGCAGAGCCGCCCGCGGGCGGGCCGGGCGGGGTCGGCGCCGCGGACGAGGTGCGCGGCGCCCACGCCTGGGTGGCCGCCCATCGGCGTCAACTGGCCATGTTCCTGGGCTGATCGGCGGTCACGGGGTGATCGGTCCGGGCTGCGCCTGCCCCTGGGGCGACCCCGGGGGGCCGCAGCGGTCGGGGCAGGCAGGGGGACCCGCCGGCCGGGACGTGTGCGCGGACCGGTCGGCGGGTCCGGGTCGGTGTGTGCGGGTTACGGCCTCGGTGTGCTCCTCGCCGCCGTGCCGGCGCACATCAGCCCCAGCACCACGGCCAGCGCGCCGATGATGACGTTGTTGAGGATGACGCCGGTGTCCGGGCTGGTCCCGACCACCCACGGGGCGATGATCATCCAGACGCCGATCGCGCAGAACGCCCCGCTGAGGCCGTACATGCGTTCCGGGGCGCGGGTGAACCCGAGGGCCAGCAGGCCGATCGCGATGCCCACGACGAGGTTGTGGGTCACGAGGGCGGGCTGGCTCGTCGTGTAGTGGAGGATCCAGGGTGACACGGCGCAGTACAGACCGAGCAGGAACACCGGTCCGTCCAAGAGCGTCACATCACGGCCGCCGAGCATACGGGCGTAGCGGTCCCGCATCTCGGACACATCGGGGTGGGTGGTCATGTCGCTTCTGCCGGGCGAGACGTTGGCCATGACTCGTCTCCTTTGACTTGCTGGCCTGACCGCGGCTCATGCGGTGTGCGGTGAGCGCCGCCTCGGTCCATTCTGCTCTTATTTCTTCCTTATGTGTAGGGCTGTCCTAAGATGCGCGGCCAGGCCGGGTGGTGCCGCGCGGGATCGGGTGGCATCGCGTGGGATCGGGTGGGATCGGGTGGGATCGGGTGGGTGGAGCGGCGGCGGTGCCCGCGGGCCCGCCGCGCCACCGCTCCGGCGCCTCGGCCGTCCGTCCCGTCCCTGCCGTCCGTACTGTCCGGCCCGTCAGCTCGGGAGCGACAGTACGGCGATCGGCGCCGACGTCGGTTCGGCCGAACCGCCCGCGGGTTCCACCGTGACGCCCATGCCGCCCGCACCGTCCACGGTGCCGCGCATCAGCACCGACTGATCGGTCCGGGCGGGGTCCATCAGCCCGGCCGGGCGCATGGTGCCGCCGTCGTCGAACCACAACTGGTAGACCTTGCCGCGCGGCGGCTCGGCCATGTCCGCGCCCACGAACACGGCCCGGTCCAGGGTGCGGGACACCACGACCGCCGCCCGCGCGCCGCCCGGCAGCCGGGCCGTGCCGGTGCGCGCGTCGGGAGCGGTGAGCACCGAGGCCGTCGCGGCGGCGTCCTCCCGCATCTGGCGGGCCTCGGCCCGCGCGTCCTGGGCCCGCCCCTGCTGCCACACGGCGGTGCCGCCGAGCCCGGCCGCGGCGGTCAGACACGCCGCCAG
>NZ_AGBF01000264.1 GCF_000225525.1 Streptomyces zinciresistens K42 | reverse complement strand
GTCCCCGGGGTGCCTCCCGGGGACCGCTCGCCGTTGGGGGGATCAGGTCAGAGGGGAGGCGGACGCGGCGGTGACCAGCCGGTCCGTGGCGGCGATCGCGGCGCGCCGCAGCGCGGTGAGCGCCGCAGCGTCCGCCGCGCCCCGCAGCGCGTACGTGGCCGACGCTGCGCCCGAAGCGGCGTCGGCGAGGTCCGGGGCCAGCACGGTCACCAGCATCAGCGGCGCGGTGATCGCGGCCCGCGTGGCGTGCGACTCCGCACGCGCGGCGGCGTAGCCGTCCTGGTCGCCGGCAAGGCGCAGGTCCTCGCGGACCCGCATCGCCCGGCGGTGCGCGGCGAGCGCGGACACCAGATCCGTCACCGCCGTCAGCCTCTCCCGGCGCCGGTCCTCCGACCGGACCGCGACGCGCTCGGTACGGGCCCCGCGCTGTTGCAGCAGATACGCCATGGCCGTACCGAGCAGGGTGCCGAGAACGGCTATCAGGGTGGTCAACACAGGTACTCCCGGAACGAAAAAGGGGGCGGTGAGGGACATCAGACGGCGGGCCACCCGGGTCTCCCGGGCGGCCCGTTGTGCGCAGGTCAGCGGCGCAAAGCCCAGGAAACGAGGCCGCTCACCACGTCGGTGACGTCGGTGACACGGCCGGACTCCAGCTCATCGGCACGGGCCTCCAACTCCTCCGCCCGCGCCCCGTTGCCGCGCTCACGCACAACACGGACCGCCGCACGGTTGTCGACGGCCTGCTTCTCCAAACGCTCCATGAACGATCCTCTCGACGGACGGTGAAGCCCCACGACTCCCCGCACCCCGGCCGTACGGCCCCGCACACGGCGGGCCGGACGGCCGGGGGAGGCAACCGGCGCAGCGTGAGCCGCTGCGAAGGCCGGAAGGAAGTGGACCGAGCTACTGCACAGGCGACGCCAGCCGGTCCATCACGGCGACGCCCAAAGCTGTCGTTGGCGCATCGGAACTCCTGTCGCTCGATGTGAGGGGCGGAGACGCGCGGGCCTGAGCCGCGCCGGACACCTTTTGCGGGAGGTGACGGCCCGTACTGCGCGATATGGATCTGTGCCTCAGTCCCGCTCCCCCGAGGAATCGCATCTCGGTCTCTTCGCGCGGCGTGGGTGCCCTTGGGCAGATCCGTTCTTTTGAGTCGGCACGTGTCCCTGACGGGAGATGACCGACTGGTCTCCAGTCGCCTTAGCCGGAGTGGTCACGGCCGTCGTACCTGCGCTGGATCACGCTGTTGAGTTGTCGCAGAGAGCGTTCACGCATGCCGGATAAGCCCCTTCCAGAGCCCCTGGGCGGCAGAACCTCCCTAGGGATATTTAAACCACACCTCCCTAGGGAGGTCAACAGGGCACGAAAAAAGGGCCCGCGTGAGCGGGCCCTTTGTGCAGCGTTCGTTCAGGTCAGCCGGTGATGTGGTACTCCATCACGTAGACCCCAGCGTCCAGGAGCATCCGGTTCACCTCGACCGGTCGGCCGTCCTCCGTGAGCGCGGTCCGGTAGATCTCCACAACCGGCGTGCCCTCGGTGAGGTGCAACCGATCCGTCTCCTCTTGACTGGGCATCCGTGAGCGCAACTCTTCGATGAAGCGGACGGGCTTGGCGCCCAGCTCGGCCAGACGGGCGTACGTGCCACCCGGGCCGGTGTCTTCCTGAGCAATGGCCGACTCGCGTACGAGATCGGCCGGCAGGTACGAGATGGCCGCTTGGACGGGTTCGCCTTCAACAGTGAACAAGCGATCCCGGACCACCACGGGCGCACCCTCCGCCAGATCCAGGATGCGCGCCACGTCATCGGGCGCGGGCGCCTCATAGACCCGCAGGCCCGTGACGCTCATGGGTCGCTCCCCGACGTCAGCGCTCCAGATGGAGCGGCCGTCACCCCACCCCTCCTGAGCAAGCCGCTTGTTCGCGACCCTCCGGATCGGCTGGAACTCCCGGACGTAGGTACCGCTCCCCTTCTTACGGACCGCCAGCCCTTCCGTGACCAGCAACATCAGGGCCCGCCGCGCCGTCTCCTTGGCCACCCCGTGCTGTTTCACGAGGGCAGGCTCACCAGGAAGCCGCTTGCCGGGCGCCAGGTCGCCGGAACGAATGCGCTCCCGCAGTTCGTCGGCGATGTCCCGAGCGGTTTCCGCCATCAGCTCCTCACTTCCCTAGGGTGGTTCCAGGTACCAAGCTTGACACAGACGTGTCGTGTACCCGCATCACGGAGTGCCACGAATCTGCACGCGAGCGACGGGGTCGCACTGGGACCCCACCCGATCAGACCCCTAGCTTCCCAAGCGGGCGATTGTCAGTGGCCCCCATTAAGATGCACCCCTTTTCCAAAGCTCTACGCGGATAGAAATAAGTACGGAATCAGACCTTCCGCCTTCACGCCCAGTGATATGCGTCAGGATGGAAAATTTTTTCTCTCCACAGCTGGTGGAAAGTAAAAGTCGCAGCTCAGCCCCCATTCTGTGGATGGACCTGTGGTTTGTACACCGCCCTGTCCACCGGATCATGCACAGGAAATCACGCCTTACCCACAGTAATAGCGCCGTTGTCCACAGGGGCTGTGGACAACCAGATTGGCGGTCGGCTAACGCGCTGTCACTATTGCCGCTGACGGGTGGCGTGGTCGCCAAAAAGGGCGACCCCCGCTGGCACGGGAGCCGCCCCGACCTTGTCCCTAGCTTGAGAAAGGTCTACCGATGACGGTACCCATGAATCCTCAGACACCGCGCTCCGAGGCCAGGGCTGTGGATGAAGCGAGGCCCCCTAGGCGGGTCAAGTTGATCCGTGGCCGACGGCTCGTCACGGCCGGCGTGGTTACAGTCGGCCTTGGCGTGGTCGCCCTGGTGCTGACGTTTCCGCGCCTTGCAACGCCCATCGGTACGTCCGCCGGCGTCGTCGCCGTAGTCGTTCCGTTGGTGCAGCGCGCGGGACGCAACGGGTCATCTGATGGTGGAACGGAAGATGAGCCGTAGACACCTGCAAGCGCCACGTCGTTGGTGACTATGCTCCGCGATTCCCCGCAGTCCGCTGTGGTTCCAGTTGATACTGAATGCCCACAACGACACCAAGGGGGTAGATGTGGCACAGAAGCCCGTACCGAAGCATCTGACGATCACCATCGACTTCGACCTTCAGACTGAAGGGTCGACGGTCCATTACAAGCGCGCCCACACGGCTTACGAGGCGGCCGTCACGGCGGCGATCAGTGAAGCGACGAGGGTACTGCCGTCCGACAGCATCAAGGCGATCACGAGCGAGATCGACTGGTCGTACCGATGGCAGCGGGCGCCTGACGTGCACTTCACACGCCTGAATGCCGACGACACCACCCACTCGGATGCCGAAGAGGAGGAGAGGCAGTGGGACGATGACGGCCTCTTCTTTGACATCGAGAGCGGTCGTTGGATGAGGTCCGTGACAGTTCAGGGCGGCGATGTGGAAGTAGTCGAGCTGGACGACTGAGGCAGCACAGCGAAGAGCCCCGCCCCGAGAGCCGGGGCTCTTCTCGCCTCACAGGGCTGGGGGAGCCGCTATGGCCAGACCCCGGAATTGCGCAGCAGAGTCGCTGGTCACACCGAAGAAGGGCCGTCTCAGTTTCCGTCTCATTCACTCCCGTCCAGAGCCGTTCAGGGCAGTCCGGGCAGGGGACGGGAGTACGGGACTGAACGACGCTGAACGACCCCGGATCATGCCCTGACCAGCACGAACAGACCTCGAAAGCGAGTGTGGCGCAAGTCACCGAGGGTTCAAATCCCTCCGCTACCGCCGAAGAAGGGCCCCGTCTCAGGACGGGGCCCTTCGTGCGTCCGGACGGCCGGGCGGGCGCCGTCTCCCCCGGGCACCCGGGAGGGGTCCTGCAGGTGGACGGGACCCTTCGTACTGTTGATCTCCGGCGCGGCCCGGAGGATACACTCGCCGCCGGTAACAGCAGGCTCTTTCATCTCTTTCGACTCACTCGACACAGCAGGCATGGCAGACGCCGCAGCCAAGGGGAGGCCGCGATGGCGGTGAATGCGAAGAAGATCGTCGTCTACCTACTCATAGTCTTCGTCTTCTACCTGATCATCACCGACCCGGAGAAGGCCGCCGACTACGTGCTGGTGGGGTTCCAGGGCATCTCGGACGCCGCCATGGCGATCGGCGACTTCATGACCTGGGCCGCCAACGGAGGAAACTCATGATCCGCCACCTCGTCCTCTTCAAGCTCGCCGCCGGCGTCGAGCGCGACGATCCGCGGGTCGTGGAGGGCGTCGCGGCCTTCCGGTCGCTGGAGGGCACGATCCCCGAGATCCGGCACTGGGAGCTCGGCTGGAACCTCAGCGACCGCCCCATCGCCTACGACTTCGCCATCAACTCCGCCTTCGAGGACGCGGCCGGGCTGCGCGCCTACGCGGAGCACCCCGAGCACCAGGCGGGCGTCGCGCTGTGGCGGGAGTTCTCCACCTGGGTGATCGCCGACTACGAATTCTGAGCCGCGGCACCGGCCACCGCCCCTCCTCGCGCCGATCCGCCCCGAGCCCTCCGCCGCAACGGCGGGGGGCTTTCGCGTGTCTAAACCAGGCGATTCATCCTCAACACGGGATTATGCGGTACTTGAACACAATGAACTGTCTTGTGATGCTATGACCGCTTTTGACCGATGAGTTGATGGATCACGAGGTGGAGTTGACCGTGCCGGCCAGTACTGCGCCTCAAGCCCCCGCCCAGGAGGAGGCGCCCGCGTCCCCGCCGCCCCGCAGCCGCGGCGCCGACACCCGGGCACTGACCCAGGTGCTCTTCGGGGAGCTCAAGGAACTCCAGCCGGGTACGCCGGAGCACGACCGCGTACGTGGGGCGCTCATCGAGGCGAACCTCCCGCTCGTGCGCTACGCGGCCGCCCGCTTCCGCTCCCGCAACGAGCCGATGGAGGACGTGATCCAGGTCGGCACCATCGGCCTCATCAACGCCATCGACCGCTTCGACCCGGACCGGGGCGTGCAGTTCCCGACGTTCGCGATGCCGACCGTCGTCGGCGAGATCAAGCGGTACTTCCGCGACAACGTCCGCACGGTGCACGTACCGCGGCGGCTGCACGAGCTGTGGGTGCAGGTCAACAGCGCCACCGAGGACCTGACCACCGCCTTCGGGCGGACGCCCACCACCTCCGAGATCGCCGAACGGCTGCGCATCACCGAGGACGAGGTGCTGTCCTGCATCGAGGCCGGACGGTCGTACCACGCGACCTCCCTGGAGGCCGCCCAGGAGGGCGACGGGCTGCCCGGACTCCTGGACCGCCTCGGCTACGAGGACCCGGCCCTGGACGGCGTGGAGCACCGCGACCTCGTACGCCATCTGCTGGTGCAGCTCCCCGAGCGCGAGCAGCGGATCCTGCTGCTGCGCTACTACAGCAATCTGACCCAGTCGCAGATCAGCGCGGAACTCGGGGTCTCCCAGATGCACGTCTCCCGGCTCCTCGCGCGCAGCTTCCAGCGGCTGCGCTCCGCGAACCGCATCGAGGCGTAACCGGATACAGGAGCGACCCGTCACCGGGGAGAGCGAATCGCTCACCGGGCTGTTGCCGACGGTTCCGTGTCGAAAAACCGTCAGACCCCCTGTGTCCAGGGGGTATTCACGTTTCACGTGTCGACATGTCACTACAGCGTGTTGCCGACATGTGACATTCTTCGGGAAGCGCGTTTGCCGTGGCTCCGGCTCCGGTATTCAGGTGAAGGCTGACGTTCCGCACCCGGGGCGTCCGCCGCGACCGTCCCGCGACCCAGAGGGGGTGGCATGTCCGTAGACCAGGGCAGCTCGAAGGTGCTCACGCTCATGAAGAGCGAGTCCGCACCCGACACCGCGCTCGACGATGTTTCGGCCCTTGAGGCCGTTCCGGCCCCGGCTCTCCCGGCAGCCGAGATCACAGCCGTGCCGGTTTCGGCGGACATCGACACCCGCACCTTGTCCCGCTCCCTGTTCCTGCGGCTCGCCGCACTGGACGAGAACAGCCCCGAGCGTGCCTACGTCCGGGACACCCTGATCGAGCTCAACCTCCCGCTCGTGCGGTACGCGGCGGCCCGGTTCCGCTCGCGCAACGAGCCGATGGAGGACATCGTCCAGGTCGGCACCATCGGCCTGATCAAGGCGATCGATCGCTTCGACTGCGAACGGGGCGTGGAGTTCCCGACGTTCGCGATGCCGACCGTCGTCGGCGAGATCAAGCGGTTCTTCCGCGACACGTCCTGGTCGGTGCGGGTCCCCCGGCGCCTCCAGGAGCTGCGCCTGGCCCTGACGAAGGCCAGCGACGAGCTGTCCCAGAAGCTCGACCGGTCCCCGACCGTGACCGAACTGGCCGCCGTGCTGGGGGTGTCCGAGGAGGACGTCGTCGACGGCCTCGCGGTCGGCAACGCCTACACCGCCTCCTCGCTGGACTCACCGGCCCCGGAGGACGACGGCGGCGAGGGCTCGCTGGCCGACCGGCTCGGCTACGAGGACACCGCCCTGGAGGGCGTGGAGTACCGCGAGTCGCTCAAGCCGCTGCTGGCCAAGCTCCCGCCCCGGGAGCGCCGGATCATCATGCTGCGCTTCTTCGCCAACATGACCCAGTCGCAGATCGGCGAGGAGGTCGGCATCTCGCAGATGCATGTCTCCCGGCTGCTCACCCGGACCCTGTCCCAGCTGCGCGAGGGCCTCATCTCCGACTGAAGCCTTCATATTTGACGGAGTGTCAGCCACCATGGCCCGATGCTTCGCGCGACATGGACGACATGGACCCCTGGCCGTCGGTGCGCCCTGGCGGGCGCGTCGGCGGCCGTCGTCGCTCTGGGCGGCCTGCTGGCCGCGTGCGGCGGCGCCTCCGGTGAGGGCTACGTCGCCACGGGAGCGGCGGGCGGACCGCCCGGCGCGACCGGTACGGCCGCGGCGCCGAGCGGTGCGGTGAGGCTGGTGCCGCTCGACGGGCGGAAGGCGGGCGGCGAGGGCCGACGGGTGGGCAACTCGCGCGCGTCGGAGGGAAGTCGGACGCGGGGGGCCGGGGAGGGGGCGGTCCGCGCCACCGAGCCGGGACCGGCTCCGTCGTCCGGCGCGGCGTCCGCCTCCGCGAGCGCGCCGGGCGGTTCCGCGGGCCCGCCGGCCGGGACGGCACCGCCCGCGACCGCCTCGCCCGCACCCGCCGGAG
>NZ_AGBF01000265.1 GCF_000225525.1 Streptomyces zinciresistens K42 | reverse complement strand
CGCCGCGTCTGCCGCTCGGCGGTTCGAAGCTGTTCATGGATCCTCCCGGTGGTGAACCCGTCGAGCCGCCAAGCACCGGGTGGGGCACGGCAGTTGGGGTGAGGCGGGCTACGGATGTTCGTCGCCCGGTACGACTGCCGAACCGGCCGGATCGTTGCCCTGACGGGGCCGGGAGCCGCCGGGTGCTCGTGCGCCGGGCGGCGCGCACGTTCCGGGGTGGTTTGATCCGGGACCCGCCGCGGCGGCGCACCTGCGGACAGGTGCGCCAAGGGTGAATGCCCGCGACTTCCCCGCCCACGGCGATCCGCGCCTGCCACTGTGATCACGGTGATCGCGCGGCGCGTCGGGCCGCGGGTCCGCAGGGTCGCGTGCTGAGGGGGGAGGGCGGGACAGTGGGGGATGCCTTCGGCGGTCCGGCCGGCCACGGAACCGGTCCGTCCGGCGCGGACGGTCCCGCCGGCCGGGGCGTGCCGCGCCATGTGGCCTGTGTGATGGACGGCAACGGCCGCTGGGCGGCGCGGCGTTCACTGCCGCGCACGGCGGGGCACCGCGCCGCGGAGACGACCGTGATCGACGTCATCGAGGCGGCGCGCTCGGCGGGCGTGGCATGGCTGAGCCTGTACGCCTTCTCCACCGAGAACTGGCGCCGGCCGGGCGCCGAGGTCGACTTCCTCATGCGGCTGGTGCGCGGCGTGGTGCGCAAGCACGCGGCGCTGCTGCACGCGCGCGGCATCCGCTGCCGCTTCCTGGGGGTGACGGACCGGCGCATTCCCGCGGCGCTGGCCCGGGACTTCGCCGACCTGATGACGCTGACGGCGCAGAACCGGGGCATGACGCTGACCGTCGCGTTCGACCACGGCGGGCGCATGGACATCGTCGAGGCGGCCCGCTCGCTGATCCGCAGCGGGACGCCCGCAGACGCCGTGACGGAACGCAGCTTCGCCGCGCATCTTCCGTTCCCGGACACCCCCGACGTGGACCTCGTCATCCGGACCTCGGGCGAGCAGCGCATCTCCAACTTCATGCTCTGGCAGGTCGCCTACGCCGAGTGGGTCTTCCCGCCGGTGCTGTGGCCCGACTTCCGGGCACCGCACTTCCTTGAGTGTCTGCACACCTACCAGCGACGCGATCGCCGCTTCGGCGGCGTGCCGCAGAACGGAGAGTCCTGACCGTGAACGACACGGACGGCACCCGGCCGGGCGGCGACGCCGCCGGCAGCCCGCGCGACGGCGTGTGGGCCGGCGACGCCGACGGGGACCCGAGGCCGCTGTTCGGCCCGGGGTCGGAGTTCGACGGGTTCTTCAACGATCCGCGCTGGGCCCTGGCCATGGTCCGCGCGACGGTCCTGGAGGCGGCGCACCCGCAGATCGGCGGGGCGCTGATCGCCAACTCCACGTTCGTCGCCCACCCTTGGCGGCGGCTGCGCAACACCATGGTGAGCCTCCAGCGGATGTTCGGGGCGGACGACGGCGTACGCGCCCGGGAGGCGGCGCGGCTGAACCGGCTGCACGACCGGCTGAGCGGCACGGACGCGCGGGACCGCCCCTACGACGCGCGGGACCCGCGGGTCCGCGCCTGGGTGGTGGCGACCCTGTTCGAGAGCACCGTCACCATGTGCCGACTGAGCGGGCAGCCGCTCGCACCGGACTCGATGGAGCGGCTGTACGCCGAGTTCCGGGCGTTCCTCGCCGCGCTGGGCGACGAACCCGGTCAACTCCCCGAGGAACTGGGCGAGTTCTGGTCGTACTACGACAAGGTGGTAGAGGAGGAGCTGGAGAACACGGAGGCGATGCGGATCATCCTGTTCAAGCTCTTCGACCATCTCCCGGCCCCGCCGCTGCTGCACGGGCTGCCCACCCTGTGGGCGGCCGGGCGGGCGGTCGCGGGTCCGGTCATCGGGTCGATCACGGTGGCCTCGCTGCCGGAGCCGTTCCGCCGCCGGGCCGGGCTGCCGGAGATGCCGGGCGCGCAGACCCTGATGCAGGGCGCCTACCTGGCCGCGGGTCTGGCCCGCTTCCTGCCCGCGGACTGGATCCAGGCGCAGGGCATCGCCGAACTGCTGGCCCTGTCCCCGGACAGCACGGACCCGCGGGCCGGCACGGTCCGTGCCCTGAGCGGCCGGATGAAGCGCGCCGGAGCCCTGCTCCGGCTGATCGCCCCCCTGCCGTTCCCGCCGGACGCCGCCGGGGAGGACGGCGCGCGGCGCGACGCCCGGGACTTCTTCCGCGAGGTGCTGGACCAGACCGGGGACGGTCATCTGGACTGGCCGGACCTCGCCGCGATGGCCCGTGAGCTCTCCGGCCGCCTCGATCTGGACGGGCCCGAGGAGACCCGGCTCTACCAGGCGTTCGCCGACTGGTGGCGGGAGTTGCAGACGAGTCTGGACACGGACGGCGACGGGCGGGTCAGCGCCGAGGAGTACGGCGCCGCGGCGCCCTCCCTGGCCGGACCCGCGCTGATCAGGGTCGCCGAGGTGCTCTTCGACGTCACCGACCGGGACGGGAACCAGAGGATCGACGCGGACGAGTACCGCGCGCTGTTCCGGACGGCGTTCCACCGGGACACCGCGGGCGCCGAACCGGCGTACACGCGCAGCGCCTTCGTCGGCGACTTCCTGTCCTTCATGTCGGGGCGCAGGCGTTCGACGCCGTACGACCCGCTGCTCGCCGACGCCTGACGCGGGCCGCGGGGCGGCGGGAGCGGGACCCCGGGGTCAGCGGTCCGGCTCCGGGGCCCGTCCGTGCGGGCCGGGGACGTGGCCCGCACGGTCACGCCCGCGACGCCCGCGCGTGGCGGCGCGGGCGTCGCGCCAAGCCGCCGCGTACTCGTGCTCCTCCAGGGTCGACTCGCGCGCGCTCTGCACCCTGCTCGGGCGGAACACGTGCGGGTGCGGGTGCGAGTGCAGGCGCTCCACCGCGTCGGCGGGCAGCGGCCGGTGGGCCGTGTCCGCGACGACGTCGTGGACACGCCGGTCAAGCCCGGCGAAGCCGCGGCAGGAGGTGCACGGCCCGCTGGGGCAGGGGTGCTCCCGCATGGCCTCCGACATGGCTTCTCCGGAGCCGGGTTGGCTCTCCGCGCGAGGGTGACCGGCCCCGGCGTCAGGCGACGAGCGCCCCGCCGCGCCCGGCGCCCGCGCGGCGGGCGCGGTGGCGCGCGATCAGGGTGTCCGCCTCGTGCAGGGCGTCCTCCGCGGTACGTGTCCCCGTCAGCGCGCACAGTCCGCGCGTGGCGTCCTCCAGCGCACGGCTGGTGATCCCCGTGGGAAGCACGTCGTGCTCGATACGCGCCGCCGCGAACCGGGCCAGCGCGACACGCAATTCCTTCTCGGCCGACAGCATCAGGACGGGTCCCCTCTCACACAGCGCGCGGCCCGCGGCCGCGCATCGACCGGCGCCCCCGCGGGAAGACCCGCCGCGCGGCTTCCGGGTGCGCCGCCCGACATCGAACTGCGCCGGGCAGACCCCCGGATGCCCCGGATCGCGGATTTCACTCCCCCGCCCACCCCGGATCGCCCGCAGGGAGTAGCGGACAGGGCGCGGGCGGGCTGCCTGTGCCCCGCCCGCCGTCCGCGCCCCGGGTCAGCCCGCGAGGGCTCAGCGGCCCGCGTACCGGGAGAATCCCCCCCTGCCGCCGGCAGCGGCGACCGCGGGAAGCCACATCGTCTGAGTGCGCTTCCGGCAGCCCTTGAAGGCCGTTCCCCGTCCCGGTGTGCCGGGCGCCGTTCGCCGCCGTCAGAGCAGGCCCGTGACCGTGACGGTCACCCGGGCCGCGGGCCGGCCGGGCTCCGCGGACGCCAAGTGCGCCTGGACGGCGGCCCGGACGGCGCGGGCCACGTCGAGCGTCCGGGTGCCGCGCCCCGCGACGACGTGGACGCCGACGTGCCAGCCGCCGCCCTCGGGACGCAGCCGGACGCCGTCGCCGGGACGGCGGGCGGGCCGTGCCGAGCGCAGCCGGGCGGCCAGGCCCGGCGCGAGGAAGGCGACGCCCGGCACCGCCTCGACGGCGGCGGCGACCCCCTCGGCGGGGGTGGGGCGAGAAACGTCCTCCGTCATACGGCTCCCCCCGCGCGCTCGTCGGGCGCCTCGTCCACGAGGTCGGTGACCCGGATGTCCACGGCCCCCAGGGACAGGCCCAGTTCGCGGTCTGCCGCCTCGCGCACGCGCCGCCGGACGCTCTCCGCGATCCGCTGGAGCCCCGAACCGGCGGGTGCGTGGATGTCGAGCCGGAGCCGGACGGCACCGCCGCCCGGCTCGTCCTCGGCGAAGACCCGGCAGGAGCCGGCGCGGACGCCCGCGACCGTCTCGGCCGCGGCACGCAGGGTGCGGGCCGCCACCGTCTCCATGATCCACAGGTCTTCGGCGGGTTCGCCCAGCGGCAGCGGCCGGCCGGGGCGCAGTTCGAGGCGGACGAGGTCCATGATCCGGCGGGTGAGGGGTTCGGCGTCGTGGGCCGGGGCGTCCGCGGCCTCCTCGCGCAGCTCCCGCACGGCCGCCTCCAGCCGGTCGAGGCCGCTCACCGCGCGGCGGCAGTGCGGGCAGGTGTCCCGGTGCCCCGCGCCGGTCCGCGCTCCGTCCGGGTGCCGTGGGTCCGGGTGCCGTGGGTCCGGGTGCCGTGGGTCCGGGTGCCGTGCGTCGTGCCGTGCGTCCGGGTGCCGTGCGTCCGCGCGGTGTTCCCACTCCGCCCAGACGTCGGCCAGGCGGCGTCCGCAGGGCAGGAGTTCGTCGTCGCCGCCGTCGGCGCGGGCGTCGTCGGGCGGGTCGGTGCGGGTGTTCATCGCCAGGCCCCCAATGCTCGTGTCAGACGGCGGCGTGCGCGGAAGACGCGCGCGCGGACGGCCTCCTGGCTGAGGCCGACCGCTTCCGCGATGAACTCGTAGGAGTGGCCGTCCAGTTCCCTGAGGACCCAGCAGGCGCGCTGCTCGGGTGAGAGGGTCTCCAGGGCCTCGCGCAGTTCACGGACGGCGTCGCGGGCCTCCGCCAGCCGCTCCGGCGAGCTGGTGTGCTCGGCCGCCGCGGGGTCCCCGGCCGACTCCAGGGGTGCCACGGGCCGACGGGAGCGCAGCACGTTGAGGCACCGGTTGGTGACGATGCGGTAGGTCCAGGTGCCGAAGGACGCCTGTCCCTGGAACTCGGGCAGCCGGCGCCAGGCGCTGATGAAGGCGTCCTGCACGGCGTCCTCGGCCTCCGCCGCGTCGCCCAGCAGGCGTGCGGCGAGCCGGATCAGGGCCGGGGCGTGGCGCTGCACGAGCACCGCGAAGGCGTCCTCGTCGCCCTCCGCCGCCCGGACCGTCATCAGTGCGTCGTCGACGGCGTCGTCGCCCGCGGGCGGCGGTGCGGTGGGTCTGCGGGCCCCCGGCACTGGGCTGCTCCTCTCGTCCGGCGTCGTCCGGTCTAGTCGGTCTCGTCCGGCGTCGTCCGGTCTCGTTCGGTCTCGTTCGGTCTGACACCGGCGCGCGCCGTCTGTGACGCACGGCTTTCGACGGCCGCCCTCCGGCGCACGGCTACTTCGCCACCGCACCGGCCCGCGGATGCGCCCCGGAGACGGATGCGCCCCCACGGCGGGCGCGGGGGCGGACAAGGGGCGCGGGGGCGGCTCGCGGCCCCCGGCGGCGTTCCGCAGAACTTTTTCCGGGCATGCGCGTCACAAGGGCGGCCGGAGCGGGTCTGAAGCCGTACAGGCATCTCAGGGCAGCAGCTCAGGCAGGAAGGACGACGCCATGACCACACAGACCACGGTGGCCACCGAGGACACGGCCGTACCCGGGACCGGCGGCGGCGCGGCGACGGGCACCACGGCCGTGGCGGGCGGCGCCACCGGCGCGGACCAGCCCGCCGCCGACCGCGGCAGGACCTCGATCGCCGACCTCGTCGTCGTGAAGGTGGCGGGCATCGCCGCCCGGGAGATCCCGGGGGTGCACGACATGGGCGGCGGGCTGTCGCGCACCATCGGCGCCGTGCGCGACCGGGTGCCCGGTGGCAGGCCCAACGTGGGGCGCGGCGTCAAGGTCGAGGTCGGCGAGCGGCAGACGGCCGTGGACCTGGACCTGGTCGTCGAGTACGGCGTGCCCATCGCCGACGTCTGCCGGGACGTGCGCGAGAACGTCATCGCGGCCGTGGAGCGCATCACCGGCCTGGAGGTCGTCGAGGTGAACATCACCGTGAACGACGTACGGCTGCCCGACGAGGAGGAGTCCGCCGCCGGAGCCGAGGCCCGCGTGGAGTAGCGGCCCACGGGCGGGAGCGGGCGGGAGCGGGAGCGGATCCAGGTGGATGTGGGAGGTGGACGGTCGTGAACGCACCGTTCGCGGGAATGATCGCGGGCATGGCACTGGCGTTCGCCGGGTACTTCGGCGGGTTCGGGGCGTTCCTGCTGGTGGCCGCGCTCGGCGGGCTCGGCTGGGCGGCGGGCCGGTGGGTCGAGGGCGGCGGCCGTGCCCGGGACGTGCGGGACCTGTTCGAGCGGGGCGGCCGGTGACCGCCGCCGCGGAGCGCGGCACCACCACGGTCACCGGCCGGGCCGTGCGCAGGATCGCCGAGCGGGCGGCGTACGAGGCACCGCCCGGCGCGGGCGCGGTCCGAGCGACGAGGAGCGCGGTGTCCGTGCGCGGGCGCCGGGCGCGGGTGGCGCTGAGGGTGACGCTCCCCTACCCCGTGCCCCTGGCGGAGACGGTCCGGGGCGTGCGGGAGCATGTGGCGGCGCGCACCGGGGAGTTGAGCGGCCTCGACGTCGCCCGCGCCCGGATCGAGGTCACCGCGCTGAGCCCCGTCGGGCCCGCTCCGGCCCCGGCGGGGGCGAAACCCTCCGGTGCGGGGCGCGCGCCCCGTCGGCTGTGGTCCGCTCGCCGGTTCCCGGTGGCCGTGCTCACCGCGTCGGCGGCCGTGGTCTGCGCGCTGCTCGCCGCCGATCTGGTCCTGGTGCGTGCCGGGGGCCGTCCGGCCGCCGCCTGGCGGGTCCGCGCCGTGGACTGGCTGGCGGCACACGGGCCGGGCGATCCGTCCGTGCTCGCGGCGGGCGTGCTGACCGGCCTGCTCGGCCTGGTGGCGGTCGTCCTCGCGGTGACGCCCGGCCTGCGCGGCCGGGCGACCGTGCGCACCCCGGCGCCCCGGGTCACGGCGGCGGTGGACCGCGGCGCCGTGGAGGG
>NZ_AGBF01000266.1 GCF_000225525.1 Streptomyces zinciresistens K42 | reverse complement strand
CGCTGCTGCGGCGGACGGCCGCCGCCGCGCCGGCCGCGCTCACCGCCGCCGCCCTGGCGGCCGCCCTGCGCCGCCGCCTCGTCGTCGAGCCGCAGCGTCAGGGAGATCCGCTTGCGCGGGATGTCGACCTCCAGGACCTTCACCTTGACGATGTCACCGGGCTTGACCACGTCGCGCGGGTCCTTCACGAACGTCTTCGACATCGCCGAGACATGCACCAGACCGTCCTGGTGGACGCCGACGTCCACGAAGGCGCCGAAGGCCGCCACATTGGTCACGACGCCCTCCAGGACCATCCCGGACGCCAGGTCGGAGATCTTCTCGACGCCCTCCTTGAAGGTGGCCGTCCGGAAGGCGGGCCGCGGATCGCGCCCCGGCTTCTCCAGCTCCCGCAGGATGTCCATGACGGTCGGCAGACCGAACGTGTCGTCCGCGAAGTCGTCCGCCCGCAGCGAGCGCAGCACCCCGGAGTTGCCGATCAGCGCGGCCACTTCCCGGCCCGACGTCTTCACCATGCGGCGCACGAGCGGATAGGTCTCGGGGTGCACGCTGGAGGCGTCCAGCGGGTCGTCGCCGCCGCGGATGCGCAGGAAGCCCGCGCACTGCTCGTACGCCTTCGGGCCGAGCCGCGCCACGTTCTTCAGCTGCGCGCGCGAGGAGAACGGGCCGTTGGCGTCCCGGTGCGCCACGATGTTCTCGGCGAGGCCGGAGGTGATGCCCGAGACCCGCGCGAGCAGCGGCGCGGAGGCGGTGTTGACGTCGACCCCGACGCCGTTCACACAGTCCTCCACCACGGCGTCCAGCGAGCGCGAGAGCTTCACCTCGGACAGGTCGTGCTGGTACTGGCCGACGCCGATCGACTTCGGGTCGATCTTCACGAGTTCGGCGAGCGGGTCCTGGAGCCGGCGCGCGATCGACACCGCGCCGCGCAGCGACACGTCCATGTCCGGCAGTTCCTGCGAGGCGAACGCGGACGCCGAGTACACCGAGGCGCCCGCCTCCGACACCATCACCTTGGTGAGGTTCAACTCGGGGTGCTTGGCGATGAGTTCACCGGCGAGCTTGTCGGTCTCGCGGGAGGCCGTGCCGTTGCCGATGGCGACCAGGTCGACCGCGTGCTCACGGGCGAGGCGGGCCAGCCCGGCGATCGCTTCGTCCCACCGGTTGGCCGGGACGTGCGGGTGGATGACGTCCGTGGCGACGACCTTGCCGGTGGCGTCGACCACCGCGACCTTCACACCCGTACGGAAGCCGGGGTCCAGGCCCAGCGTCGCGCGCGTGCCGGCCGGGGCCGCGAGCAGCAGGTCGCGGAGGTTGGCCGCGAAGACGCCCACGGCCTCGTCCTCGGCGCCGGTGCGCAGCCGCAGCCGCAGGTCGATGCCGAGGTGGACCAGCAGCCGGGTGCGCCAGGCCCAGCGGACCGTGTCCGTCAGCCACTTGTCGGCCGGACGGCCGCGGTCGGCGATCCCGAACCTGTGGGCGACGATCCCCTCGTAGGAGGACGGGCCGTCCGTCGCCTCCTCCGGCTCCAGGACGAGGTCGAGGACCTCCTCCTTCTCGCCGCGCAGCATCGCGAGGACCCGGTGCGAGGGCAGCTCGGTGAACGGCTCGGCGAAGTCGAAGTAGTCGGCGAACTTCGCGCCCGCCTCCTCCTTGCCGTCCCGCACCTTCGCGGCCAGCCGCCCGCGCCCCCACATCCGCTCACGCAACTCGCCGACCAGGTCGGCGTCCTCGGAGAACCGCTCGGTGAGGATCGCGCGCGCACCCTCCAGGGCCGCCTGCGGATCGGCCACGCCCTTGTCGGCGTCGACGAACGCGGCGGCCGCGGCCTGCGGCTCGACCCCGGGGTCGCCGAGCAGGCCGTCGGCGAGCGGCTCCAGTCCCACCTCACGGGCGATCTGGGCCTTGGTGCGCCGCTTGGGCTTGAAGGGCAGGTAGACGTCCTCCAGCCGGGCCTTGGTCTCCGCACCGCGGATCCGGGCCTCCAGCTCGTCGGTCAGCTTGCCCTGCTCGCGCACCGATTCGAGGATCGCCGACCGGCGCTCCTCCAGCTCGCGCAGATAGCGCAGCCGCTCCTCGAGCGTGCGCAGTTGCGCGTCGTCGAGCATCTCGGTCGCTTCCTTGCGGTAGCGGGCGATGAAGGGCACCGTCGAACCGCCGTCGAGCAGCTCCACGGCAGCCTTCACCTGCCGCTCCCGTACGCCGAGCTCCGCGGCGATCCTGCCTTCGATCGACCCTACGAGGGGTGTCGTCACGATCCCGTCCCGCCTTCTGACTGAGGTTGCGCGGCAATTGTGGCAGGTGGCGCCGACAACCGGGGATCAGGGCGGCGAAGCGGCCGGGTCGCGCCGGCCGGATCAGGCCCGGCGGCCGCGGGCGCTGCCCGACGCTCCTCCGAACAGCCGGGCCAGCGCCCGGAACGGCAGGGTCACGACGGTGGCGGCGGCGCCGCCGATCTGGCGCAGGACGTCTGCGATGGCACGGAACACGAGTGTCACCCTTCCTCTCCCGGCCCGGACGGCCGGCTGGGGTCCGTGTACCGCGACGGCGGCCCCTCATGCCGCGCGGGAGTGAAAACCCCTGTTCGCGCAGAGCTCAGTCCTCGCCGAGCGGGTCCGCGCGGTCCGTGGACGACCTTGAGCGCGCCGAAGACGCTCAGCCCTCGCCGAGCGGGTCCGCGGGGAACGTGCCCGCCGTCGCCGCGGACCGGGCGAAAGGGGCGGCGAGTTCGGTCAGCCGGACCACCCCGGCGGCCCCCAGGTGCGCGTAGGGCGCCCGGTCCAGGCGGTCGGTGTCGGCCTCGATCCCCGCGCGCAGGGTGGTGCCCTCGGCGGTCGGCTCGCCCGTGGCGTCCAGCGGCCGGCGCGCGTGCAGGCGCCCGCGGGCCCCGTCCCAGTCCTCCCGGGTCCGGCCGCGGGAGGCGAACACCCACTTCGGGGTCCGGCCCCGCCCCGCCCCGACCGGGCCCCGCGCCGCCGCCCGGACCGCGAAGTCGACCGCCCGCGGGTGGGTGACCCCCAGGGCGGACGGCTCCTCACCCGGCTCCGGGGCGAAGCAGGACGTCGCGTGCGGGGAGTCGGGCAGGCTGTGGCGGCGGCCGGCGCGGGGCTCCAGGGCGGTGGACGGCACGGCCCGCAGGTCACCAACCGCTTGGCACGTCGCCGCGGGCGGAGCGGCCGATGGCAGGAAAGGTGGGGATCTGGTCATTGCGGCCAACCGGGGGGCACCGAAGAATCGACGGCATGGCGCAGCGAACCGTTCTCTTCGTTCTCTTCGACGGCGTGCAGAGCCTCGACGTCAGCGGCCCCCTGGAGGTCTTCGCCGGGGCCGAGACACACCTCCCCGGGACCTACCGCATCCGCATGGCGTCCCTGGACGGGGCGCCCGTGCGGACCTCCAGCGGTCTGACGGTCGTACCGGACCAGGACCTCGGCAGTCCGTTCGACGCGCACACCCTCGTCGTCCCCGGCGGGCGGGGCACCCGCGACCCGAGCCCGGCGCTGACCGGCTGGCTGCGCGAGCACGGTCCGCGCGCCGAGCGCCTGGTCTCCGTCTGCACCGGCGCCCTCCTGCTGGCCTCGGCCGGACTGCTGGACGGCCGCCGCGTCACGACCCACTGGGCCCACTGCGGCAGGCTCGCCCGCGACCACCCCGCGGTCGAGGTCGACCCGGACCCGATCTACGTACGGGACGGCCGGGTCGCCACCTCGGCCGGCGTGACCTCCGGCATCGACCTCGCCCTCGCCCTGGTGGAGGACGACCTGGGCCGCGAGGTGGCCCTCGGCATCGCGCGCCATCTGGTGGTCTTCCTGCGCCGGCCGGGCAACCAGGCCCAGTTCAGCGCCCAGCTCGCCGCCCAGACCGCCCGGCGCGAACCCCTGCGGGAGGTCCAGCGCTGGATCAGCGAGCACCCCGGCGACGACCTCGGCGTGGAGGCGCTGGCCGCCCGCGCGAGCCTGTCCCCGCGCCACTTCGCCCGCGCCTTCAGGACCGAGACCGGCATGACGCCGGGCCGCTACGTCGAGCGCGTCCGCCTCGAACACGCCCGCCGCCTCCTGGAGGACACACCGGACGGCGTCGAGGAGATCTCCCGCGCCAGCGGCTACGGCACGCCCGAGGCCATGCGGCGCGCCTTCGTCAGGGCGCTCGGGGCCGCCCCGGCCGAGTACCGCCGCCGCTTCCGGCCCGCCCCGGCCCGCTGACCCGCGACGACCGACCCGCGACGGCCGACCCGCACGACCGACCCGAAAGGCAGCGCCTTGCAGATCGCGATCCTCCTGCACGACCGCTTCACCGCACTCGACGCCGTCGGCCCCTACGAGATGCTGAGCCGCGTCCCGCGGGCCCGCGTCGACTTCGTGGCCGAGGCGGCCGGCCCGGTGCGCGCCGACACCGGCTTCCTGACCCTCATGGCGGGCAAGGCCCTGGCGGACGTACCGCGACCCGACGTCGTCGTGGTCCCCGGCGGCCCCGGGACCGCCGCCGAGACCGGCAACGTAGCGCTCCTGGACTGGCTCAGGACCGCCGACGCCACCAGCACCTGGACGACGTCCGTGTGCACCGGCTCGCTGCTGCTGGCCGCCGCGGGCCTGCTGGACGGCCGCCGGGCCACCTCCCACTGGCTCACCCTGGACCTCCTGGCGCGGTTCGGGGCCCTGCCCGCCGGCGAGCGGGTCGTCCAGGACGGCAAGTACGTCACCGCCGCCGGCGTCTCCTCCGGCATCGACATGGGCCTGACCCTGGTCGGGAGGATCGCCGGCGACGAGCGCGCCCGTACCGTGCAACTCCTCACCGAGTACGACCCGCGGCCCCCCTACGACGCCGGCTCGCCGGACAAGGCCCCCGCGCACCTGGTCGAGGAGCTCCGCGCGAACGCCCGGTTCATCCTGGCGGGGGAACGTTCCAGGTGAAGCGCGGCGGCCGGCGCTCCAGGAAGGCGGCGACCCCCTCGGCGGTGTCGCCACCGCCGCGCGCCTGCGCCGCCCAGTGCTCGTCGCGGTCGGTGCGCCCGTCCGCGAACTCCTTGGCGGCGGCCTGCGTCAGCGCCGAGCGCGCCACCAGGGTCCGGGTGAACTCCGCGACGCGCTTGCCGAGTCGGCCCTCGGGCAGCACCTCGTCCACCAGCCCGGTGCGCAGCGCCCGCTCGGCGTCGATCAACTCACCCGAGAACAGCAGGTACTTGGCGGAGGCCGGACCCACCAGTGCCACCAACCGCCTGGTGGCGGAGGCCGGGTAGACGATCCCGAGCTTCGCCGGGGTGATCCCGAACAGCGAGTCCGCCCGCGCGAACCGCAGGTCGCACGCCGCCGCCAGCTGCGCGCCGCCTCCCACGCAGTGCCCCCGGACCGCCGCGAGGGTCGGCTTGGGAAAGGCCGCGAGCGCCTCCTCGGCGGCCACGGCCAGCTTCTGCGCCTCCCGCGGCGAGCCCCGCAGCGTGGAGATGTCGGCGCCCGCGCAGAACGTCGCGCCCTCACCGGTCAGCACCAGCGCCCGCACCCCGGGGTCGGCGGCCAGCGTGTCGAGCAGCGGGGGCAGTGCCCGCCACATCGCGGCCGTCATCGCGTTGCGCTTGGCCGGATGGTGCACGACGACGGTGGCGACGGAGTCGGTGACACCGTGCAGCAGCTGGGGCTCCATGGCGCGGATGCTATCCGCCCCAGCCGAACGGCCGATCAGGACGGGGCGCCCGGCGGCGCCAGGCCCCAGGGTGCAAGGGAGAGCTGACGGCGAGAGCCGAGAGCCGAGAGCCGAGAGTCGAAGGAGGAGGCGCCGATGAAAGCGTCCACCGGGCCCACGGGCGAGACCGCGAAGCTGCGGCGCGGCTTCGGCTGGCTGGCCGCCCTCGGCGTCCTGCTGGTCGCCGGCGGCGTGGTCGGGCTTCTGTACACCGCCTTCGCCACGCTGACCACGATGATCCTGTTCGGCTGGCTGCTGCTGGCCGGCGGGATCGTCGGCCTGCTGCACGCGGTGCAGGCGCGCGGCACCGGCTTCTTCTGGCTCGGCGTGGTGGTCGCGGCCCTCAACATCGCGGCGGGCGTGGTGGTGATCCGCAGGCCCGAGGCGACACCCGAGGCGCTGGCGATGTTCGCCGCCCTGCTGTTCCTCACCGGCGGGCTGTTCCGGCTGGCGGGAAGCCTGGTGGTGCGCGGCCCGCAGTTCGGCTGGACCCTCCTCCAGGGCGCCTTCGACCTGTTCCTCGGCATCCTGGTGCTGAGCACCTGGCCCAGCAGCCGCTACGTCATGGGCACGCTCTTCTCGCTCGCCCTGCTCTTCGACGGCCTCGGGCTGCTCGCCACCGGCTTCGGCGGCCGGAAGATCGTCGGCATGGTCTCCGAACGCGTCGAGGCCGACGCGGGGCGGGGGGCCGCTGACGGCGCCGCCGACGGCGCCGCCAAACCCGTACAACCCGAATAGTTCGCCAAGTCGGCAGGAGTGCGACAGGACCGGTCTCACAACTGACCGTGTCATACGCCGACGATCAAAAACCGCTCGATATCTGCTGACTTGTGTTCAGTTCCACGGTCAGGACCTGTGCGTTCCCAACACTCGACGTGTGGTGACAATCGAGCGCAAGGGTGGCGACCGGACGATGGAGAACCACGGGCGCGGGTCCGGCCCACGCCCAGCGGGCGCAGCCGACGAGCCCCTCGACCGGCTGCCGTCGGATCCGCTGCCGTACGAGGGCGTCTGGCGGTTCACCGCCCCCGCCGTGGAGCCTTCCGTCCCGCAGGCGCGGCACGCCGTGCGGGACCTGCTGTACCGCCAGGGCGTACCCGTCGCGGACGACCTCGTCCAGGGCGTGCTCGTGATCGTGTCGGAGCTGGTCACGAACGCCGTACGGCACGCGGCCCTGCTCTCGCCGATGCTCGCCGTGGAGGTCGCCGTCGGCGCCGACTGGCTGCGGGTGTCCGTGGAGGACAACCACCCCTACCGCCCGACCGCCCTGGAGGCGGACCACGGACAGACGGGAGGCCGCGGACTGCTCCTCGTGCGCGAGATCACACGGGAGGCGGGCGGGGTGTGCGACGTCGAGCACACGGCGAGCGGCGGCAAGGTGATCTGGGCCGCCGTCCCGCTCAAGCCGGTACGGGTGCC
>NZ_AGBF01000267.1 GCF_000225525.1 Streptomyces zinciresistens K42 | reverse complement strand
TGAGCCGAAGCACGATAGTTGTCACATAGGCAGTCTTGTTGTCACCTGTGAGTGGGGCGCGGGAAGGCCGTCCTCTCAGCTCTTGACGGCCTCTGCGATCTGCTGGGCGGCCTGGGCGGGGGTGAGGTGCGTGGTGTCGACGACCTCGGCTTCGGCGTGCAGCCACGTGCGGGCCGCCTCGGCGTAGGGCTCGAGGTATTGGAGCCGGAAAGGGGAGTTGGGGCCGAGAACGGTGTCGCCCGCGATGCGAGCGCGGAGAGTGTCCTGGTCGGCGTGTAGGACGAAGTGCCGGACCTGAATGTCGTGCTCGGCAAGGCCCGAGCTGATCTCGCGCCAGTACTGCTCGACCAGGATGGTCATGGGCATCACCAGGGTTCCGCCGGTGTAGTCGAGGACGCGTCGGGCGGTCTCGACCACGAGCGGTCGCCATGGCGGCCAGTGCTGGAAGTTGTCCGTCGCGGGCAGTCCTGGCTTGATGTCCATGAGTGTCTCGCCGACTTTCTCGGCGTCGAACACCCGTGAGTCCGGGATCAGCTGCTGGACAAGCGCGCTGGTCGTCGTCTTGCCCGCGCCGTGAGTGCCGTTGAGCCATACGATCATGGACCTGACGCTAGCGTCTGCGGGCTGCTGGGACAGGAAGAGTGGAAGATCCGGTGCGGTCGATCGCCTTGGCCAAGAGCCTGGCGTGGTCTTCGAGCAGTGGCTTGAGGGCGCCGTAGTAGGGCTGGTAGTCGGTTGTGCGGAGCCAATGGAAGACGTTGTGCCGTTCTCGGAGCCAGACAGCACGTAGTGCTGGGTCGTGTGCGATGTGCGGTGGGCAGGGGACGAAGTCGGGTTCGCCTTCGGTGGCGCGGGTCCAGATGTAGGCACTGACGGCCAGGCGTCTGCGGTCGTCGCTGATGGGCTTTCGATGGCTCGTGAGGACCGGAAGCTGGGCGAGGATGTGCTGCCAGCTCTCGGGATCCAGGGCCCAGGTGGCAAGGACCTCGCGCCGGTGCTGGTAGTCGATGATGGGGCCCGCGAGGAGCTCGGCAGTGATGGCGTCGAGGGCCTGCTCGAAGTCGCGGGCTGTGCCGCTGGTTCGCAGGTGGCGATTCAGCAGCTGTGTGTAGCCGTTCCGTTTGCCCTGGGGGTTGATCCCGAGGAACTGGGCGGCTTCGTCAAGGCTGCCGCCGCGGGTGCGCCGGACGAGGAAGACCGAGGCACTGCGCCGGCGCATCTTGGGGGCGATGGCGGAGAGGAAGCCGAGGTGCTGTTCGGCGAGGGCTTGGGGCAGGAACGCCGGGATGTGTTCAGGTCGCAGGCCGACGCCGGTGGAGGGGAGACGGAGTCCGCCTTTGCCGGTGCGCCGGAAGGTGGGAACGATCGTATCGGCGGCGTCCTGGAAGCGCTCGGAGCAGGCGCTGCGCTGCTTCTTGAAGGTTCTGTCCCAGATCAGGTGCCGTGTGGGCGGGATTCCGCTGCGGTTGCGGTTCTCCTCGGGGGCGAGTGAGGAGAGTGCTTCGCGCAGGTCGTCTGCGGCCAGGAGGCGGTCGGTGACCTGGAGGAGGCCGGCGCAGACGAACGCGTCGACGGGTGCCCCGGTGGATCGGTAGAGACGGGAGTCGGTTCCTTCGTGGATGGCGAGGTGCTGGGCAACGGCTTCAGCGATTTGGCGGGTGGTGCCGACCGGCTGGATGCGCGGCCAGCAGATCATGACCAGGCCGGTCAGCAGGATGAGCTCGGTGAAGTACTGCTGTGCCGGCTGCTTGGGCCCGCCCGGCCGGAGCAGGCGAAGAATCTTGCGCTGGAGCGCGAGCAAGCCGGGCCCGGGTCGGTGATGGTGGAGTGGGTCATGGGTAAGCGGTGCCCCGCAGGGGTCGTCGTGCCGGCCGGTCTTGGTGTCCCGAACCGTGGAAGTCCGGCAGTGGGCGGGGTGGACTCCGGGGGCGGCGGGACGGGGAAACAACTGGGCCCTGTTGCTGAAGTTGACCGGCCTTTGGCAGCGGGGGCAGAGGTGTTCCAGGAAGACCTCGTGGAGCGGGCAGGCGAAGACGACGGGAAGGCGCCAGAGGATCTGCCAGGGCCCGCCGTGGGCGTGCTGGATGTCGGAACCGTCGCCAGCGAGACAGCGGGGGCAGTAGCGGGCGGTGGTGGGGAACAGCCATCGGTCCGCGTGCATGGAGTAGACGTTGCCAGCCCGGACGTTGGCGACGCCGCGGGCCGCCGGCGGATAGCGGGAGGCGAGAGATTCCAGCGTCATCGCGCGGACCTCGCGGGGGTCCAGGCGGGTGGTGGCGGCGAAGTTCTTGATCTCGGCCGGTGTCAGCCGCGTCGAGAGTGACGCGCGGGCCCGCCCGAGCCGGTCCTGTTCGGTCAGGCCGGTCAGCCGGGCGAGCTCGTGGGGCGAGATATGGAGGCGGTGGGACAGACGCAGGGCGAAACCGGCCAGGGACTCGCCCTCCAGCGGGTCGAGGCTGAGTCCGAAGGGCCGCCGCCCGGAGCTCATGGCCACGTCAGTCACCCGCGGCCGGCCTGTTCCCGCGGTCGTCGAGGACCGTGTTGCGTCCGCGCCGGCGGCGGGGCTTCGCGGGCGGGACGGTGACCTGCGGGATGTCGGGGACCTCACCGGCGCCGGGGTCGAGGTCGTCCAGGTTGCCGAGGTGGATCGTGGTCTTCGCGAGCAGTTCGGGGGTGAGGCGTTCTTCGCCGGTGAGGATCGCCTCGGTGCAGCCGTCCTCGATCAGCCGCCGCAGCAGGCCGACGATGCCGCGGGTGCGGCCGAAGAGGTACTCGGGCGTCTCGCCGCTGGTGAGCATGCCTTCGAAGGACCGCAGGAGCCGCAGCTGGTCCTCGATGCCGGCCAGGTGGTCGAGGAAGGCGGTGATGCCGGCCGGGGTGGAGTAGTCGAACGGGTCGAGATCGACCATGTCGAACCGGCGGCCGGTCTGCGTGGCGGTCGCGGCGTGGTGCCGCCCGCCTCGCCCGTGGTCGGGGAAGACCCACTGTCCGGTGCGCTGGTCGACGTAGGCGCCGCGCAGGAGTCCGGAGCCGGGGATGTCCACGCCGATCAGGATGAGGGTGACGTTGAGGTCCATCAGTTCGCGGATCAGGTCGAGGGTGTCCTGGTCGTCCTCGCGGTGGAGCCGGAGCCGGGTGATGTCGTCGATCAGCAGGGCGGTGGTGTGATGGTCGCGGATCGCGTCCCGCACCGCTCTGACCAGGTCGTCCAGGGTTCCGGGGTGCGGGTTTCCGTAGACGTTCAAGATCGCCTTGCAGAGGCCCTTGGGTGTCGCGCGGACCGGCAGGCGGCAGTAGGCGACGGGGACGAACACGTCCCGGGTGCCGGGGGTGGGGCCGGGCAGTAGCTGGTGGTGGACCTCGCGCCAGACGTCCTCGAAGGACGCGGCCGCGTCGCAGGCGGTCTCGGTCTTGCCCTGGAACCCGCCGCCGTTGATCATTAGGCCGTCGCGGGTGCCGGGCATGAACTTCACCGCGTTGTTCTGCAGCCGGCCGCGCATGAGGTTCGCGACCCGCGCGCTCATCGGCGTTTCCTGGAGCCGCATGTTGACGTGCGTCGCGGTGCGGTGCAGGTCGTGCAGGGCCCGACGCCGGGGGCTCAGGCTCTGGTGCTCGGCCGGCGTGAGCCGGGGTGCGGCCACGAAGGTGCCGCGGATCTTCCGCCACTGCTGCCAGCCTTCCCAGCGGGTGCGGTCCGGCGGCGGACCGGCCCGCAGGAAGGGGACGACCGCGTGCTCATCCGGCGTTGTCTGGTCCACCACGGTCCTCCTCCAGGTCGTCCTCGGGCAGGACGAACACGCTGCGGGCCCGGAAGTTGTGCCCCAGCTCGGGCGGCGGGACGGGCGCGGGCCGGACAACTTCCCGCCGCCGGCGCCGTTCCCCGGCGACCGCGTCCTGCGTCTCGCGGGCCCGGCCCGGCCAGCTCAGCACCATCGCGGTCCCCTCCCTAGAAGGAGCGGGGGCGGGCTGTGGGGCCGGTGCGGGCGGGCTTGGCGGCCGGTCGGCCTGCGCGGCCATTGCCTGGTGCGTCTCGCGAGCGTGTTCGGTGCGCTGGGACTTCTTCAGCTGGGTCGGCCACTTGCTGACCGGGATGTGCGAGCCGATCAGCTCCAGCAGCACCGGCAGCAGTTCGGTGTCCGACTTCGGCTTCAGCCCGGCCGCCGCGGCCTTCGCGAGCAGGGCGCTGGCCCGCGCGTCCCCGAAGGCCGGCATCTGCCCGGCCCGGGGCATGCCCGTCCAGGGCAGCGGGTGCCAGGCATGGCTGAGCGGGTCCTGGAAGAACACCTGGCGCCGATCCCGCGGGTCGCGGCGGATGAGCCACTTGCCCTTGTGCTTGCCGCCCCGCGTCGACAGCTCGCCGCGGTAGTCCCGCAGGACATCGGCGTCGTCGTACCAAAGTCCGCGGATCTTCACCCCGCGGCGCTTGTCGATGCGGACGTAGTGGGCGGGCAGCAGCTCGTAGAACAGCTCCGGGGAGGGGATGTCCATCGCGAAGCCGGTCTGCGCGAACGACGCCGCGAACAGCGAGTTCGGGCTGTGAGAGCCGTCCGGATCCCAGGCCGGGGCGTACTCGCCCAGCTTGCGCTTTTGCCAGACGCCGACGATCCAGGTCGCGATCAGGTGCTCGAGCTGGTCGGCCGTCAGGACCGCGTCCGCGGCCGGGTCGGCCCCGCGGTCGGCGACATCGACGCCGGTGTAGCCGACCAGGTGCTCGAACAAGAGCTGGCGGATCACGCCGAAGGCCCGCTCGACGGCGGCCTTGTCGGTCGGCCGCAGCACCCGCGCGGGCAGGACCTGGCAGCCGAGGACCCGCTCGACCTCGACCAGGTGGTGGTTGCGATAGACCGATCCGTGGTCGGTGGTCACCGTCTCCGGGGTGAAGAACGGCAGACCGGCCACCGCGTGCCCGGCGAACTCGGCCACCACCGCGGCCGGCAGGCCGGGATAGGGCCATTCCAGGTCCTCGCCCCAGTCCGCCCGCATCGGCAGCGGCATCGTCACGTCCCGCAGCACCATCGCGACGTCCACCGAGGTGTCGGAGACCAGCGTCAGCCGGAAGGCGACCAGCGAGTGCGTGCAGACGTCCAGGGCCAGGGTGAGGTGCATCTTCACCGGATCGCCGAAGACGTGCTCGCGGACCATGACCGGCAGCACCGTGGTGTCCAGCGCGACGACCTGGCCCGGCCGGTGCACCAGGACGTGCCCCTGCGACTCCGGCAGATCGGCCGATCGCGCGTAGCGCTGCCGGGCGCCGCCGGGGCCGAACCACTCCTTCCAGAGCCGGCGCAGGGTGTCGTAGCTGGGCACCTTCGTCTCGGGCCCGAACTCCTCGCGGACGTACTGGCGGATCATGCGGTCCTTGGTCCGCATCGACACCTTCGCCATCCGCTGTGTCTCCTCGCGGACCGCCAGGACCGCCTCCCGCACTTCCTCGGAGACCGTGCGGGTTCCGCCGCTTCGGCGCAGCCAGCGGTCGTCCGCGCAGCCGACCAGCCCGAACCGGCGGCGGGCGTTCTCCCACCGGATCAGCGTGCGGTAGCTGACCGAGCCCAAACCGAGCAGCTTCGCGTGCTGCGGGTCCAGGGCCGCGAGTTCCGCGACCTTCGCGTGCCGGCGCTCGGTGAGCGTCGTCGTCGCCGGGTCGTACTCAGGCTTCGGCTCGCCCGGGCCCGGGTGGAACGGGTCACCGGAGCGGAACCCGGTCGCCACTTCCAGCAGGTGGGCCATCCGCAGCTCGGTCAGCTCCAGCCGGCTCGCGTTAAGGTCCTCGGATGCCTTGCGCTGGCGGCCCCGGTTGGCCCCCGCCGCCGTCGTCCGCGACGATGATCGGCACTGCGGATGGTTGGCCAGGAACCGGAACGTCATCCGCTCGCGGGTGCCGTCGTCCTTCACCAACTGCACGCGGCCCAGGTGTGGTTCGCGGCGTTCGACCGTCCACTCTGTCCCGTCCAGCACCAGCCCGGCGCCCGGGGAAAGGTCCAGCACCGCCGCCGCGGTCACCGGCCTGCCTCCCCGGCGGGCATCACGAGTGAGCGGTCCCCGAGCGGGCCGGCCAGGTCGACGCCCAGCTGCCGGGACCACAGCAGGTGCAGCAGCTGGGCCCGGGCCACCGGCTCACAGCCCGTCGCCGCCGCGAGCTCACCGAACCTCCGCCCACCCCCGACCTCGGCGAGCAGCACCGGCCGAAGCCCCAGCGGATCCGACCTCAACCGGCGCCGCGACGCCATCGCGTCCAGCCCTGCGAAGGCGTGCTCGCGCCAGCGGGCGGCCACCGCGTAGCGCCAGCCGCAGGCGACGGCGACCTCGGCGGCCGCGGCGAACGACTCCCGGTCCGACTCCTTGATCAAGGGCTCCGGGCGTACGTCGATCAGCCAGACGCCACCGCGGGTCACTACGAGGTAGTCAGGGGTGTGGGAGCGGCGCTTCCCGCAGGTGGCGAAGGAGATCTTCAGCGGCTGCGAGACGACATCGACCACATCGCCGGCGAAGTCCAGGGCCAGCAGCACCCGGCTCTCCTCCAGGCTCTCCGCGCCGTGGTGACGGCCGGTGCTGGTCAGGAACTGCAGGCCAGGACGGTGCCGCTGGTCCCGGCGCCAGGTGAAGTGCCGCATCGGGTCGCTCGTGAGCACCGGCTCCTGTACAAGATCGTGCACCGAGCAGGACGCATCGTCCCCGCCTGCCCGCCACGAGACCGTCCACCGTCTCGTCCAGCCGTCGCCCAGATCCAGGCCGAACCTGCCCGCGTCGACGTCCGTCGGCACGAAAAGGTCCTCCCATCTGCACTGATGCGACCAGACGGACCCGGCGTCAGCGGCGTCGACTACCCTTCCCGACCCAGCACGTGTAGCGGCCATGAGCACATGGAAGCGCCGCGAAGAACCTCAGGCTCCCGATCTTCGTTTCTGGTGACAGAAAGACTGCTGAATGAGCATCTGTGACAAGTCGGATGCCTCATTGGTGGCAACCGGGCTGCTTCGGCCGTCCGGATTCGGCAGCTCAGACGGTCCCGATGGTGACAACTCCCGAGCTTCGGCTCA
>NZ_AGBF01000268.1 GCF_000225525.1 Streptomyces zinciresistens K42 | reverse complement strand
CGCCGTGGCGCTCACCTTGCCCGGCCGGTAGCCGACCGACTCCATGAACTGGCCGGTCCCCTCGATGCCGTGCCCGCCGAACCAGCCGAACAGCTTCTGCGCGCCGTGCGCGGCCAGGACACCGCCGGCCCCCAGCCGGAGCAGCAGCAGTCCCAGATCTCGTCGGTCGTAAGCACTCACAGCGACTCCCGGAGCAGACAGCAGGAACAGATCCCCTCCCGCGTGTCCACCGTCGCACCCGGGCACCCCGGCGGCCCGCGGTCGGCGCCGTTCGGGTGGCGGGCCGAGCAAGGCGGTGTGAGGCTGCCCGGTATGACGATTCAGACGTCCCGACTCAGCGACCCCGCGGTCCGCGCGTTCGTCACCGCCGTGAACGACCACGACCGTGACGCCTTCATGAGCCTGCTCGCGCCCGGCGCGACCATGGCCGACGACGGAACCGACCGCGACCTCGCCGACTGGATCGACCGGGAGATCTTCACCTCCCACGGCCACCTGGAGGTCGACAACGAGTCGAACCGCGGCCGGGACCTCGTCGCCTCCTACCGCAACGACACCTACGGCGAGATGCGGACCCGGTGGCACTTCGAGGTCGGGGACGACGGCCGCATCTCCCGCTTCGAGACCGGTCAGGCGTAGCCGGCCGGGCGCGACCACCGGGGCCCGGCCCGAGCGCGCGCACCCGCCCCCGCAGGGGCCCTTCGCGCCGCCCGGCTGTACGGCAGCCGTTCCACGCACCGGTGCGTACCCCGCGGTCCCACGCGGGGCCCACCCCCACCCGGTGCCGTGGAACGGCTGCCGTCCCCCCTCGGCATGGCTTACGGAAGCCTGTCGCTCCAGATGTGAAGCTCTGGTGGAGATGCGATCGAGCATAGGCCGCCGACCGGCCGCGATGTAGCGGAATGTCACATTCCAGTTGTGTGGATCGTGGAGACGGCCGGCGCCGTGCGCGCGGTCAGCCGCGTCCGACGTACGGCATCGCCGTCGCCAGCACCGTCGCGAACTGCACGTTCGCCTCAAGGGGCAGCTCCGCCATGTGCCGCACGGTCCTGGCCACGTCGGCCGCGTCCATGACCGGCTCCGCCGCCACCGAACCGTCGGCCTGGAGCGCGCCCGTCTGCATCCGCGCGGTCATGTCCGTCGCCGCGTTGCCGATGTCGATCTGGCCGACCGCGATCCCGTACGGCCGCCCGTCGAGCGAGAGCGCCTTGGTCAGTCCGGTCAGCGCGTGCTTGGTGGCCGTGTAGGCGGCCGAGTGCGGGCGGGGCGTGTGCGCCGAGACCGAGCCGTTGTTGATGATCCGGCCGCCCCGCGGGTCCTGCCCCTTCATCTGCCGGTACGCAGCCTGCGCGCACAGGAACGCCCCGTTGAGGTTGGTGTCCACCACGTGCCGCCACGCGTCGTAGGGCAGTTCCTCGACCGGCACCCCGCCGGGGCCGAACGTCCCCGCGTTGTTGAACAGCAGGTCCACCCGGCCGAACCGCTCCACCGCGGCGGCGAACAGGCCGTCCACGTCCCGCGGCCGTGACACGTCCGTACGGACCGCCAGCGCGGCCCCCTCCGTCACCAGCCCCGCCGTCTCCTCCAGGGTGTGCGCCCGCCGGCCGGCCAGCGCCACCGACCAGCCCGCGCGCAGCAGTTCCACCGCGACCGCGCGGCCGATGCCGGACCCGGCACCCGTCACCACGGCGATCCTCGTCTCCGTCCGCCTGTCGTCCATGGCTCGGCAGGGTAGTGGCTCGGCAGGGTACGGGGGCGCGGGCGCACATGAGGGCGGGCACGCCCGCGCAAGCGCCCGCCATCGGGAACTCACCCCTCCGCCATTCGGGTGTGGCGTGCGCGCCGAGCGAGTGTCGTCCCCGGCCGCTTTCCTGCCTCGTGCATCCATCAGGCAGGGGAGGACCGGATGACCATCACTGCACACCCGACCCAGCACAGCCCCGAACTGCGCGCGGCCGCCCGCCACATCGGCCGCCGCCGCTTCCTGACCCTGACGGGCGCCGCAGCCGCGCTCGCCTTCGCCGTCGACCTGCCCGCGGCGGGCACCGCGAGCGCGGCCACGCTCGACGCCCGCCGCATCAGCGCCGACCCCTTCACCCTCGGCGTCGCCTCCGGCGACCCGCTGCCCGACTCCGTCCTGCTGTGGAGCAGGCTCGCGCCCGCACCGTTCCAGCCCGACGGCGGCATGCCCGCCCTGCGGGTCGCCGTCCAGTGGGAACTGGCGCACGACGAGGGCTTCACCAGCGTGGCCCGCCGCGGCACCGCCCTCGCCTACCCCGAGTTCAACCACAGCGTCCGCGTCGAGGTCACCGGACTCGACTCCGGCCGCGTCTACTACTACCGCTTCCGCACCGGCACCTGGATCAGCGGCACCGGCCGCACCCGCACCGCCCCCGCCCCCACGGCCGCGCCGAGCGCGCTGACCCTCGCCGCCGTCTCCTGCCAGGCGTACGCCGACGGCTACTTCACGCCGTACCGCCATCTCGCGCGGGACGACGTCGACATCGTCCTCCACCTCGGCGACTACCTCTACGAGTACGCCGTCAACTCCGTGGGCGGATACCGCAATTACACCGACCGCACTCTCCCCGCGCTCTTCAACCGCGAGACGCTGACCCTGGAGGACTACCGGCTGCGCTACGCCCTGTTCAAGTCCGACCCCGACCTGCGGGCCGCCCACGCGCAGCACCCCTTCGTGGTCACCTGGGACGACCACGAGACCGAGAACAACTACGCCGGTGACACCCCCGAGAACAGCGTCCCGCCCGAGGAGTTCCTGCTGCGCCGGGCCGCCGCCTACCGCGCCTACTGGGAGAACCAGCCCCTGCGGCTGCCCCAGCGCCCCACCGGTCCCGACATGCGGCTCTACCGGCGGCTGCACTGGGGCAGACTCGCCCAGTTCGACATCCTGGACACCCGCCAGTACCGCTCCAACCAGGCGTACGGCGACGGCTCCCAGATCCCCGGACCCGAGATCGACGACCCGGCGCGCACCATGACCGGCGCCGCCCAGGAGCGGTGGCTGCTCGACGGCTGGCGCGACTCCACCGCGCTGTGGAACGTGGTGCCGCAGCAAGTCACCTTCTCCCAGCGCAAGTTCGACCTCACCGAGCCGTCACGGCTGTCCATGGACGCCTGGGACGGCTACCGCGCCTCCCGGCGTCGGGTCCTCGACGGCGCGCGGGCCGCGGGCGTCGACAACCTCATGGTGCTCACCGGGGACGTCCACGTCGGCTACGCCTTCGACATCAAGGAGAACTTCGACGACCCCGCCTCCGCCACGCTCGGCACGGAGATCGTCGCCACCTCGGTCGCCAGCGGCCGCGACGGCGTCGACCGGCCCGCCACCTACGACACGTACATGAAGGCCAACCCGCACCTGCGCTTCTTCAACGGACGGCGCGGCTATGTCACCGTCGCGCTCGGACAGCAGCGGGCGCGGGCCGACTTCCGGACCGTGCCCTACGTCACCCGGCCCGGCGCGCCCGTCAGCACGGCCGCCTCCTTCGTCACCGAGGTGGGCGCGCAGGGGCTCACGCCGGCGTGAGCCCCGGGGCCACCGACTCGCCCGGGTAGCGGACGCCGACGCGGTCACGGACCGCGTCGAGCGTCCGCATCACCGCCAGCGTGCCCTCCAGCGGGACCAGCGGCGACTCGCTCTCCCCGGCGCGCAGCGCCCGCATCACCTCCGCGGCCTCGTGCCGCAGGCTGTTGCGGGGCCCGTCGGCCGGGTCCGCGGTGAACTCCTCGGGGTCGCGGCCGTCGCGGTGCAGCACGAACCGCTCCGGGAAGAAGAAGCCGCCGGGCACGTCGATCCGGCCCGCCGAGCCGGTGACCGACGCGGCGGTCGCCGTACCGCCGACGATCGAGCAGTGCAGCGAGGCGAGCGCTCCGCCGTCCCAGGACAGCAGGACACCCGTCTGGAGGTCGACGCCTTCCGGGGAGAGCGTCGCGCGGGCCGTCACGTCCGACGGCTCCCCGAGCAGCAGGTGCGCGAACGACACCGGGTACACGCCGAGGTCCAGCAGCGCGCCGCCGCCCTGCGCCGGGTCGCGCAGCCGGTGCGCGGGCGGGAAGGGGCCGGCCAGCCCGAAGTCGGCCTGCACATGGCGCACCTCGCCGATCGCCCCGTCGTCCACGAGCGCCTTCAGCCGCCGGATCAGCGGGTTGCAGTACATCCACATGGCCTCCATCAGGAAGCCGCCGCGCGAGCGCGCCAGGGCGACGAGTTCGGCCGCCTCCCGGGCGTTCAGCGTGAACGCCTTCTCGCACAGCACGCTGCGCCCCGCCTCCAGGCACAGCCCGGCGGCCTCCCGGTGCGCCGAGTGCGGGGTGGCGACGTACACGACATCGATGTCCCCGTCCTCGGCGAGCGCCCTCCAGTCGCCGTAGGCCCGCCCGATGCCGAAGCGCTCGGCGAACGCGTCGGCCGACGCCTGCCTGCGCGAGGCCACCGCCACCACCTCGGCGTCCGGCAGATCGACCAGGTCCGCCGTGAACGCGGCCGCGATCCCCCCGGTCGCCAGGATCCCCCACCGCACGCTTCGTTCCGCCACCGCGGGCCCGCCCCTCGCTCATGTGATCCTCGGCACTGTGTACGAGCTGAGAGCATAGAGGGCGGATCACGAGGAGAGGGAGGGGCGCATGGCCGACCCAGGGGGGCCGATACAGGACGTGCCGCGGCCGGCGGCACCGGCCGAGCGGCAGCCACCCGTCCGCTCCCTGCGCCGCACCGGATTCCTCGTCACCTTCATCCTCGGCGGGCTGACGGCCACGCCCCCGCTGGCCATGGACATGTACCTCCCGGCGCTCCCGCAGGTCACCGGCGCGCTCTCGGCGCCCGCCGCCACGGTCCAGCTCACCCTGACCGCCTGCCTCGCCGGCATGGCGCTCGGGCAGCTGGTGGTCGGCCCGATGAGCGACCGCTGGGGCCGCAGGCGCCCGCTGCTGACCGGCCTCGCCGTGTACGTCGTCGCCACCGCCCTGTGCGCGCTCGCGCCCACCGTCCAGTCCCTGATCGCCTTCCGGCTCGCGCAGGGCCTGGCGGGCGCCGCGGCGATCGTCATCGCGCGGGCGGTCGTGCGCGACCTGTACGACGGCCTCGCGATGGCCCGCTTCTTCTCGACCCTCATGCTGATCTCCGGCGTCGCCCCGATCGTGGCGCCCCTCGTCGGTGGGCAGATCCTGCGGGTGACGGACTGGCGGGGCGTGTTCGTCGTCCTGACGGTGGTCGGGGCGCTGCTCGCCTGCCTCGTGTGGCGCCGGCTCCCGGAGACCCTGGCGCCGCAGGACCGCCACCGCGGCGGGGTCGGCGAGGCGCTGCGCACCATGCGCGCCCTGCTCGCCGACCGCGCCTTCGCCGGATACACCCTGACCGGCGGCTTCGCCTTCGCCGCGCTGTTCGCCTACATCGCCGCGTCCCCGTTCGTGATCCAGGAGATCTACGGGGCCTCGCCGCAGACGTTCAGCCTGCTGTTCGGGCTCAACTCGGTCGGGCTGGTGGCCGTCGGCCAGATCAACGGCAAGCTCCTGGTGGGGCGGGTCGGCCTGGACCGGGTGCTGGGCGCGGGGCTCGTGGTCGTCGTGCTGGCGGCGGCGGTGCTGCTGCTGATGGCGCTGGGCGCCTTCGGCGAGGCCGGGCTGGTCCCCGTCGCCGCGGCCCTGTTCGTGCTGATGTCGGCCATGGGCATCACGCTCCCCAACACCCAGGCCCTCGCCCTCCAGCGCACCCGGCACGCCGCCGGGTCCGCCTCCGCGCTCCTCGGCACGACGTCCTTCCTCATCGGCGCGGTCGCCTCGCCGCTCGTGGGCGTCGCGGGGGAGGACACCGCCGTCCCGATGGCCGTCGTCCAACTGGCGGCCGCACTGGTGGCGCTGGGCTGCTTCGTGGGACTGTGCCGTCCCTGGCACAGACGTACGGGTGCCGGCGTGGAGGGAGCAGAGCACTGAGCGCGCCGAGACTGCGCGGGGACACCCCGGAAAGGGCCGGACTCGACCCCGAGGAGATCCGGCGGCTCGTCCGCGAGGTCCGCGGCCTGACCGCCGGGCCCCGCCCCTGGGCGGCGGGCGCGGTGCTGGTCGCCGGGCGCGGCCCCTGCCTCGCCGTCGAGGAGGCGACGGGCTGGGCCGTGCGGTACGCCGGCTGGGACGAGGAGACGGACGCCCCCGTCGAACTGCCCCCCGGGGCGCGGGTCCCGGCGACCGCCGCCACGCCCTTCGACCTGGCCTCCCTCACCAAGCTGTTCACCTCGGTCGCGGCGGTGCAGCAGATCGAGCGCGGCACGCTCGGCATCGACGCGCGGGTCGGGGCGTACCTGCCGGACTTCCGGGCCGCCGCGCGGCACGACGTCACCGTGCGGCAGCTCCTCACGCACACCTCCGGACTGCGGCCCGAACTCCCGCTCCACGACTGCCCGGACGCCGGGAGCAGACTGGAGCGGCTGCGCGCCGAGGCGCCGGTCGGGGTCCCGGGCGCCTTCTGCTACTCGGACCTGAACATGCTGCTGCTCCAGCACGTCCTGGAGCGCATCACGGGCCGCGCCCTGGACGTCCTCGTGCGCGACGGCATCACCCGTCCGCTCGGCATGGCCGCGACCCGCTTCGGCCCCTGCCCCGGCGCCGCCGCCACCGAGGACCAGCGGCGGCCGTGGGCCAAGGCGGACCGGGGGATGCTGCGGGGGAGCGTGCACGACGAGAACGCCTGGGCGCTGGGCGGGGTGGCGGGCCACGCGGGCCTGTTCTCCACCGGCCGCGACCTCGCGGTGTTCTGCCGGGCCCTGCTGTCGGGCGGCGCCTACGGCCCGGCCCGCATCCTCGGCCCGGACTTCGTGGAACTCCTGCTGACCCCGCCCGGCCTGGGCTTCGCCGTCGACCAGCCGTGGTTCATGGGCGAGCTGGCGGGCCGGGGAGCGGCCGGCCACACGGGGTTCACCGGTACGTCGCTGGTGCTGGACCCGCCCACGGACACCTTCCTCGTCCTGCT
>NZ_AGBF01000269.1 GCF_000225525.1 Streptomyces zinciresistens K42 | reverse complement strand
GTGCTGTGCATGGCGCCCGAGGAGGGCCTGGGCGTGCGCGACCGGGACAAGCGCGCCCAGCACATCGAGGCCATCAACCGCTTCCGCAACATCTGAGACATCCGGGAGCACAGATGACTGAGCGTCAGCCCGCCGACGGCGCGCGGGAGAAGGACCGGCCGTGGCTCATGCGCACGTACGCCGGCCACTCCACGGCCGAGGCGTCCAACGAGCTGTACCGGCGCAACCTCGCCAAGGGCCAGACGGGTCTGTCGGTCGCGTTCGACCTCCCGACGCAGACCGGCTACGACTCCGACCACGTCCTCGCCCGCGGCGAGGTCGGCCGGGTCGGGGTGCCGGTCGCGCACCTCGGCGACATGCGGCGGCTGTTCCAGGACATCCCCCTGGAGCAGATGAACACCTCGATGACGATCAACGCCACCGCCATGTGGCTGCTGGCGCTCTACCAGGTCGTCGCCGAGGAGCAGGGTGCGGACGTCACCAGGCTCCAGGGCACGACCCAGAACGACATCGTCAAGGAGTACCTCTCGCGCGGGACGCACGTCTTCCCGCCGGGCCCCTCGCTCCGCCTGACGACGGACATGATCGCGTACACGGTCTCCCACCTCCCGAAGTGGAACCCGATCAACATCTGCAGCTACCACCTGCAGGAGGCGGGCGCCACGCCGGTCCAGGAGATCGCGTACGCGATGTCCACCGCGATCGCGGTCCTCGACGCCGTGCGCGACTCGGGGCAGGTCCCCGCCGAGAAGTTCGGGGACGTCGTCGCCCGCATCTCCTTCTTCGTGAACGCGGGCGTCCGCTTCGTCGAGGAGATGTGCAAGATGCGGGCGTTCGGGCGGATCTGGGACCAGGTCACCCGGGAGCGCTACGGCATCGGGAACGCCAGGCAGCGCCGTTTCCGCTACGGCGTCCAGGTCAACTCCCTCGGGCTGACCGAGGCGCAGCCGGAGAACAACGTCCAGCGGATCGTGCTGGAGATGCTGGCCGTGACGCTGTCCAAGGACGCCCGCGCGCGGGCCGTGCAACTGCCCGCCTGGAACGAGGCGCTGGGGCTGCCCCGGCCCTGGGACCAGCAGTGGTCGCTGCGCATCCAGCAGGTGCTGGCGCACGAGAGCGATCTGCTGGAGTACGAGGACATCTTCGCGGGCTCGCACGTCGTCGAGGCGAAGGTCGCCGCTCTCGTCGCGGACTCGCTCGCCGAGATGGGGCGGATCGAGGAGATGGGCGGCGCCATGGCCGCCGTCGAGTCCGGCTACCTCAAGTCGCGGCTGGTCTCCTCGCACGCGGAGCGCCGGGCGCGGATCGAGTCGGGCCGGGAGAAGGTCGTCGGGGTCAACATCTTCGAGACGACCGAGCCGAACCCGCTGACCGCGGACCTCGACACGGCCGTCCAGACGGTCGATCCGGCCGTCGAGGCCCGGGTGATCGCCGCCCTGGAGGACTGGCGCGGCACCCGCTATCAGCCGCCGTTCAACCACCCGCGCCCCTGCAAGGCGCTGGAGCGGCTGAAGGAGGCCGCGAAGGGCACGGCGAACCTGATGGAGGCGACCCTGGAGTGCGCCCGCGCCGGGGTGACGACCGGCGAGTGGGCCGGGGCGCTGCGCGAGGTGTTCGGCGAGTTCCGGGCGCCCACGGGTGTCTCCTCCGCCCCGGTGGCCGTGGCCGCCGAGGAGGGTTCCGCGCTCGGCGGGGTCCGCCGCACGGTCGAACTGACCGCGCGGGACCTCGGCGTCGGCAAGCTGCGCTTCCTGGTCGGCAAGCCCGGCCTGGACGGGCACTCCAACGGCGCCGAGCAGATCGCCGTCCGCGCGCGCGACGCCGGCTTCGAGGTGGTCTACCAGGGCATCCGGCTGACGCCCGAGCAGATCGTGGACGCGGCCCTGGAGGAGGACGTGCACGCGGTGGGCCTGTCGATCCTGTCCGGCTCGCACGCCCGGCTGGTGCCGGACGTGCTCGAACGGCTCCGGGTGGCCGGTGCCGCGGACATCCCCGTGATCGCCGGTGGCATCATCCCGAATGGTGACGCCGCGCGGCTCCGGGCCGCCGGAGTGGCCGCCGTCTTCACCCCGAAGGACTTCGACATCACCGGGATCATCGGCCGCATCGTCGACGAGATCCGGAAAGCGAACAAGCTCGACCCCCTGGAGGTCCCCGCATGACGACCGTCAACCGCCTTCGCCCGCGGCGCTCCTGCCTGGCCGTACCGGGCTCGAACCCGCGCTTCCTGGAGAAGGCGCAGGGTCTGCCGGCCGACCAGGTCTTCCTGGACCTGGAGGACGCGTGCGCGCCGCTCGCCAAGCCCGAGGCCCGGCACACCGTCGTCAAGTTCCTGAACGAGGGTGACTGGACGGGCAAGACGCGGGTGGTGCGCGTCAACGACTGGACCACCGAATGGACGTACCGGGACGTCGTGACGGTCGTCGAGGGGGCCGGGCAGAACCTCGACTGCATCATGCTGCCGAAGGTCCAGGACGCCGGGCAGGTCGTCGCGCTGGACCTGCTGCTGACCCAGATCGAGAAGACGATGGGCTTCGAGGCCGGCCGCATCGGCATCGAGGCGCAGATCGAGAACGCGCAGGGCCTGAACAACGTCAACGCCATCGCGCAGGCGTCCCCGCGGGTGGAGACCATCATCTTCGGCCCGGCCGACTTCATGGCGTCGATCAACATGAAGTCGCTGGTCGTGGGCGAGCAGCCGCCCGGCTACCCGGCGGACGCCTACCACTACATCCTGATGAAGATCCTGATGGCCGCCCGCGCCAACGACCTCCAGGCGATCGACGGCCCGTACCTCCAGATCCGCGACGTCGAGGGCTACCGCGAGGTCGCCCGGCGCGCCGCCGCGCTCGGCTTCGACGGCAAGTGGGTGCTGCACCCGGGCCAGGTCGAGGCGTCGAACGAGATCTTCTCGCCGTCGCAGGAGGACTTCGACCGCGCCGAGCTGATCCTGGACGCCTACGAGTACCACACGTCCGAGGCGGGCGGCAGGAAGGGCTCCGCGATGCTCGGCGACGAGATGATCGACGAGGCCAGCCGCAAGATGGCCCTGGTCGTCTCCGGCAAGGGCCGCGCCGCCGGTATGCGGCGCACGTCGAAGTTCGAGATCCCGGAGGGCTGAGCGCGATGCAGTTCGGACGCACCTACGAGGAGTTCGAGGTCGGGGCGACGTACAAGCACTGGCCGGGCAAGACGGTCACCGAGTACGACGACCACCTGTTCTGCCTCCTCACGATGAACCACCACCCGCTCCACCTGGACGGCAACTACGCCGAGCGGGCGACCGACTTCGGCAGGAACGTCGTCGTGGGCAACTACGTCTACTCGCTGCTGCTGGGCATGTCCGTGCCGGACGTCTCGGGCAAGGCGATCGCCAACCTGGAGATCGAGTCGCTCAAGCACGTGGCGCCGACCTTCCACGGCGACACGGTCTACGGCGAGACGACGGTGCTCGACAAGTGGCCCTCGAAGTCGAAGGGCGACCGTGGGATCGTCCACGTCGAGACCAGGGGCCACAAGCAGGACGGCACGCTGGTCTGCGTGTTCCGGCGCAAGGTGTTGGTGCCCACCGAGACGTACATCAAGGAGCGCGGCGGCGAGCAGCCCGGCCGCCCGGAGCCGAAGCGGCAGGAGAAGTAGCCATGGCGCGCCTCGCCCAGACCGCCGGTCTGACCGACGTCCAGCGGGAGATCCTCTCCACCGTCCGCGACTTCGTGGACAAGGAGATCATTCCGGTCGCCACCGAGCTGGAGCACCGCGACGAGTACCCGCAGCAGATCGTCGACGGCCTCAGGGAGTTGGGCCTGTTCGGCCTGATGATCCCCGAGGAGTACGGGGGGCTGGGCGAGTCGCTCCTGACGTACGCCCTGTGCGTGGAGGAGATCGCCCGGGGCTGGATGTCGGTGTCCGGCATCATCAACACCCACTTCATCGTGGCGTACATGCTCAAGCAGCACGGCACGCGGGAGCAGCGGGACCACTTCCTGCCGAGGATGGCGGCCGGGGACGTCCGCGGCGCCTTCTCGATGTCGGAGCCGGCTCTGGGCTCCGACGTGTCGGCCATCGCCTCCAGGGCGGTGCAGGACGGCGGGGAGTACGTCCTCAACGGGCAGAAGATGTGGCTGACGAACGGCGGGACGTCGTCCCTGGTGGCCGTTCTGGTCCGGAGTGACGAAGGACACCCCGAGGGCACCGCGCCCCACAAGTCGATGACGACCTTCCTCGTCGAGAAGGAGCCGGGCTTCGGCGAGGTCCGCCCCGGTCTCACCATCCCCGGCAAGATCGACAAGATGGGCTACAAGGGCGTCGACACGACCGAGCTCATCATGGACGATCTGCGAATTCCGGCCAATCGGGTGCTCGGCGGCGCCACCGGCCGGGGTTTTTACCAAATGATGGACGGTGTCGAGGTGGGCCGGGTGAATGTGGCGGCCCGTGGCTGCGGCGTCGCTCAGCGTGCGTTCGAGCTGGGCGTCCGCTACGCCCAGCAGCGTCACACTTTCGGCAGGGCCATCGCCGAGCACCAGGCCATCCAGTTCAAGCTGGCCGAGATGGCTACCAAGGTGGAGGCGGCCCATGCCATGATGGTCAACGCGGCACGCAAAAAGGACTCCGGGGAGCGAAACGACCTCGAAGCAGGGATGGCGAAGTACCTCGCCTCCGAGTACTGCAAAGAGGTCGTGGAAGACGCCTTCCGGATCCACGGCGGTTACGGCTTCTCCAAGGAGTACGAGATCGAGCGCCTCTACCGTGAGGCACCGATGCTGCTCATCGGTGAAGGTACCGCCGAGATCCAGAAAATGATCATCGGTCGCAGGCTGCTGGAAGAGTATCGGTTCCAGGGATAGATGTGTGGGTTCGGGGTGTTTTCTTCGAGAAGAAGGTCACACCCCGTCCACACTCCCCGGCTGCCGACTCGGCTTCCTGGCTTGCCCAGTTGTGGCCCGCGACCGGTACCATCCCGGGAAAGCCGCCGTCCCCCGTTGAAGCGCGGCATCATCCGCTACGAAGGTCATCCATGCCCCACAGCCAAACCTCTGCACCTCGCGACAGCCGGGCCGGCGTACGCCTCGCGCGCGGAGCATCGCCGTGGCTTCTCCCGACCGTCGCCACCGCAGCACTCAGCCTGGTCCGCGCGCGCCGCTCCGGCGCCGCCAGGGCCGTGGCCGTGCCCGCCACCGCACTCGCGGCGGGCATGCTGTGGTTCTTCCGCGACCCCGAGCGCGAGATCGCGCAGGGCAGGGTCATCTCTCCCGCCGACGGCGTGGTGCAGAGCATCATGCCGTGGAAGGACGGCCGCACCCGCGTCGCGATCTTCATGAGCCCGCTCAACGTCCACGTCAACCGTGCGCCGCTCTCCGGCACCGTGACGTCCGTCGAGCACATCCCGGGCGGGTTCGTACCGGCGTTCAACAAGGAGAGCGAGAACAACGAGCGCGTAGTCTGGCATTTCGACACCGAACTCGGCGACATCGAGATGATCCAGATCGCCGGCGCGGTGGCCCGCCGCATCGTGCCCTACGTCCCGCAGGGCACGAAGGTCGAGCAGGGCGACCGCATCGGTCTGATCCGGTTCGGCTCGCGTGTCGACATCTACCTGCCCGAAGGCGTGGAGGTGGCGGTCGAGGTCGGTCAGAAGACCGTGGCTGGGGTGACTCGCATTGACCGTGATTGATCCTGAGACACAGGCGGGCTGGGTGCCCGAGGCCGACGAGGCCGACGACGAGGAGGAGATGCCCCTCTCGCTCCGCCTGTCGATAGCGGACACGCTGACGCTGGGCAACGCCACGTGCGGTTTCATGGCGGTGTACTTCACGACCACCGGCATCCTGATCCCGCACCTCACCGACAGCCAGGAATCCGGCATGGCCCGCAACAGCGCGGCCACGGCGGTCATCCTGATGCTGTGCGCGGCGGTGTTCGACCTGTTCGACGGCCTGGTCGCGCGCAAGCTGCGGTCCTCGCCGATGGGCGCCGAGCTGGACAACCTCTCGGACCTGATCAGCTTCGGCCTGGCGCCGGCGTACTTCGTGCTCGTCTACGGCATGGTCGCCGACGACGCCTACCAGAAGGTGGCCGCGGTCGGGGCCATCGTCGTCCTTCTGGCGGTGGTGCTGCGGCTTGCGCGCTTCTCGTGCGTGACCGTGCCGAACGGCATGTTCCAGGGCATGCCCTCCCCGTTCGGCGCGCTGACGGTCGTCTCGATCATCCTGCTGGAGCTGCCCTTCGTGGCGACGCTGCTGGCGATCCTCGGCACCGCCTGGCTGATGGTGAGCCGGGTGGAGTACCCCAAGCCCCGCGGCCGGCTCGCGGTGGCGATGCTGAGCTGGATCGTGCTGAGCATGGGCCTGCTCACCGCCTGGGCCTTCGACGCGCCGGGCGGCCAGCTGCTGCTCCAGACGGGCTGTGCCCTTCAGCTCGTCATGGGCGCCGTGATCCCGCTGTTCGCCACGGCCCGCCGGGTGAACAACTTCCGCGACAACCGGCGTGAGGCGCGGGCGGCGCAAGTGCCGTAGCGAACGCCTCAGGACGGCTCACGAGGAGGGGCCCCGGACCCGATGTCCACATCGGTCCGGGGCCCCTCCTCGTGCCGTGCGCCGGGTCAGGACAGGTAGTCGCGCGCGACGCGCTCCGCCGTGCGTTCCAGGATCGGGCCCGCGTCCGCGATGCACGTGGCGATGTCCGGCTCGGTCTCCGTGAGCGGGTAGGCCCGCCGGATCCCGGCCCGGCCCAGTGCCTCCGGGGCCAGCGCCAGGCGTCCGCACACGGCGACGACCTCCTTGCCGACCGCGCGGGCGGCGGACGCGACGCCCGCCGGGGCCTTGCCGTGCAGGGTCTGCTCGTCGAGGGAGCCCTCACCGGTGATGACGAGGTCGGCCCGCTCCAGGGCGGGCGCGAAGCCGAGGACGTCCAGCATGACCTCGATGCCGGGGCGGAAGCGGGCCCCGAGCAGCAGGGCGCC
>NZ_AGBF01000270.1 GCF_000225525.1 Streptomyces zinciresistens K42 | reverse complement strand
GGCGCGAGGTGCGCGCGGGGTCCTTCACGGCAGCTCCAAGGGGAGGTGGGGGGTGGAGAGTCGACCGTTACCCAATCTGATAGGAAGGTTTCCTATCAGAGGTCGGACGTGAAGAGCACCGGTCGCGCCGAAGGTTCGTACCTATGTACAAACGGCGGCCGCTACGGCAGCGGCTGCGCCGCCCAGATCACCTTGCCCGCGGGCAGGTAGCGGGTGCCCCAGCGCTCGGCCAGCTGCGCCACGAGGAACAGGCCGCGCCCGCCCTCGTCCGTCATGGCCGCGTAGCGCAGATGCGGGGAGGTGCTGGAGCTGTCGAAGACCTCGCAGATCAGGCTCCGGTCCCGCAGCATCCGCACCCGGATCGGCTCACCGCCGTACCGGATGGCGTTGGTGACCAGCTCGCTGAGGATCAGCTCGGTGCCGAACGACAGCTCCGCGAGGCCCCAGCCCTCCAGCGTCCGGGTCACCGCGGCCCGCACCCGCGCCACCGCCTGCGGATCGGACGGCACCTCCCACTCGGCCACCAGGTCCGGCCCGAGCGCCCTGGTGCGCGCCACGAGCAGCGCGACGTCGTCGCTCGGCCTGGCCGGCAGGCGCGCCTCCAGAACGGCCCGGCAGGTCTCCTCGGGCGACCTGCCGGCCCCGGTCAGCGCGGCACGCAGCAGCTCCAGGCCCTCCTCGATGTCGTGCGCGCGGTCCTCCACGAGCCCGTCGGTGTAGAGCACCAGCCGGCTGTCCTCGGCCAGCTCCAGCTCCGCCGTCTCGAACGGCAGTCCGCCCAGGCCCAGCGGTGGACCGGCCGGCACGTCGGGGAAGTCCACGCTCCCGTCCGGCCGCACCACGGCCGGCGGCGGATGGCCGGCCCGCGCGACGGTGCAGCGCCGGGACACCGGGTCGTAGACCGCGTACAGGCAGGTCGCGCCCGTCACCGGGGCGCTGTCGCCGTCCGCCGTCTCGTCCTGGTCGATCCGGGCCACCAACTCGTCGAGCAGGCCGAGGAGTTCGTCGGGCGGCAGATCCAGCGCGGAGAAGTTGTGCACCGCCGTGCGCAGCCGGCCCATCGTGGCCGCCGCGTGCAGCCCGTGGCCGACGACGTCCCCCACGACCAGCGCGACCCGGGCCCCGGACAGCGGCAGTACGTCGAACCAGTCGCCGCCGACCCCGGCCTGCGCCGGCAGGTAGCGGTAGGCGATGTCGAGCGCGCTCTGCTCCGGCAGCCGCCGGGGCAGCAGACTGCGCTGGAGCGTCACCGCCATGCCGTGCTCACGGGTGTAGCGGCGGGCGTTGTCGATGGACACCGCCGCCCGCGCCACCAGCTCCTCGGCGAGCGCCAGCTCCTCGGCGTCGAACGGCTCCGTCCCGCGCGAGCGCCAGAAGCACACCACGCCCAGCACCAGGGCGCCCGCCCGCAGCGGTACCGCGATCAGCGAGTGGATCCCGAAGTCCACGATCTGCCCGGACCGCTCCAGGTCCTGGGCACGCCAGCCCGGCGCCTGGTCCAGTCGCGGCTCGACGAGCGCGTGCCCCTCCTTCAGAGCGCGGGCCTGCGGCGAGGTGTCGACGAACCGGAACCGCTCGCCCACCGGGTACAGGGGCGCGTCCGCGCGCACACCGCTCAGGGCCGTGCGCCGCAGCCGCGTCACCGCCTCGGGCTGCCCGCCGCCGAGCACCCCGTCGTACAGGTCGACGGTGGTGTAGTCCGCGAACCGGGGCACCGCCAGCTCCGCCAGCTCCTCGGCCGTGCGCGTCACGTCGAGGCTGGTGCCGATGCCGACCCCGGCGTCGTACAGCATGTCCAGCCGCTCGCGGGCCTCCTCCGCGCGGCCCGACAGGGCGCGCAGCTCGGTGGAGTCGCGCAGGGTCGTGACACTGCCCGAGGGCCGGCCGCGCAGACGGGTCGGGCGCTGGTTGACCGCGAGGAGCCGGTCCTTGACCAGGTGCACCTCGTCGGTGGCCGTCCGCCCGGACTCCAGCAGCTCGGCGGTGTCCGGCGGGAGGCTGAGGTCGAGGACCCGGTCGCCCTGGGCGTCCTGCGGCAGGCCCAGCAGCCGGTGCGCCTCGTCGTTGGCGAGCAGCAGCCGCCCCTCGCCACCGACGATGATCACGCCCTCCCGCACGGCGTGCAGCACGGCGTCGTGGTGCTCGTACATCCGGGTCATCTCGTCCGGCCCGAGGCCGTGCGTCTGGCGCAGCAGCCGCCGGCTGACCAGGGCCGTGCCGAACGTGGACAGGGCCAGGGCGACCGCCGCCGTGATCAGTACGAGCGGCAGCTGGCGGTCCGCGGTGCCGCCGACCGTGGCGGTGGTGATCCCGGCCGAGACCAGCCCCACGACCTTGCCACCGGGGTCCTTGATCGGCACCACGGCATTGACGAGTGGCCCGATGGTGCCGGTGACCTGCTCGGTGACCACCTTGCCCGCCAGCGCGGGCCGGAAGGTGCCGACGAAGCGCTTGCCGATCCGGTCCGGCCTGGGGTGGGTGTAGCGGATGCCGTGGGTGTTCAGGACGACGACGTAGTCCACGCCCGTCGCCCTGCGCGCCGCCTCGGCCTTCGGCTGGAGCACGGCGGTGGGATCGGGGCTGTCCAGCGCCTCACGGGTGCCGGGCGCGTTGGCGAACGCCTCGGCGACCGCCACCGACCGGTTGCGGGCCTCCTGCGTGCTGTCGTAGCGCACCTGGAGCACCAGCGCCACGACCGCGGCGACCACCAGCAGCAGCACGATCACCACTTGGAGCAGGAACACCTGTCCGGCGAGGCTGCGCCCGCCCGCCCTCGACCGCACGCTCGCCAGCAGTCCCTTCCGCCGCCCCTCGGCGGGCGTCTCGTCCAGCGGGCCCCGCGCGGGCAGCGGGCGTCCGCGGTCGGGCGCAGGCCGTGTGCGCGGACCGCTGGGACGACGGGGCGACCGGGCCGCCGATCGGCCCCACAGCCGGACCATGTGCTCATGTCTACACCGCCCGGCCGCAGGAGGCGAGAGAAGCGACTGAGCGTGACGGCAGCCCACCGCGCGCCCTCGCCGCTCACCGGTCGCACCGCGCGCGGCCCCCGGGCAACCGCGCTCCCCGGGAACCGGTCGCACCGCCGCGGCGCCCCGCTCACCTCCGGCGCGGCGGCGCGGCGCGGCGGGTCGCGAGCAGGAGCGCGATGTCGTCCGGCCGGTCCCCGCTGTGCCGGGCCGCCGCGGTGAGCCGGTCCGCCATCGCCGACAGCGCGCGTCCGCCCGGCCGGGCAGCGGACGCCCCCGCCCTCGCGAGCGCCACCCGCAGCGCGCCGATGCCCTCGTCGATGTCGACACCCGGACGCTCCACCAGGCCGTCGGTGTACAGCGCGAGGACGGCACCGGGCTCGATCCGCAGCTCCGTCACCGGGTACCGCGCCTGCGGATCGACGCCGAGCACGACCCCGCCCGGCAGGTCCACCAGATGCGTCCGGCCGTCGGGACGGCGCAGCAGCGGCCGGGGATGCCCGGCGACGGCCGCCTGGGCCACCCCGGTCGCGGGGTCCAGCCGGATGTAGCAGCAGCTGGCGAACAGCCCGGAGTCGAGGTCGATGAGCAGGTGGTTGGTGCTGCTCATCACCTCGTCCGGCGGGCGGTCCCCGAGCGCGAAGGCGCGTACGGCGCTGCGCAGCTGGCCCATGGTGGCCGCCGCCTGCACCCCGTGCCCCTGGACGTCCCCGATGACCAGGGCGAGGCCGTCGCCCGCGGCGACCACGTCGTACCAGTCCCCGCCGACCTCCATGCCCTGGGTGCCGGGCAGATAGCGGCCCGCGGTCTCCATCAGCGGATGCTCCGCGAGCCGCCGGGGCAGCAGGGCCCGCTGCAGACCGCGGGCCAGGGCTGCCTCGCTCTCGTAGCGCTGCGCCTTCTCCATGGCGTGCGCGATCAGCCCGGCGAGGGCGGTGAGGACGGTGCGCTCCTCCGTGCTGAAGCTGCGGGGGCGGTCGAAGCCGAGGATGCAGGAGCCGACGGGGCGGCCGGAGGCGATCAGCGGCAGGAAGGCCCGCGCGCCCTCCGTCGCGTCCAGCGCGATCCCCGGGTAGGCGTCGGCGAGGTCCTGCATGGAGTCGAAGAACAGCGGGCGCCCGCTGGTGAGGGTCTCGACCCCGGGCAGCCGCTCGTCCATCCCGACCCCCTCGAACGGGGTGAGGAACCCCTTGGGGAAACCGGTCTCCCAGGCCAGCCGGAGATGGCGTTCCTGGAGCAGGTAGATCGCCAGCCTGCGCCCGCCGAACGCGGGCAGCAGCTCCCGCATCACCACGGCCGAGACCTGCCGGGCGGTGACCGCCTCGGTCAGCGCGATGGCGAGCACGATCGGCCGGTACAGCGGGGCGAGGGAGGGCGCTCCGCCCGGCTGGGGGGCGCCGTGCGCGTCCGGCGGGCCGGAAGGGCTGTCGGCCACCCGGTGCCCGAGCCGGACCGTGCAGGTCAGCAGGTCGGCGCCGGGATAGACGGACAGGGCGAGCCAGTCCCCGGCGAACGGGTGGGCGGTGCGGTCCCGGCCGTGGGCGGACGGTCTGCGCACATGGAAGTGCACCGGGTCAGGGGACAGCAGCGCCCCGCGCAGATGGTCCTCCAGGGTCGGCTGGTTCATCCAGGGCACGCCCTCCCACAGGGTGCGGCCCAGCAGTTCGGTGCGCGGCCGGCGCAGCAGCCGTGCCGCGTGCGGGTTGGCGTAGACGACCGTGCCGAGCCGGTCCAGGCACAGCACCCCGTCCGGCAGCAGATCGGCGGCGGCGTCCGCGACCGCGGCCGGCCCGGGGTCGAGGACGACACCGCGCACCGCCGTCCCCCCGGCGCGCGCGGTGTCCCGGTGCGGCCCCCACACCTCCACCAGCCGGTGTGCGCCGTGCGCGGCGCGCACGTACAGCGGCAGCGCGGGCGGACGGCCGCCCGCCGCCTCCCGCAGCGCCGCGAGGACCCGCTCCGCGTCGTCCGGGGCGACGGCCCGCGCGAACGCCTCCACGGTCCGCGCCGCGCCCGGCGCCACCGGCCCGAGGACGACGTCCAGCCATTCGTCCGCCGTCACCGCGCCGGTCGCCGGCTCCCAGGAGAAGCGTCCCAGGTGCCCGGAGGGCGGGCGGGCGGCCGGTGGCCGCACGCACAGCGGCCCGCCGTCCCAGGACACCGCCGAGGGGTCCTGGCCCTCCAGCTTCTCCAGCGCCGTCCCCAGGTCCCCGGCGAGCACCGCCAGCCGCTCGCGCACCGGCAGCAGCTCCGTGGCGTCCGCCGCCGAGGGCCCCAGCACCGTCAGCACCCCGAAGACGTCGGACCGGCCCCCGACGGGCACGTGCACGGAGCCGAACGGGAACGGCAGACCCGCCGCGAACTGCGGATAGCGGCGCATCGTCTCCGTGGCGTTGGGCAGCGCCACCTCCACGCCGAGCCGGTAGGCGTCCGCCACCGGGAACGGCCGGTCCACATGCAGCCGCCACCACGGCCGGAACAGCGGCCCCGGCAGCCCCTCCAGCACCGCCAGCCGCAGGAGTCCGGGCGTGCCGGAGCGCAGGTACACCCCACCGGCGTGGCCGCCGGCCGCGCTGATCGCCTCCGCCGAGGCATCGATCAGCAGCGCCGCCAGCCTCCCGGGCGCCCGTTCCGCGCCCTCGGCGCTCCCAGTCATCGGCCCTACCTCGTCCGTACGCCGTCACGCGTGCGACACAGCAAGAATGCGCCAGGACGCACCCCGCCCGCACCTGGGCGGCGCGCCCCGACCGCCCCGTACGGTCCCGCCGGTCACGGGAACGAGGTACCCCCTGTCCGGAACATTTCCCTGTTTCCCGGCCTCCCTCCGGCCGCCCGGCGCGTGGGGAGCCCCGCCCCGGGGCGGGCGGCCCCGGGGATCGGGAAAGTGTGAGGGATGTGCGGGGAGACCGGCCGAGTCGCCTTCTCCCTACAACCCTCCGGTCACGACGGGTGTCTCCGGAGGTGGACTGACGTACCCCCACAGTTCACCCGTCCGTCACCGCCGTTCGACCAGAGGACCTCATGTTCCGCACCGCCTCCGGGCCCCGCGTGTTCCGCCAGACCTCCGCCGCGGCGGGAGCCGTCGCCCTGATCGCGCTGGGCGCCTCACCCGCCGCCGCCGAAGACCCCGAGCCCGGACTGGTTCTGGACAGGATCGCCCCCTTCGAGGGCGTCGAGCCGGGCAGCACCCTGTCGGTGCCGGCCACCTTCACCAGCACCGGCTCCGAAGCCCTGTCCAAGGTGTGGGTGTCGTACCAGGTCAGCCGGGGCCTCCGCATCAGCGAGCTGCCCTCCAACTGCCGGGCGTGGAAGGTCGGCGGCTTCGACGAGACGCCCGTCAGCACCAAGGCGGTCTGCTCCTTCGAGCAGCGCGTCGAGCCCGGCGGCGTCTACGCCCCCGAGAAGGACCTGCCGGTCAAGGTCCTGGACAACGCGCTGTACGACGGCGTCACCGTGGTCGCCAGCTCCTACGACAACACCCCCGGCGACGAGGCGTCCGGAGGGCCCGTCCAGGGCACCGCGCCCGCCGTGAGGCTCACCGGGCGCACCGGCGCGACCCCGTCCGGCGAGGACGTGCTGGAGGTGCCGGTCAAGGCCGTCAACACCGCCGACCTCCAGGTGACCGGCGCCCGGTTGCAGGGCCGCGTCGGTGACAAGGTCAAGCTGACGGTCAAGTTCACCAACGCCGGTCCGGCCTGGGTCAACGACCGCAAGGTCGGCGAGCCGGCCACCCGGGTGTTCGTCCGCATGCCCGCCGGCACGACGGTGACCAAGGGACACGGCTTCTGCGACAGGAAGTCCGCCGGGCTCTACGAGTGCGGCACCAGCCAGGCGTGGATCGACGAGGGCTACCCCGGCACGTACACCTTCGAGCTGCGGATCGACAAGGCGGTGGCGGGCGCCGAGGGCTCGGTGGCGCTGGAGGACGCCCCGCGGCCCTACGACCCCGACAAGACCAACGACAAGGCCGGCATCGCGCTCGCCGTGACC
>NZ_AGBF01000271.1 GCF_000225525.1 Streptomyces zinciresistens K42 | reverse complement strand
CGCTTAGCCTTGACGCACGATGAACGACCGGATGACGACGCCCTGGGGCGAGCTCGCGCTGACCCGTTTCCCCGAGGACCCGCGCGACAGGCTGCGTGCCTGGGACGCCTCCGACGAGTACCTTCTGCGACACCTCGCGGAGCGGGAGGTCCCGCTCTCCGGGACGGTCGTGGTGGTCGGCGACCGCTGGGGCGCGCTGGTCACGGCGCTGGCGCGGTACCGGCCGGTCCAGATCACCGACTCCCATCTGACGCAGGAGGCGACCCGGGCCAACCTCGCCCGGCACCGTGTGGAGGCCGGCTCGGTGCGGCTGCTCACGACGCAGGACCCGCCGCCGGAGCGGGTCGACGCGCTGGTGGTGCGGGTGCCGAAGAGCCTGGCACTGCTGGAGGACCAGCTGCTGCGGCTGGCGCCCGCGGTGCACGCGGACACGGTGGTCGTGGGCACGGGCATGGTCAAGGAGATCCACGCCTCGACGCTGCGGCTCTTCGAGCGGATCCTCGGTCCGACCCGCACCTCGCTCGCGGAGCGCAAGGCGCGGCTGATCCACTGCGTGCCCGAGCCGTCGCGGGCGCGGCCCGCGAGCCCCTGGCCGTACACGTACGCCCTCCCCGACGACGTGGGCGCGGTCTCGGGGCGTCCGGTCGTCAACCACGCGGGGGTGTTCTGCGCGGACCGGCTGGACATCGGGACGCGGTTCTTCCTCGGGCACCTCCCGGCCGGGGGCCCCGGCCGGAAGGTGGTGGACCTCGGGTGCGGCAACGGCGTGGTGGGGACCGCGGTGGCGCTGGCGCGTCCGGAGAGCGAGGTGCTGTTCGTGGACGAGTCGTTCCAGGCGGTGGCCTCGGCCGAGGCGACGTTCGCGGCCAACGGGACGCCGGGGGAGGCCGAGTTCAGGGTCGGGGACGGGATGGCGGGCGTACCCGCGGGGAGCGTGGACCTCGTGCTGAACAACCCGCCGTTCCACTCCCACCAGGCCACGACGGACGCGACGGCCCGGCGGATGTTCACCGGGGCGCGGCGTGCCCTGCGGCCGGGGGGCGAGCTGTGGGTGATCGGCAACCGGCATCTCGGCTACCACGTGCAGTTGCGCCGGCTGTTCGGCGACTGCCGGGTGGTGGCGAGCGACCCGAGGTTCGTGGTGCTGAAGGCCGTCAGGAGGTAGCGGGGGCCGGTCCCGTGACGGTGCGGACGAGGTCGGCCACGGCCCGGACCATGGCCTCGCGTCCCACGCTCAGGTACGTCCGGGAGTCCACCGCCTCGGGGTGGGCGGCGAGGAAAGCGCGGATCGCGCCGGTCATGGCGATGTTGAGGGCCGTGCCGACGTTGACCTTGGCGATGCCGCCGGTGACCGCGGCGGCCAGCTCGCCGTCGGGGACGCCGGACGAGCCGTGCAGGACGAGGGGCACGTCCAGGGCCGCGGCCAGGCGCTTGAGGAGATCGTGGTCGAGGGCGGCCGTACGGGTCGTCATGGCGTGCGAGCTGCCGACGGCGACGGCGAGCGCGTCGACGCCGGAGGCCGCGACGAAGGCACGTGCCTCGTCGGGGTCGGTCCGGGCGCCGGGGGCGTGGGCGTCCAGCGGCGGCTCGCCGTTCTTTCCGCCCAGGCGCCCCAACTCCGCCTCGATCCAGAGACCTTGGGCGTGCGCCCAGTCGACGGCGGCCCTGGTCGCGGCGAGGTTGTCGGCGTAGGGCAGCCGGGCGGCGTCGTACATCACGGAGCTGAACCCGGCGGCGGGCGCCTGCCGCAGCAGGTCGTCGCTCTGGACGTGGTCCAGGTGCAGGGCGACGGGGACGCGGGCGCGTTCGGCGGCGGCGACGGCTGCACGGGCCAGCGGGAGCAGCCGCCCGTAGCGGAACTTGACGGCGTTCTCGCTGACTTGGAGGACGACGGGGTGACCGGTGCTCTCCGCACCGGCGATGACGGCCTCGACGTGTTCCAGGGTGATGACGTTGAAGGCGGCGACGGCTCGGCGGTCCGCGGCGGCGCGGCCGACGAGTTCGCCGGTGGTCGTGAGGGGCACGGCCTGTCCTCTCTCGGGGTGCGGTCGGGCGCTTCAGGGGGCGAGGATCACCGAGCGGGTGAGGTGCCGCGGCAGATCCGGGTCGAGGCCGCGGGCCGCGGCGACGGCGACCGCGAGCCGCTGGGCGCGCACGAGTTCGGCGAGCGGGTCGAGGCGGCCCTCGATCCACAGCGCGCCGGTCGCGCGCACCTGCGCGGCCAGCCCCTCGGGCGCCTCGCCGAACATCCAGGTCGCGGTGCCCGCGGTGGTGACGCTGATGGGGCCGTGCCGGTACTCCATGGCCGGGTAGGACTCGGTCCACGACAGGGACGCCTCGCGCATCTTCAGCCCGGCCTCGTTGGCCAGTCCGACCGTCCACCCCCGGCCGAGGAACGTGAACTGCGTGCAGCCGACGAGCTGTTGGGGCAGGTCGGTGTCGAGCGCGGTGCGGGCGTCGGCCACGGCGGCGTCGGTGTGCAGGCCGAGGTGGGCGCGCAGCAGGGTGAGGGCGGTGGTCGCGAACCGGGTCTGCACGACGGACCGTTCGTCCGCGTAGTCGAGGACGACGCTCTCGTCGGCGGCGGCCATGACGGGGGTGTCCGGGTCGGCGGTGAGGGCGGTGGTGGGGGTCCGTCCCTTCAACCGCCCCAGCAGGTCGAGCACTTCGGTGGTGGTGCCGGAGCGGGTGAGGGCGACGACCCGGTCGTAGGCGCGCCTTCGCGGGAACTCCGAGGCGGTGAAGGCGTCGGTCTCGCCCCGGCCCGACTCCTCCCGCAGCGCGGCGTACGCCTGCGCCATGAAGTACGAGGTGCCGCAGCCGACGACCGCGACGCGCTCCCCCGCCCGGGGCAGTGCCCCGCGGGCGTCCCCGGCCTGCGCCGCGGCGCGTGTCCAGCACTCCGGCTGGCTGTTGAGCTCGTCCTCGACATGGGTCATGGCGCCCGCCCTCCCGGCTTCTGGCGAAGCCTCGATGATTGTTCTTGCAAGATATAGCGAGCTTTCGAGCAGAATCAAGCATTCGACCGCAAGGAGGTGCGCTAAGGTCACCGGGAGCACGAGGAAGGGAGTGGGGATGTCGCGCGACGCCCGCTGGCAGGCGCTGCTGGAGCTGCTCGTGGAGCGGGGCCGGCTGGACGTCGAGGAGGCGGCCGGTGAGCTGGCCGTGTCGCCCGCCACGATCCGCCGCGACTTCGACCAGCTGGCCGAGCAGCAGATGCTGGTGCGCACCCGGGGCGGCGCGGTCGTGCACGGGGTGTCCTACGAGCTGCCGCTGCGCTACAAGACCGCCCGGCACGCCTCCGAGAAGCAGCGGATCGCGAAGGCGGTGGCCGACCTGGTGGCGCCCGGCGAGGCGGTCGGCCTGACCGGCGGCACGACGACCACCGAGGTGGCGCGGGCCCTGGCCGTGCGCGGCGACCTGTCGGCCGGTTCGCCCGCGCTCACGGTCGTCACCAACGCGCTCAACATCGCCAACGAGCTGACCGTACGGCCCCAGTTCAAGATCGTGGTCACCGGCGGGGTGGCCCGGCCCCAGTCCTACGAGCTCATCGGGCCGCTCGCGGACGGCGTCCTGGCGCAGATCACCGTCGACGTGGCGGTGCTCGGCGTGGTCGCCCTCGACGTCACGCACGGCGCCACCGCCCACGACGAGGCGGAGGCGGCGATCAACCGGCTGCTGTGCGAGCGCGCGCAGCGGGTGGTGGTGGCCGCGGACTCCAGCAAGCTGGGCCGGCGCGCGTTCGCCCGGATCTGCGCGGTGGACGCGGTGGACACCCTGGTCACGGACACCGCGGCCGAGCCGGAGGCCGTCCGGGCCTTCGAGGAGGCGGGGCTGCGGGTGCTCACCGTCTGACCGGCCCCGGCCCTCGCGCCGGCCCTCCCCCGCCCGATGCGGCCTACGCTGGGTACGAGCGCCGGGCGGGCCAGGGAGGCTGCGATGAGCACGACCCCGTACGAGGCGGACGCGTCCGAGGCGTCGCGCTATCTGCCGATCGCCGACCACGGGCTGATCGGCGACCTGCGCAGCGTGGCCCTGGTGGGGACGGACGGCACGATCGACTGGTACTGCTGCGGGGCCTTCGACTCCCCCAGCGTGTTCGCCTCGGTCCTGGACGCCGACCGGGGCGGCAGCTTCGAGCTGGCCGCGTCCGTGCCGGCCCGCACGCGGCAGTTCTACTTCCCCGACACCAATGTGCTGATCACCCGGTTCTTCACCGAGGACGGCGTCGGCGAGGTGCAGGACTTCATGCCGATCGACGGCGATCCGGCCGAGGCCGACCGGCACCGGCTGATCAGGCGCGTGGTGTGCGTGCGCGGCTCGATCCCGTTCCGGGCCAGGGTCGCGCCGCGCTTCGAGTACGGCGCCGTGCCGCACACCGTGCGCCTGGCCGACGGCATGGCGGTCTTCGAGACGGGCAGGGCGTCCCTCGGGCTGACCTCCACGGTGGCCCTGGAGGTCAGGGACGGCGACGCGTGCGCCGAGTTCAAGCTCGCGCAGGGCGAGACGGCGGTGCTCGCGCTGGACCACGTCGGCGGCGGCGTGCTGCCGAGGCAGTGCGCGTGGGAGGAGGCCGAGCACGAGTTCAACAGTACGGTCGCGTACTGGCGTCGGTGGCTTTCCGCCTCCAAGTACCGGGGCCGCTGGCGGGAGATGGTGCACCGCTCGGCCCTGACGCTGAAGCTGCTCACCTACGCGCCGACGGGTGCGATCGTCGCCGCCCCGACCACGAGCCTGCCCGAGGAGCTGGGCGGCGAACGCAACTGGGACTACCGCTACATGTGGGTGCGCGACGCCGCGTTCTGCGTGTACGCGATGCTGCGGCTCGGCTTCACGAGCGAGGCCGCGCAGTTCATGCGGTTCGTGAGCCGGCACATCACCCCGGGGGACGGCGGCCCCTCCGGTCCGCTGCAGATCATGTACGGCATCGACGGGCGCACCGAACTGCCCGAGCGGGAACTCGGCCATCTGGCGGGCTACCGGGGTTCGGCGCCCGTCCGCGTCGGCAACGCCGCCTCCGATCAGCTCCAACTCGACATCTACGGCGCACTGATCGACTCGGTGTACCTCTACGACAAGTGGGCGCAGCCCATCTCCAGCGACCAGTGGGACCATGTGTGCGAGCTGGTGGAGTGGGTGTGCGACCACTGGGACCAGCCGGACGAGGGCATCTGGGAGACCCGGGGCGGCCGCAAGAACTTCCTGTACTCGCGCCTGATGTGCTGGGTGGCGATCGAGCGGGCGATCCGGATGGCGAACCGGCGCGGCCTGCCCGCTGACCTGCCGCGCTGGCGGGAGAGCCGGGACGTCATCTACCGGCGGATCATGACCCGTTGCTGGTCGGACGAGCGCCGGGCGTTCGTCCAGCACGAGGACTGCGACGTCCTGGACGCGTCGGTGCTGATGATGCCGCTGACGAAGTTCATCGCGCCGACCGACCCCAAGTGGCTGTCCACGCTCGACGCCCTCACCCAGGACCTGGTGTCCGACTCGCTCGTCTACCGCTACGACCCCGAGGCGAGTCCGGACGGACTGCGCGGCGACGAGGGCACGTTCTCCATCTGCTCGTTCTGGTACGTCGAGGCACTGGTCCACGCGGGGCGCCTGGACGAAGCGCGGCTCGCGTTCGAGAAGATGCTGACCTACGCCAATCATCTGGGCCTGTACGCGGAGGAGATCGGCCACACCGGGGAGCAACAGGGCAACTTTCCGCAGGCGTTCACCCATCTGTCGCTGATCAGTGCCGCGTTCAACCTCGACCGTGCCCTGGGGTGAGGCGTTCTCACGGCGCCCCGGCGGTCCGCCCGCCGCGTGATCCACCAGCCTTCGCGCGTCGGGCGACGGGCCTCCCTCCCGACACGCATTCGCAGGTAAGGTAAGCCTTAGTCAGCGGGTGCCGTCGGAGGGGAGAACCGCATGCGCGTCGCCATGTTCGGCTATCAGACCTGGGGTCATCGCACACTTCAGGCGTTGCTGGACTCCGACCACGAGGTCGTGCTCGTGGTCACCCACCCCAAGAGCGAGCACGCCTACGAGAAGATCTGGGACGACTCCGTCGCCGAACTCGCCGAGAAGCACGGCGTGCCCGTCCTGCTGCGCAACCGGCCCGACGACGCCGGTCTCCTCGACGCGGTCCGTGCCGCCGCACCGGACATCATCGTCGCGAACAACTGGCGCACCTGGCTGCCGCCGGAGCTCTTCGACCTGCCCCCGCACGGCACGCTCAACGTGCACGACTCGCTGCTGCCCGGCTACGCCGGGTTCTCCCCGCTGATCTGGGCCCTCATCAACGACGAGAAGCACGTCGGCGTCACCGCGCACCGCATGAACGAGGAGCTGGACGCCGGGGACATCCTGGTGCAGCGCTCGGTGGCGGTCGGTCCTGCCGACACGGCGACGGACCTGTTCCACCGGACCGTGGACCTCATCGCGCCCCTCGTGCGCGAGTCGCTGGACCTGATCGCCTCCGGCCGGGCGGCCTCCCACTGGCAGCGCCAGGACCGCAGCCGGGCGAGCTTCTTCCACAAGCGCTCCGCCGAGGACAGCCGCATCGACTGGACCTGGCCGGCGGAGCGTCTGGAGCGGCTGGTCCGGGCGCAGTCGGACCCGTACCCCAACGCGTACGCGTTCCACCGCGGGCAGCGCGTCCGGATCGTCGCGGCGGCGGTCTCCGAGGGCCGCTACGGCGGCACCCCGGGCCGCGTCTTCATCCCCGAGGGCGACGGGGTGGTCGTCGTGGCGGGCCCCGAGGCCCACACCGGCCGCCACCCCGGCCTGGTCGTACGGCGTGTGCGCACCGACGACGGCACCGAGTACGCGGCGAGGGACTACTTCCGCACGATGGGCGGCTACCTCACCTCCCGCCCGTAACCGCGTGCCCGTGCCCGCGCGGCCGGGCGCGTCCGGGACGGCCGGGCGCGTCCGGGACGGCCGGGCGCGTCCGGGAC
>NZ_AGBF01000272.1 GCF_000225525.1 Streptomyces zinciresistens K42 | reverse complement strand
CCCGCCAAGGACCGCTTCGGGCCCTACGGCAGCACGGCCCGGGGCCGGCGGCGGCGCCGGCCCGGTGGTCAGGTCTCGTCCCTCCGGCTCCCGGCGTCGTGCCAGCGGGGTCGTTCTCCCACTCCTGGTTGCGTTCGCGCGCGAGGTCCATGGCGTGCTGGGCCTCCTCGCGGCTGCCGTAGGGCCCGAAGCGGTCCTTGGCGGGGCAGTCCGGCCCCTCCTCGACCTTCTTGTGGACCAGGCAGTAGTACCACTCGCCGGGCTTCCCGACCGTGCGCTTCTTGAACAGGGCCATGACCAGCTCCTCTCGCCATCGACATGTTCCCCCATGCCCGCTGGTTAGACTCGCCGGCATGTCTGGCCAGTCGCTGATCGCCCCGGGGGAGCTGTCCCCCACCCGTTCCGTGCCCGGAAACATCCGGCGCCCCGAGTACGTCGGCAAGCCCGCCCCGGCGCCGTACACGGGCCCCGAGGTGCAGACCCCGGAGACCGTGGAGGCGATGCGGACCGCCGGCCGGATCGCGGCCCGCGCGATGGCGGCGGCGGCCGAGCTGATCGCCCCCGGCGTCACCACCGACGAGCTGGACAGGGTCGCGCACACGTACATGTGCGACCACGGCGCCTACCCCTCCACCCTCGGCTACCGCGGTTTCCCCAAGTCGCTGTGCACCAGCGTCAACGAGGTGATCTGCCACGGCATCCCGGACTCGACGGTGCTGCGCGACGGGGACATCGTGAACCTCGACGTGACGGCGTACATCGGCGGCGTCCACGGCGACAACAACGCCACGTACCTCGTGGGCGACGTGGACGAGGAGAGCCGTCTGCTCGTCGAGCGCACCCGGGAGTCCCTGAACCGCGCGATCAACGCCGTCCGGCCGGGCCGCCAGATCAATGTGATCGGCCGCGTGATCGAGTCGTACGCCAAGCGCTTCGGCTACGGGGTGGTCCGCGACTTCACGGGCCACGGCATCAACTCCTCGTTCCACTCGGGCCTGATCATCCCGCACTACGACAGCCCGCACGCCACGAGCGTCATCCAGCCCGGGATGACGTTCACGATCGAGCCGATGCTGACCCTGGGCACCCACGAGTACGACATGTGGGACGACGGCTGGACGGTCGTCACGAAGGACCGCAGGCGCACCGCGCAGTTCGAGCACACCCTCGTGGTGACGGAGACGGGGACGGAGATCCTCACCCTCCCCTGACCCCGCCCCGCCCGCACCCGTCCTCCCCTCCTGCGGAGGACGGGTTTTCTCTGTACCCTTTTTACCGACACCACGTCGGCAAACCTCTTGACTTAGGTAAACCTAACCTCAGAAGATACCGCCATGGACTCCTTCTCGACCGTCATCCGCACCGCCTCCCACGAGCAGCACGTGGAGGCGGAGACCTCGACGTTCATGAGTGACCTGCTCGGCGGCAGGCTGGGGGTGGACGCCTACGCGCGCTACACCGAGCAACTGTGGTTCGTCTACGAGGCGCTGGAGTCCGGCACCGGCCGGCTGGCGTCCGACCCGGTGGCCGGCCCCTTCGTCCAGCCGGAGCTGCTCCGGCTGCCGTCCCTGGAGCGGGACCTCGCCCATCTGCGCGGCCCCGGCTGGCGGTCGAAGGCGTCCGCGCTCCCCGCCACCCGCGCCTACGCGGACCGCATCCGCGCCTGCGCCGCCGACTGGCCGTCCGGCTGGGTCGCCCACCACTACACCCGCTACCTGGGCGACCTCTCCGGCGGCCAGATCATCCGCGACAAGGCGGAGCGGACCTGGGGCTTCGCCCGCAAGGGCGACGGGGTCCGCTTCTACGTCTTCGACCAGATCACCAACCCGGCCGCCTTCAAGCGCGGTTACCGCGAACTCCTCGACGCGGTCCCGGCGGACGACCTGGAGAAGCAGCGGATCGTGGCCGAGTGCAAGCGGGCCTTCGCACTGAACACGGCGGTGTTCCGGGCCCTGGGCGAGGAGTTCCCGCTGTCGGCCTGAGCGTCAGCGCTCCAGGACCACCCGTCCCCCGAGTTCGACCCAGTCCCCCGGCTGAGGAGCCGTCAGCAGCTGCGAGCCCGCGCCCTGCGTGATGTTCAGGGCGCGGCCCAGCCGATGGGTGAGCTGGATGGCCGCGGCACCGGTCGCCTCGTCCTCCTCGACCCCGTCCCCCCGCCCGGGGAACCCCCGGGCCCGCACCCGCCCGGCGGCCTCGTCCTCGAAGGCCCAGGCGTAGATCCAGGTACCGGCCGGGGGCACCTCCAGCTCCTCGACCTCGGCGGCGCTCGCGTACCGCCGCAGCGTCCGCGCCGGCGCCCACTCCGGGCGGGCCTCGATCCAGCAGAACTCCCCGTCGATCCGGACGCCCACCACCCCGGCGGGCGTGACGAGTTCGGGCACGTCCAGCAGCCAGCCGGCGCCCACGCACGGATACCCGGCGAAGTCCAGCCGTACGGAAGGCGTGTAGATGTCGATGATCCCCCGCTCGGGATCGTCGACGAAGACGGTCTCGCTGAACCCCAGTTTCGCGGCCAGTTCCTGCCGCTCCCCCCGCCCGGGAACCGCCGACCCGTCCCGGACGACGCCGAGTTCATTGCCGTAACCGCCCTTGGGCCCGCAGAAGACGCGGAGGACGTCGTAATCAGTCACGAGGGCATTGAACCAGCGCTCCAGGCGAAGCCGGGCACGACGGAAGGGAACCGCACGGGACCGGCCGCCCACCACGGCGGCGGGCGTGCCGGCGTACGGCTTCCACGATCTCCAGGAGGCGCGCCGGCTGCCGGGGTTGGGCGACACGGCGTTCGACGTCAGCGCCACGGTCGATCCGGCGAGCTGGTACGGGGCCCTGCTGAAGGGCGTGTTCGACTTCCAGCCGGACCCGACCGTCCTCCAGGTCACGGTGTGGCTGCTGTACCTGGTCCCGACGCTCGCGCTGTTCCTCGCCCCGGTAGGGTTCGCCTCCGGGAAGGGGAAGGTGAAGGAACCGGATGAGCAGGGATCGCGGCCCTCGAAGGCTTGACCGGGGCGTGCTGGCGGCGGCCTCGGTGACCGCTTTGTCGTTGACGGCGAGCGGCTGCGTGGTGGTCCGCGGGGAGAAGGAGGTCCTTCCCTCGGCCACCAGGGCCGAAGCCGCGAAGGCGCTCCGGCAGTTCACCACCGCGTACAACGCGGCCGACAAGTCCTACGACAGTTCCCTGGACGCCGACCGGGTCACCGGTGCGCTCGGCGCCATCGACGCGGCGCGGCTGAAGGCGGGCCGGGCGACCAGCCCCGGCGGCAACCCCGCGCACACCCCGCTGGTGCTGTCGGACGCGAGGATCACGATTCCCGCGAAGGCGGGCTGGCCGCGCTGGTTCGTCGCCGACACGGCCGCCAACAAGGGCGGCACGGCGCGCTGGGTCTTCGTGTTCACCCGCGACGGCCTGGACGATCCGTGGGCGGCGGCGTATCTGACGCTGCTGGACCCGGACGTCGTACCGGAGTTCAAGAAGGACGCGAACGGCTGGGCGGAGGCCGTCCCCGCGAACTCGGCCGAACTGGCGGTGCCGCCGCGGTACTTGAGCAAGGAGTACGTCTCCTACCTCAAGGGCGGCGGGGTGAAGTTCGCGCCGGGCAGCCACACGAGCCGCTGGCGCGCGGAGCGGCGCAGGAACGCCGAACGGCCGGGCCTGGTGCGGCAGTACCTCGACGAGCCCCTGACACAGGGCGACTACGCGCCGCTGGCGCTGCGCACGGCCGACGGCGGGGCGCTGGTGTTCTTCGCGACCCGGCACTTCGAGAAGCAGACGGCGGCGCAGGGCGCCTCCGTGCCGGTGCCGAACAAGGCGGTGCGGGCGCTGACGGAGGGCGAGATCAAGCAGTCGCTGACGCTGGAGTTCGTCTCCAACGAGGTGGCACGGGTGCCCGAGGGTTCGGGCCGGGTCGAGATACTCGGCCGGATCCAGGGCATGACGTCCGCGAAGGGCGAGTAGCGGCGCCGCGCGCGCCGGTTCAGTGGCGCGTGGGCCAGGCCGCGGAGACGTGGTCGTGCTCGTCGCCGACGTGCCGGGCGCACTCGTCGGTGAGCACCTCCAGCACGTTCAGCGGGTCGGGCAGCGGATGCTCGGGGCCGCGCACCCAGTGCACGCCCTGGCCCTCGCCGGTGAGCCGGGCGGGCGGGACGAGGACGTAGGAGCCGCGGCAGTGCCAGCGCAGTCCCGGGTGCTCGTCCATGGTCTCGGGGTGGCAGTCCAGCTCGCAGGGCCACCACTCGTCCTCGTCCTCGGGGGTGCCGCGGGTGAGGGTGAAGAAGAGCATGCGGCCGTCGTCGCTCTCGGCGACCGGGCCGACCTCGATGCCGGAGTCGAGCAGTCGCCGCAGGGCCTGGCGGCCCGCCTCGGCCGGTACGTCGAGGACGTCGTGCACCATGCCGGTCGCGGTGATGAAGTTGGCCTGCGGCTGGTGCCGGGCCCAGCGCTCGATCTGGCCGCTGTCGGTGGTGGACTGCGTCTGCCAGGCGAAGGACACCGGGTGCCGGGCGGGGGTGGGGCAGCCGACCCGGTCGCAGGAGCAGCGGTAGCCGGCCGGGTGGGCGGCGGGCGCGAGGGGCAGTCCGGCGGCGGCGGCGGCGAGCAGCAGCTCTTCTCTGCCGCCGTCCCCGGCGGTGCCCTTGGGGCGGCGTCCGCGCAGCCACTGGGAGAGTTTGCCCTGCAGGCCGGTCGGGCCGCCCAACTCCGCGCTCATCTATCCCCTCGCCTCGCCGTCGTGCGCTCCAGCATGCCCTATGGTCGCACCCTCGTGCGCCCCGGGGGACCGCAGCGGACGAGCGGGCCAGGTGGGGCGAGCCGTACACACCGCCCTGAACTGGGAAAACACACTGCGTGACGGGATGGGGCAGGGCTACCGGGAGCGGGGGGCGAGCCCGTACAGGGCGTAGTCGACCAGGGTGTCCGTGTAGGCGTACGTGATGGGGCCGGTGTGCTGGAGCCAGCGCTGGGCCAGCGGGGAGACGAACAGCTCCAGCGCGATGCGGGGGTCGAGGTCGGGGCGCAGGTCGCCGGCCTCCTGCGCGGAGCGCAGCCGCTGGACGTAGAGCTGGAGCGAGGGTTCGAGGAGCTTGGCGACGTACTGCCGGCCGAGCGCCTCGTCGACCAGGCCCTCGGCGGCGAGCGCGCGGGAGGGGGCGTCGAAGCGGGGGTCCTTCAGTTCGTCGACCGTGGCGCGCAGGACGGCCTTCAGGTCGGCGGCGAGGTCTCCGGTGTCCGGAATGGCGGACGGCTCCTGCGCGGCGTCCCGCGGCGGATGCCCGGCGAGGTCGAGGAAGGCTTCCATCAGCACCTCCGCCTTGGAGGGCCACCAGCGGTAGATCGTCTGCTTGCCGACGCCCGCGCGGGCGGCGATGCCCTCGATGGTGGTCCGCGGGTAGCCGGCCTCGACGACGAGGGCGAGGGCGGCGTCGTAGATGGCCCGGCGGGACTTCTCGCTGCGGCGGGTGGGGCGGGGGGCCGGGGCCGCGGGACGGGCGGGCTGCTGGGATGCCATGGACCGAATGTAGCAGGTTGACAAGACGCGACGTCTCGCGCAATCTGGTCTTGGACGAGACGAACCGTATCGTTCGCACTCCTGGGGGTTCGCACTCCGAGGGGGTTCGCACTCCGAGGGAAGGAGGCCACCATGGCCCGAGGCGGAGCGGGAAGCATGCTGGGCGTCGGCGGCACCCGGCGCAACCTCGGCCGCGGCGCGCTGCGCGGCGGCGGGGCAGGGCGGATCGGCGGCGGGGCCGACCCCGACCCGCGGAAGAAGGAGCTGCTGCGCAGGCTCCGGGAGCGGGAGGAGCAGCGGCGCGGCGGCGAACCGGCCGACGGGTCGCCGTGACCCGGCCGGACGGGGCGGCGGGCCGGGTCGCCGCCGATCCTCCCTGCCGCGCCGCCCGCCTACCCGTCCTCGCCCGCGTCCGCGGGCGGCCAGGCGTCGCCCCAGTCGGCGTCGCGGGCGGCGCGGTAGAGGTCGCCGTGCCGCTTGGTGACCGTGGTGCGGCGCAGGGACGGCTCCGTCTCGCACAGGTCGAGCAGGACCTGGCCCTTGCGGATCTGCGGTCGGCGTACGACACGGGCGGGCACCGGGGCCACCGGCAGCCGGGCGGCGGCGACATAGCTGAACTTCTCGTCCTCGTAGGCGAGGGAGCCGCCCTTGATCTGCCGGTGCAGTGAGGAGCGGCTGACCCGGGCCGAGAAGTGGCACCAGTCCGTGCCGGGCGCGATCGGGCAGCCCGCGCTGTGCGGGCAGGGGGCGGCGATCCGGAACCCGGCCGCGACGAGCCGGTCGCGTGCCGCGATGACGCGCGCGTAGCCGCCGGGGGTGCCGGGCTCGACGATCACGACGGCCCCGGCGGCGTGCGCGACGGCGTCCAGGAGCCCGGCGCGGTCGGACTCGGTGAGTTCGTTCAGGACGTAGGAGACGGTGACGAGGTCGACGGGGTCCGGGGCGAGGCCGGGGCCGATCCGGGTCCGCTGCCAACGGGCCTGCTTCAGCGCCGGGTTGGCCTCGGCGATCTCCCGGCCGATGGCCAGCGCGGGTTCCGCCCAGTCCAGTACGGTCACCTCGCGCTCGCCCGGCCAGGTCGCGGAGACGGCCCAGGTCGCCGCGCCGGTCCCGCCGCCCACGTCGAGGTGGCTCGCGGGCGCCCACCCCGGCACGGCCCCGGCGAACGCCGCCAGCGCGGAGCGGACGGCCTCGAAGGTGGCGGGCATCCGGTACGCGGCGTAGGCGGCGACGTCGGCGCGGTCGCGCAGGATGGGGCTGTCGGTCGGCGTGGCCCCGCGGTAGCTGGCGATCAGCCGCTCGACGGCCTGCGCGGCCCGCCGGGGCGGAAGCCCGTCGAGCAGGGACGCGAGCGCGTCGCGGAGGGCATCGGCGGACGGCGGGGCGGGGAGGTTCACCCACCGATTCTACGAGCCCTCA
>NZ_AGBF01000273.1 GCF_000225525.1 Streptomyces zinciresistens K42 | reverse complement strand
ACGCACCGCGGGCCGCTCCCCGACGGGCGAACGCGGCCCGCCGCGGCACCGGCTCCGGTGGCCGCACCCGCGGTCAGCCGGCCGGGTCGGCCGGATGCGGAGCGAGGAGCGGCAGCTGGGAGGCCAGCCGCTCCTCGCACAGCTCGACCAGGCGGTCGTAGCCCGCCTTGCCCATCAGCTCCGTGAGCTCCGCCCGGTAGGACACGTACACCGGGTCGCCGGCGCCGTGGGCCGAGGTCGCCGACGTGCACCACCAGTGCAGGTCGTGCCCGCCCGGACCCCAGCCGCGGCGGTCGTACTCACCGATCGACACCTGGAGCACGCGCGTGTCGTCGGGCCGGTCGATCCAGTCGTAGGTCCGCCGGACCGGGAGCTGCCAGCAGACGTCGGGCTTGGTCTCCAGCGGCTCGCGGCCCTCCTTCAGGGCCAGGATGTGCAGCGAGCAGCCCGCGCCGCCCGCGAAGCCGGGGCGGTTCTGGAAGATGCAGGAGCCCTCGAAGGGGCGGGTCTGGCGGTCGCCGTCCTCGTCCTGCGAGACCCAGCCGCGCGCCGTGCCCTCGTCGTGGTGCTGCCAGATCTCCGGCGTCAGTCTCGCCACATGATCCGCGACGCGCTTCTCGTCGTCCTCGTCGGAGAAGTGCGCGCCCAGCGTGCAGCAGCCGTCGGCGGCGCGGCCCGCCTGGATGCCCTGGCAGCCGCTGCCGAAGATGCAGTTCCAGCGGGAGGTCAGCCATGTCAGATCGCACCGGAAGACCTGCTCGTCGTCCGCCGGATCCGGGAACTCCACCCACGCGCGGGCGAAGTCCAGGCCCTTCTCGTCCGGTTCCGGGCCCTGCTGCGGCCGCTTCGTCTTCGCGGCGGTCTTCGCCTGCGAAGAACCCTTGGCCGATTTGGCCGTCTTGTCGTTCTTCGCGTTTTTCGTCTTTGGCACGCGTCCAGGGTACGGCGTCCGCGCCCGCCCCTTCGAGGACTGCGCAGCGCCCCGGTGGCAGTAGCGTGCCGTACATGAGACTCGGTGTCCTCGACGTGGGTTCCAACACGGTGCATCTGCTGGTGGTGGACGCGCATCCCGGCGCGCGCCCGCTCCCCGCGCACTCGCACAAGGCGGACCTGCGCCTTGCCCAACTGCTCGACGACGACGGCGCCATCGGTCCGGACGGCGTCGACCGGCTGATCGGCGTCGTCCACGAGGCACTCCAGGCGGCCGAGGACAAGGGCGTGGAGGAAGTACTGCCGTTCGCGACGTCCGCGGTGCGCGAAGCCCGCAACGCCGACGACGTCCTCGCGCGCGTGCGGCGCGAGACCGGTGTCCAGCTGCGCGTCCTCACCGGCGAGGAGGAGGCGCGGCTGACCTTCCTGGCCGTCCGCCGCTGGTTCGGCTGGTCCGCCGGGAAACTGCTGGTGCTGGACATCGGCGGCGGGTCCCTGGAGATCGCGTACGGCATCGACGAGGAGCCCGACGCCGCGGCGTCCCTGCCGCTGGGCGCGGGGCGGCTCACGGCGGGCTGGCTGCCGGGCGACCCCCCGGCCGCGGAGGACATACGCGCGCTGCGCCGGCACGTGCGGGCCCGGATCGCGCGGACGGTCGGCGAGTTCAGCCGGTTCGGGGCGCCCGACCACGTGGTCGCCACCTCCAAGACGTTCAAGCAGCTCGCCCGCATCGCCGGGGCGGCCCGCTCCGCCGAGGGGCTGTACGTCCAGCGCGATCTGAAGCGGGAGTCCCTGGAGGCATGGGTGCCCCGGCTCGCCGGGATGACCGAGGACCAGCGCGCCGAACTGCCCGGCGTCTCGGAGGGCCGGGCAGGACAGCTCCTCGCGGGCGCCCTCGTCGCCGAGGGCGCGATGGACCTGTTCGGCGTGGAGACACTGGAGATCTGCCCCTGGGCCCTGCGCGAGGGCGTGATCCTGCGGAAGCTGGACCACCTGACGGTGACGTGAAGTGACGTGAAGTGACGTGAAGTGACGGGACGGGACGTGACGGGACGGGGCCCGCGGGGAGCGCGCCGCGTTCCCGGCGGCACCGGGCGCATCGGTGGCACCAGCCACACCAGCCACACCGGCCGGGCCCGCCGCGCCCCGGCGTGAACCCCGGCACCCGCGCCCCGCACTCCCGCGCCCCGCGTGTACCCAGTCGCCCCCGCCGCCCCCGTCCCGCGCCCCCGCCTGCACCCCGGCGTGAACCCCGCCACACACCCCCTCCCGCGCTCCGGACGCCCCCGGTCCGCATAACCCCAGTTCGCCCCGGTGGCCGGTCGTCCGCCCTCGTGGCGGGCGTGCGGGCAGCGGTTCACCCTGCCCGAGCGGTGCCCCGTACGCTGTCCCTCGTGGCAGAACCAGTGGTGCGCGTCCCGGATGCGAAGGTCGCCCTGTCGACGGCTTCCGTCTATCCGGAATCGACGGCGACGGCCTTCGAGATCGCCGCGCGCCTCGGGTACGACGGCGTCGAGGTCATGGTCTGGACCGACCCGGTCAGCCAGGACGTCGAGGCGCTGCGCCGGCTCAGCGACTACCACCGCATCCCGGTCCTCGCGGTCCACGCGCCCTGCCTGCTGATCACCCAGCGCGTGTGGTCCACGGACCCCTGGACCAAGCTCCAGCGCGCCCGTGCCGCAGCGGAGAAGCTCGGCGCCGGCACCGTCGTCGTCCACCCGCCCTTCCGCTGGCAGCGGCAGTACGCCCGGGACTTCGTCGAGGGCGTGTGGCGCATGGCCGACGAGACGGACGTGCGGTTCGCCGTCGAGAACATGTACCCGTGGCGCTACCGCGACCGCGAGATGCTCGCCTACGCCCCCGACTGGGACGTCACCAAGGACGACTACCGCCACTTCACGATCGACCTCAGCCACGCGGCGACCGCCCGCAGCGACGCCCTCGCGATGCTCGACCGCATGGGCGACCGCCTGGGCCACGTCCACCTCGCCGACGGCCGCGGCTCGGCCAAGGACGAGCACCTGGTCCCCGGCCGCGGCACCCAGCCCTGCGCACAGGTGCTGGAGCGCCTGGCCCTGACCGGCTTCGACGGCCACGTCGTCATCGAGGTCAACACCCGGCGCGCGATGTCCAGCGCCGAACGCGAGGCCGACCTCGCCGAGGCCCTCGCCTTCACCCGCCTGCACCTCGCCTCGCCGGTGAAGGTGCCCCGGCCGTGACGGACAGCCCCGGGGGCAGCGGCTCCCGGCGCCGCGGCCGGCCCCCGCGCACGGAGTCCGCCGGCACCCGGGACCGGATCCTCGCCGCGGCCCGCGAGGAGTTCGCCGAGCGCGGCTACGACAAGACCTCCGTCCGCGGCATCGCCAAGTCGGCCGGGGTCGACTCGGCGCTCGTGCACCACTACTTCGGCACCAAGGAGCAGGTCTTCGAGGCCGCGGTCGAGGTCGCCTTCGCGCCCGCCCTCACGGTGCGCGACGCGGTGCTCGCCGCGCCCCTCGACGACGTCGGCGAGCGGATGACCCGGGTCCTCTTCGGGCTGTGGGAGAACTCCGTCACCCGCAAGCCGCTGCTCGCCATCGTCCGCTCGGCCGTCAACAACGACGTCGCCGCGTCCGTCTTCCGGCGGATGGTCACCGCGCAGCTGATGCGCCGCATCGCCGGCGAGATCGACGCCCCGGACGCGGAACTGCGCGTCGAACTCGCCGCCGCCCAGCTCGTGGGCATCGCGATGATGCGGTACGTCATCAGGATCGAACCGATCGCCTCCGCCGACGTGGAGCAGGTCATCGCCCGGGTGGCGCCCGTGGTGCAGGGGCACCTCACCGGCCCCTGAGACCCCTGCGACCCCTGAGACCCCTGCGACCCGTGAGATCCGTGAGACCCCTGCGACCCGTGAGATCCGTGATGCCCCCGAGGCACGGCTGAGACCGAGCGGGGCCGGTGAGACCGGGGCGGGACCGGGCGGGACCCGGCGGGACCGGGCCGAGCCCGGCGGCCTCCGCCCCCGAGACATACGTCCCGTATTCCGGACGCGTCGTCCCGCCCTCTGGATGACGGGCGTACGCTCGTTACCAGTCAGACGTCTCTGACCGCAGTCCCGCAGTCCCGCAGTCCCTGAAGTCTCCGCAGTCCCCGAAGTCCCTGAAGGAGCGAGCGACGATGCCCGAGCTGAGGTCCCGCACAGTCACCCACGGCCGCAACATGGCGGGCGCCCGCGCCCTGATGCGCGCCTCCGGTGTACCCGGTGCGGACATCGGCCGGAAGCCCATCATCGCGGTGGCGAACTCCTTCACCGAGTTCGTGCCCGGCCACACCCACCTCCAGCCCGTCGGCAGGATCGTCAGCGAGGCGATCACCGAGGCCGGCGGCATCGCGCGCGAGTTCAACACCATCGCGGTGGACGACGGCATCGCCATGGGCCACGGCGGGATGCTGTACTCCCTGCCCTCGCGCGACCTGATCGCCGACAGCGTGGAGTACATGGTCGAGGCGCACTGCGCCGACGCCCTGATCTGCATCTCCAACTGCGACAAGATCACCCCGGGCATGCTGAACGCCGCCCTGCGGCTGAACATCCCCACCGTCTTCGTCTCCGGCGGCCCCATGGAGTCCGGCCGTGCCACCCTGGTCGACGGCACGGTCCGCACGCTCGACCTGGTCGACGCCATCTCCGACGCCGTGAACGACAAGATCTCGGACGAGGACATCCTCCGTATCGAGGAGAACGCCTGTCCGACCTGCGGCTCCTGTTCCGGCATGTTCACCGCCAACTCGATGAACTGCCTGACCGAGGCCATCGGCCTGTCCCTGCCCGGCAACGGCTCGGTCCTCGCCACGCACACGGCCCGCAAGGCCCTGTACGAGAACGCGGCCCGCACGGTCATGGACATCACCCGCCGCTACTACGAGCAGGACGACGAGACCGTCCTGCCGCGGTCCGTCGCCACCTTCGCGGCCTTCGAGAACGCCATGGCCCTCGACATCGCCATGGGCGGCTCCACCAACACGATCCTGCACCTGCTGGCCGCGGCCCAGGAGGCGGGCGTCCCCTTCGGCCTGGAGCAGATCGACGCCGTCAGCCGGCGCGTCCCCTGCCTGGCGAAGGTCGCGCCCAACGTCGCCAAGGACCGCACCTACTACATGGAGGACGTCCACCGCGCCGGCGGCATCCCCGCCCTGTTGGGCGAACTGCACCGCGGCGGACTGCTCAACGAGGACGTGCACGCCGTGCACAGCCCCTCCCTGTCCGACTGGCTGAAGACCTGGGACGTGCGCGGCGGCTCCCCCTCGCCGGAGGCCGTCGAGATGTGGCACGCGGCCCCCGGATGCGTCCGGTCCGCGCAGGCGTTCTCGCAGTCCGAGCGCTGGGAGGCGCTGGACGAGGACGCCGCGGGCGGCTGCATCCGCAGCGTCGAGCACGCGTACTCCAAGGACGGCGGCCTGGCCGTCCTGCGGGGCAACCTCGCCGTGGACGGCTGCGTGGTGAAGACCGCGGGCGTCGACGAGTCCATCTGGACCTTCGAGGGCCCGGCGGTCGTCTGCGAGTCGCAGGAGGAGGCCGTCGAGAAGATCCTCAACAAGCAGGTCACCGACGGCGACGTCGTCGTGATCCGCTACGAGGGCCCCAAGGGCGGCCCCGGCATGCAGGAGATGCTCTACCCGACGTCCTTCCTCAAGGGCCGCGGCCTCGGCAAGACCTGCGCGCTGATCACCGACGGCCGCTTCTCCGGCGGCACCTCCGGACTCTCCATCGGCCACGCCTCCCCGGAGGCCGCGTCCGGCGGCACGATCGCCCTCGTCGAGGACGGCGACCGCATCCGCATCGACATCCCGGCCCGCACGGTCGAGCTGCTGGTCGACGACGCCGAACTCACCCGCCGCGAGCAGGCGCTGAACGGCGCCTACGCCCCGAAGAACCGCGAGCGCAAGGTCTCCGCCGCCCTGCGCGCCTACGCGGCCATGGCGACCAGCGCGGACAAGGGCGCGGTGCGCGACGTGACGAAGCTGGGCTGACCGCCGCTTCGCCGTCCGCACGCGTTCGACGGCCGTACGCGCCGCGGGGCCGTGCACGCGCGAAGACGGTGCGCGCCGCAGGACCGTACACGGGGGCCGCCTCCCGCCCCGGGAGGCGGCCCGCGCAGTTCACCAGGCCGACGGGTCCCGCGCGTCCACGGCGAAGACCGTGCCGTCGGGTGCCGCCGCGTGGACGCGGCCGCCCGCGAGCACCGGCTCGGGCAGGTCGGCCGCCACACCACCGGCGCCGAGCCGCGGCGGCGTCTGCCCCAGCAGCCGACCGCTGCGCGCGTCCACGGCCAGCAGCCGCCCGTCGGGCGCGCTCACGTACACCCGCCGCCCGTCCGTGACCGGCGCCGACGTCCGCACCACGGACGTCTCCAGGCTCCACAGCTGCCTGCGGGCCCGCACGTCGACGGCGACCAGCGAACCGCCGCCGCCCGTCAGGTACACGACGTCCTTGTACGCGGTGCCGTGCGCCTGCTGGAGCGCCACCGGCAGGGCCACCCGCCGGGACGTGCCGTCGGCGGGGGAGTAGCGGACGACGGCCCGGGTCTCGCTGTAGACCCCGTCGACGGACGCCAGGTAGAGCGCCCCGTCCGACGCGCCGGCCGGCCGCATCGTCCCGTCGAGCGTGGCGTCCCAGCGCACCTCGCCGGAGGCCGGGTCCACCGCCGTGATCCGGGTGCGCGATCCGTCGGCCGAGGCGCTCACCGTGTACACCGCCGATTCCCCGGCGAAGGAGACGAGGACCGGCGCGCGGTGGCCCGGGAAGGAACGGCTCCACGCCGTCTTCCCCGAGCCGCCGTCGACCGCGGTGACCGTGCCGTCCGAGCCGGTGAGCAGCACCATCCCCGCGGCGGCCGTCAGCGCGGTGGCCGCGGGGGCGTCCGGCTGCCGGCGCACCTCGCCCGTGCGCGCGTCGAGCGCCCGCGGCG
>NZ_AGBF01000274.1 GCF_000225525.1 Streptomyces zinciresistens K42 | reverse complement strand
CGGATGGGGCCGGTCGGCCCTGGTGCGCCGGCCCCCGGCGCGCGATGATCGGCACGACGGGCGGTCCGGTGCTCCGGACGGGGCCACCGGGGAGCGAAGGGGCGTCATGAGCGAGCCGGGCACGTTCACGGAACAGCACCCGATCCGCGTGTTCCTGCTGGACGACCACGAGGTGGTGCGGCGGGGGCTGACCGACCTGCTCGACGCCGAGCCGGACATCTCGGTGGTCGGCGACGCGGACACCGTGGAACACGCGCTCGCGCGCGGTCCGGCCCTGCGTCCGCACGTCGCCGTGCTCGACGTCCGGCTGCCCGACGGCGACGGCGTCACCGTCTGCCGGGAGCTGCGCAGCCGGATGCCCGAGCTGGCCTGTCTGATGCTGACGTCCTTCGACGACGAGGACGCCCTGCTCGACGCGATCATGGCCGGTGCCTCGGGGTACGTCCTCAAGCAGATCCGGGGGTCCGACCTGGTCTCGGCGGTCCGCACGGTCGCCTCGGGCCAGTCCATGCTCGACCCGGCGACCACGGCCCGTCTGATGCGCTCGCTGCGCGAGGACCCCGCCGGGACGCCCGGCGTGCCGGCCGAGCTGGCGGGCCTGTCACCGCGCGAGCGGGAGATCCTCGCGCTGATCGGCGACGGCCTGACCAACCGCGAGATCGGCAAGCGGCTCTATCTGTCGGAGAAGACGGTGAAGAACCACATCTCCCGCCTGCTGGCCAAGCTCGGCGTGCAGCGCCGGGTCCAGGCGGCGGTCCTCGCCTCCCACCTGGAGCGGCCGAGCGGCGACGACCGCCCCCGCCGCTGACCGGCCCGGCGCGCGGTGACACTCCCCGAGGTAGTGGAATATTGAACTATCCCCCTCGGTTGACGCCCCCAGAAGGAGGTCACCAGTGGAGACCACGTACTACGACCACGGGACGGCGGCCGAGCGGTGGGAGCGCGCGCAGCTGTTCTTCGAGGCCAAGGACTACGCGAGTGCCGCCCGCGTGCTCGGCGCGCTGGTCGAGGAGGTGCCGGAGCAGACCGGACCGCGTCTGCTGCTGGCCCGCAGCTACTACCACTCGGCCCAGCTCCGGCGCGCCGAGGCCGAGTTGCGCGTCATCGTGGAGCGCGACCCGGTCGAGCAGTACGCCCGGCTGATGCTGGGCCGCACCCTGGAGCGGCAGGGTCGCGACGAGGAGGCCGAGCGGCACCTGCGGCTCGCCTCGGCGCTTGCCGGTGACTTCGAGCGGTCCTGACCCGGCGGCCGCACCGCGCGCGAGGGCCCGGTTCCCTTCGGAAGGGAACCGGGCCCTCGCGCCGCGCGCACACCCCTCGCTACGCCTGCCCCGCCTCGGCGGGTGCCGCCTTCCCCCTGCGTCTCGCGACCGCGCCGACGGCGATGTCCAGGACGACGAACGCGGCCAGGGTGATGCCGAGCAGCGGCACGAAGTAGCCGACCGCCGCGACGACCGCCACCAGCGGGACGAGGATCAGCGGGGGCACCTGCCGCCACGCCCCGCGCGGAATGGGCCTGCCGAAGGAGGACCCGCGGCCCCGCTGCCACCACAGCCGGTAGCCCCACACGATCAGCAGGATCAGCGCCAGCGTGAGCGCCATCAGGGCGATCTGGTTGACCAGGCCGAAGAGGACTCCGGTGTGCAGGTCGATGCCCCAGCGGGTCAGTTTGGCGAGGACCGGGTAGTCGTCGAACCGCAGCGTGTCGGTGACCTGTCCGGTGGCCGGGGCGATCGCGACGGAGTCCGCCTTGGTCGGCCACTGCGCCTGGATCTGCTTGACGACATAGGCGGACTTGGCGTCGGCGGGCGGCACGATCTCCACCGGATTGCTCAGCCCCTGGGCGCGGGCCGCCGCCAGGACCTTGTCGAGGCTGACGCCGCCGACGTCCCCGGAGGCCGTACCGCCGCCTCCTCCGTGGCCCTCGTGTCCGGCGCCCACCGCCGCCGAGACGGACGGGGTCTCCTGCCCCAGCGAGGTGCGCAACTCCGCGATGTTGGCGCCCGTGTAGGTCGACCAGGTCAGACCGGTCGCCGAGAGGAAGACGAAGCCGATCGCGGCCCAGACGCCGACGGTGCCGTGCAGTCCGAGGGTGCGCCTGCGGCCGGTGGTGCCCCGCACCTTGCGCAGCGCGCGGCGGCGGGAGAACCACAGCACCACACCGCCGAGCGCGACCACCCACAGCCAGCTCGCGGCGAGTTCGCTGTAGAGGCGGCCGGACTCACCGAGGAGCAGATCGCGGTGGAAGCGGTCGATCCAGGTGCGCACCGGCAGGGCGGCCGAGGAGCCGTACTGTTCGAGGGCGCCGCGCACCTCCGCGGTGTACGGGTCGACGAACACGGCAAGGGTGCGGTCGGACTCGACGCCCTTGACGCCGGAGAGCATGACCCGGGTGGAGGCGTCGTCGGTGGCCGAGGGCCGGATCGCCGCGATGTCGCCCTCGGGGTAGGACGTGCGCGCGGCGGCCACCTGCTGGGATATCGGGAGCTTCCGGTCGCCGACCGGGACCGTCATCTCCTTGGAGTAGATGATCTTCTCGGCCTGGAACGAACCGGCGTACAGGAAACCGGTGGTGGCGGCGACGAGCAGGAACGGAGCGATGAGCACTCCGGCGTAGAAGTGCAGACGAAGGATGAGCGGGCGCAGCGGCGCCCATCTGCGGGACGACGGCGCCGGTGCGTCGGGCGGGGGCGCCTCCGCCGTGGTGGTCGTGGGAGCGGTGGACATCGGCGGCTTCTCCGGGGGGTGGGGAGTCATCTCTGCGGTGGTGGCGCTCCAGTGGTCGGACGGGGAGGCCGTCGAGTTCCCGGCATATTGTGTGACCTACAACACGACGGAATCCGGCCACCGTTCGCCGCCGTGGCATGCTGGCGCGATGGCACTTCCCCACCCTCACGCACCCGTGGCCGAGCAGGTCGAGCAACTCCTGGCCGACGAAGGCCCGTTGGAGATCGTGGCAGCGGGCGACCCGGTGCTGCGGCGCCCCGCCGAGCGCTTCGAGGGCCAGCTGGAGCCCGCCCTGCTGCACCGGTTCGTGGACGCGCTGCGGCTGACCATGCACGCGGCCCCCGGCGTCGGCGTCGCCGCGCCCCAGGTCGGGGTGGCCCTGCGGATCGCGGTGATCGAGGACCCCGCTCCGGTCCCGGAGGAGGTACGGCTGGTGCGCGGCCGGGTGCCGCAGCCGTTCCGGGTGCTGGTGAACCCCTCGTACGAGGCGGTCGGCGCGGCGCGTGCCGCGTTCTTCGAGGGCTGCCTGAGCGTCCCGGGCTATCAGGCGGTGGTGGCCCGCGCCGCCGAGGTGCGGCTGACCGGCGAGGACGAGCGGGGGCGCCCCGTGGACGAGGTGTTCTCGGGGTGGCCCGCCCGGATCGTGCAGCACGAGACGGACCACCTCGACGGGGTGCTCTACCTGGACCGGGCCGAGCCGCGCTCGCTGTCCTCGAACCAGGCGATGGCCGAACGCTGGGCCCGGCAGCCCGGCCCGGAAGGGGCGGCCCGCGCCCTCGGCTTCGACCTGCCGCGGTGACCGCCGGGGGCCGCCGGAGCCGCCGGCCGGGTGGACCGGCGGCCCGCACGGGCCGGTCGGCGCGGGCGGTCGGCGCGGGTCAGTTGTCGCGGTAGGACTCCAGCAGCCGCAGCCACACCTCGCTGATCGTCGGGTACGCCGGTACGGCGTGCCAGAGCCTGCTGATCGGCACCTGGCCGACGACCGCGATCGTCGCCGCGTGGATGAGCTCCCCGACGCCCGGACCGACGAACGTCACGCCGAGCAGGATCTCGCGCTCCAGGTCGACGACCATGCGGGCCCGGCCCCGGTAGTCGTCCCGGTACAGCGAGGAGCCCGCGACGGCGATGTCGAGGTCGACGGCGCGGACGCGGTGGCCCGCCTGCTCCGCCTCCGCGAGCGAGAGGCCCACCGCGGCGGCCTCGGGGTCGCAGAAGACGACCTGCGGGACGGCGCCGTGGTCGGCGGTCGCGGAGTGCGCGCCCCAGGGCTCGCTCTCCGGGAGGGACACTCCGCAGGCGCGGGCGGCGATGGCCGCACCGGCGATCCGGGCCTGGTACTTGCCCTGGTGGGTGAGGAGCGCGCGGTGGTTCACGTCGCCGACCGCGTACATCCACTCGCTGCCGGTGACGCGCAGGCTGTCGTCGACCTCCAGCCAGGAACCGGGCTCCAGGCCCACGGTGTCCAGGCCGATGTCGTCGGTGCGCGGGGCGCGGCCGGTGGCGAAGAGGATCTCGTCGGCCTCGATCCGGGCGCCGCCGTCGGTGACGACCACGACACTGCCGTTCTCCCTGGTCACCGACTGGACCGAGGTGCCTGTGCGGACGTCGGCACCGGCCTCGGCGAGGGCCTCGGCGACCATCTCGCCGGCGAACGGCTCCATCCGGTTGAGCAGCCCCTTGCCGCGCACGAGGAGCGTCACGTCCGAGCCCAGCGCCTGCCAGGCCGTGGCCATCTCGGCGGCGACCACTCCCCCGCCGACCACGACCAGCCGGCCGGGCACGCTCGGGGAGCTGGTGGCCTCACGGCTGGTCCAGGGCCGGACCCCGGCGAGGCCGGGCAGATCGGGCAGCAGGGCCCGGCTGCCGGTGCACACGGCGACGGCGTGCCGCGCGGTGAGCACCCGCGTCGAGCCGTCCGGTCCGGTCACCTCGACCGTGCGCGGGCCGGCGAGTCTGCCGCGCCCGCGGTAGAGGTCGGCTCCGGTGGAGTCGAGCCATCCGACCTGGCCGTCGTCGTTCCAGTCGTTGGTGAAGTAGGTGCGCCGTGCGAGTACGGCGTCGGCGTCGAGGGGGCCCTGCACGGCGAGGCCGAGCCCCGCCAGCCTGCGGGCGTCGGCCTGGGCGAGCACCGGCCGCAGGAGCGCCTTGCTGGGCATGCACGCCCAGTAGGAGCACTCGCCACCGACCAGTTCGCTCTCCACGACCGCGGTGGAGAGGCCGGCCGCGCGGGTGCGGTCGGCGACGTTCTCCCCCACCGGCCCGGCTCCGAGCACCACGACGTCGTACGCGATGGAATCCGTTTCCGTCATGGGGCCAGTCTTACGGGTGGTGTGCGGGGTGGCCACACGGGTACGCGCGCGGAATACGCGACCGTACGGCCGTGTTGTCGCCGACGGCCTCGCCCCGATGCAAGGAAGTAGGGATATCGCCATGAGCAGCACCGTGGAGCTCACCAAGGAGAACTTCGACCAGACGGTCACGGAGAACGAATTCGTCCTGATCGACTTCTGGGCCGAGTGGTGCGGGCCGTGCCGTCAGTTCGCGCCGGTCTACGAGAAGGCCGCCGGCGACAATCCCGACCTCGTGTTCGGCAAGGTCGACACGGAGGCGCAGCCGGAGCTGGCCGCGGCCTTCGGCATCCAGTCGATCCCGACGCTGATGATCGTGCGCGACCAGGTCGCCGTGTTCGCGCAGCCGGGCGCGCTGCCGGAGGCGGCCCTGACGGACGTCATCGGGCAGGCCCGCAAGCTGGACATGGACGAGGTCCGCAAGGCCGTCGCCGCCCAGGCGGAGCAGGCCGGGCAGAACGGCCGGTAGGACGCGGGCCCGGCGCCCGTCCTCAGAAGGGGTACCCCGCCACGTCGGACCTGACCGTCGTCCAGCGCAGGTCGGTGAAGGCGTCCAGGTTGGCGTCGCCGCCGAACCGGGCGCCGGTGCCGGAGGCGGCGACTCCGCCGAAGGGGGCGACCGCCTCGTCGTTGACCGTCTGGTCGTTGATGTGCACGATGCCGGTCGGGATCCGCTCCGCCAGGTCGAGGCCGCGGGCCGCGTCCCGGGTGACGATGCCGAGGGAGAGGCCGTAGGAACTCGCCGCCGCGAGGGCCGCGGCCTCTTCGTCGTCCGCGAACGGCCGTACGGGGGCGACGGGGCCGAAGACCTCCTCGGCGTAGGCGGGGGTGGCGTCGTCGACGCCGGCGAGCACGGTGGGCCGGTAGAACAGCGCGTCGTGGGTGCCGCCCGCGGCGAGTTTCGCGCCCCGCGCGGTGCTGGCCCCGACCAGCGCGTGCACCTTGTCCCGCTGGCCCGCGTCGATGAGCGGGCCGAGATGGACCTCGGCGCGGTGCGGGTCGCCCACGGCCAGCGAGTCGGCCCTGGCGGCCAGGCGCTCGACGTACTCCTCGTACAGCGAGCGGTGCACGAGGTGGCGGCCGGTGGTCATGCAGATCTGGCCCTGGTGGAAGAAGGACCCCCAGGCCGCGGTGGAGATCACCGCGTCGAGGTCGGCGTCCTCCAGGACGATCAGCGCGGAGTTCCCGCCCAGTTCCAGGTGGGCGCGCTTGAGGTGGCGGCCGGCCGCCTCGCCGACGGACCGGCCCGCGGCCGTGGAGCCGGTGAAGGAGATGACGGGGACCCGGGGATCGGCGACGAGGGCCTGTCCGGCCCCGGGGCCGCCCGGCAGGACGTGCAGCAGGTCCCCGGGCAGGCCGGCCTCGGCGAGGACCGCCGCGAGGGACAGCCCGCCGCAGACGGCCGTGCGCGGGTCCGGCTTCAGCAGGACGGCGTTGCCGAGCGCGAGCGCGGGGGCGACGGAGCGGATCGCGAGGATCAGCGGCGCGTTGAAGGGCGCGATCACCCCGACGACACCGGCGGGCACCCGCCGGGTGTACGACAGCCGGGGCGCCTCGCTCGGCAGCACCTGGCCCGCCGGGCGGGAGGCGAGCGCGGCGGCCTCGTAGCACTCCTGGGCGGCGACGTGCAGTTCGAAGTCGGCCTTGCCGGGCACGGAGCCGGACTCGCGCACCAGCCAGCCGCGCAGTTCTCCGGCGTGCTCGGTGAACAGGTCGCCGGCCCTGCGCAGCACCGCGGCGCGCGCGAAGTGCGGGGCGCGGG
>NZ_AGBF01000275.1 GCF_000225525.1 Streptomyces zinciresistens K42 | reverse complement strand
AGCGGCGTACACCGAGCGGGGCCGGCGCACCGCGCGGCCGGAGGACTACCCGAGGGCGGAGAAGGCGCTGCGCACCTCGCTGGCGGTGCGGCCGGGCGACGCCGGGGCGCTGGAGGGCATGGCGGCGCTGGCGAACGCGCGGCGGGACTTCGCGGCCGCCCGGACCTGGGGCGAGGCGGCGCTGAAGCGGGACCGGGGCCGCTGGACGGTGTATCCGCAGCTGATCGAGGCGCACACCGGGCTGGGTGAGTACAGGGCCGCCGGGCGCGCGCTGGACCGGCTGCTGGCGGCGCGCTCGGGTCCGGCGGTGCTGGCGCGGGCGGCGGCCGTCCACCGGGACCGCGGGAACCGGGAGGACGCGGCGGTGGCCCTGTCGGACGCGGTGGCGGGCGCCCGGACGCCGGTGGAGCGGGCCGCCTACCTGGAGCGGGCAGGGCAGCTCGCCTGGGAGCGGGGCGAGCCGGAGGCGGCCCTGCGGCACTTCCGGGAGGCGGTGCGGACCGACCCCGACCAGCGGGCCGCGCTCGCCGGGCAGGGCCGGGCGCTGGCGGCGCTGGGCCGTACGACGGAGGCGTTGAGCGCCTACCGGGCGGCTCTCGCCAAGCAGCCGTATCCCGAATACGCCCTGGAGCTGGGCGAGTTGTACGAGTCGCTGGGGCTGGGGCAGGCCGCGCGGGTGCAGTACGACCTGTTGCGGGAGCAGGCGGCGCGGGGGACGGCCGCCGGGGTGGACGAGGAGCTGCTGCTGGGCCGGTTCGAGGCGGACCACGGCGACCCGGAGTCGGCGGTGCGGCGGCTGAGGGCCGAGTGGAGCCGCCGGCCGGGCGTCGAGGTGGCCGACGCGCTGGGCTGGGCGCTGCACCGGGCCGGTGCGGACGGGGAGGCGCTGGCGTTCGCGCGGCGGGCCACCGACCGGGCGGCGGGCGGCACGGTGCGCAGCGCCCTGTACGTGTACCACCTGGGGATGATCGAGCGGGGGCTGGGGCGGGAGGGGCCGGCGCGGCGGCATCTCCGGGAGGCGCTGCGGATCGATCCGGGCTTCTCGCCGACGCGGGCGCCGCGGGCCCGGGAGGTGCTGGCGGAGCTGGGCGAGCCGTCCGTCGCGGACGCGCCGGACTTCGGGGCGGGGTCCGGGGGGTGAGCGGGGCGGCCGGTCGGGAGACCGCTCTCCCGGCCGGTTCGCCGGCTCGCCGGCTCGCCGGCTCGCGCGGGTGCCCCCGTGGCATCCGCGCGGACGCGGCGGCCTCAGCGGGCCGTCACAGGTTCCCGCGCTTCTCCTGCTCGCGCTCGATGGCCTCGAAGAGCGCCTTGAAGTTGCCCTTTCCGAAGCCCATCGACCCGTGGCGCTCGATGATCTCGAAGAAGACGGTCGGACGGTCCTGGACCGGCTTGGTGAAGATCTGCAGCAGATAGCCGTCCTCGTCGCGGTCGGCGAGGATCTTCAGCTCGCGCAGCGTCTCGACGGGCACCCGGGTGTCGCCGACCCACTCGCCGAGCGTGTCGTAGTAGGAGTCGGGGGTGTCGAGGAACTGGACGCCCGCGGCGCGCATCGTGCGGACGGTGGCCACGATGTCGTTGGTGTTGAGCGCGATGTGCTGGACGCCGGCGCCGCCGTAGAACTCCAGGTACTCGTCGATCTGGGACTTCTTCTTGGCGACGGCGGGCTCGTTGATCGGGAACTTGACCTTCAGGGTGCCGTCCGCGACCACCTTCGACATCAGCGCGCTGTACTCGGTCGCGATGTCGTCGCCCACGAACTCCTTCATGTTCGTGAAGCCCATGACCTTGTGGTAGAAGCCGACCCACTCGTTCATGCGGCCGAGTTCGACGTTGCCGACGCAGTGGTCGACGGCCTGGAAGGTGCGCTGGGCGGGCGGCTCGACGATCGGGCGGGCGGCGGCGTAGCCGGGCAGGTAGGGGCCGTCGTAGCCGGTGCGCTCCACGAGGGTGTGGCGGGTCTCGCCGTAGGTGGCGACGGCGGCCAGGACGACCGTGCCGTGCTCGTCCGTGACCTCGTGCGGCTCGGCCACCGGGCGGGCGCCGTGCTCGACGGCGTAGGCGTACGCGGCCCGCGCGTCCGGGACCTCGATGGCGAGGTCGACGACGCCGTCGCCGTGCTCGGCGACGTGCCGGGCGAGGAAGCGGCCCCAGTCGCCGGAGGGCCTGATGACGGAGGTGAACACGAAGCGGGCCGAGCCGTTCTCCAGGACGTAGCTCGCGGTCTCGCGGCTGCCGTTCTCCGGTCCGGAGTAGGCGACCAGCCGCATGCCGAAGGCGGTGGAGTAGTAGTGCGCCGCCTGCTTGGCGTTGCCCACCGCGAAGACGACCGCGTCCATTCCCTTGACCGGGAAGGGGTCGGCCTGCCGTGCGGTGTCTGGAGTGTGGTGTGTGGTCTGCGTCATGGTCGCAGCCTCACCCGGTGCGGCAAGGTGCGCAATACTTCGGTTTTCAGCTGGACAACATGACCAGCACTTCAGGCGACGCAGCGGGCTTTCTGTACAGGATGACCATCTCGGAGGGTGGAGTGCCGTGGCGATCGACCAGCTGGACGGACGGATCATCGTGCTGCTGGCGCGCGAGCCGCGGATCGGGGTGCTGGAGATGTCCCGGCGGCTGGGGGTGGCGCGCGGGACGGCGCAGGCGCGGCTGGACCGGCTTCAGTCGAACGGAGTCATCCGCGGATTCGGTCCGCAGGTCGATCCCGCCGCCCTCGGCTACCCGGTCACCGCCTTCGCCACGCTGCAGATCCGGCAGGGCCAAGGACCGGACGTACGCGCCCACTTGGCGACCGTGCCGGAGGTGCTGGAGCTGCACACCACCACCGGCGGCGGGGACATGCTGTGCCGTCTCGTGGCGCGCTCCAACGCCGATCTCCAGCGGGTGATCGACCGGGTTGTCGGGTTCGATGGGATCGTCCGGGCCTCCACCGCGATCGTCATGGAGAACCCCGTTCCGCTGCGGATCATCCCGCTGGTGGAGCAGGCGGCGGAGGACCGGCCGAGCGAATAGCCCGCGAGACGGTGGGGTGAGTCCGTGTGAACTTCTGGGAGTACCTGGGCAACCGCCACCAGCAGCTGCTGACCGACGCCTGGCAGCACGCGAGCGTCGTCTTCCAGTGCATGGTCGTGGCGACCCTCGCCGGAGTGCTGATCGCGGTGGCCACCTACCGCAGCGAGTGGGGCGGCAACTTCGCGACCCTGACCACCTCGACCATCCTGACCGTGCCCTCGCTCGCCATGATCGGCCTGCTCATCCCGGTCGTCGGCCTGGGCGTCGCGCCCACGGTGATCGCGCTCACGCTGTACGGACTGCTGCCCATCGTGCGCAACGCGATCGTCGGGCTGCGCGGGGTCGATCCGGCCCTGGTGGACGCGGCCCGCGGCATCGGGATGTCCCGGACCGCGCAGCTGCTGCGGGTGGAGCTGCCGCTGGCCTGGCCGCCGATCCTGACCGGCATCCGGGTCTCCACCCAGATGCTGATGGGCATCGCGGCGATCGCGGCGTACGCCTCCGGGCCCGGCCTGGGCAACGTGATCTTCCGCGGCCTCGCCTCGCTGGGCAGCGCGAACGCCCTGAACCAGGTCCTCGCGGGCACGGTCGGGATCATCATCCTGGCGCTGCTGTTCGACGCCGGCTACGTCCTGATCGGACGGCTGACCATTCCCAGGGGGATCCGTGCCTGAGACGGACAACCACGGTGCCTCCATCGAGCTGGAGAACCTGACCAAGCGCTACCCCGGCAGTCCGCAGCCGGCCGTGGACGACGTGAACATGGAGATCAAGGCGGGCGAGGTGGTCGTCTTCGTCGGACCGTCCGGCTGCGGGAAGTCCACCACGCTGAAGATGATCAACCGGCTGATCGAGCCGACCGGCGGGCGCATCCGCATCGACGGCGAGGACGTCACGGACATCGACCCGGTGAAGCTGCGCCGCAACGTCGGCTACGCGATCCAGTCGGCCGGCCTCTTCCCGCACATGACGGTCGCCCAGAACATCGGGCTCGTACCGAGGATGATCGGCTGGTCGAAGTCCCGGATCTCCGCACGGGTCGAGGAACTGCTCGACCTCGTCGGGCTGGACCCCGGCGAGTTCCACGGCCGCTATCCGCGCCAGCTCTCCGGCGGACAGCAGCAGCGCGTGGGCGTGGCACGGGCGCTGGCCGCCGATCCCCCGGTGCTGCTGATGGACGAGCCGTTCGGCGCGGTCGACCCGATCACCCGTGACCACCTCCAGGACGAGCTGATCAGGCTCCAGCACGAGCTGCACAAGACGATCGTCTTCGTCACCCACGACTTCGACGAGGCGATCAAGATCGGTGACCGGATCGCGGTCCTGCGGGAGCGGTCGCACATCGCGCAGTTCGACACCCCGGAGGCGATCCTCACCAACCCCGCCGACGACTTCGTGTCCGGGTTCGTCGGCGCCGGGGCGGCCCTGAAGCGGCTGAACCTCACCCGTGTACGGGATGTGGAGATCACCGAGTACCCGACCGTGACCGTCGACGACCCGCTCCAGGAGATCTTCAACCGGCTCCGCTCCAGCGGCACCAACGAGATCCTGCTCCTCGACAAGCGGGGCCGGCCCTACAAGTGGCTGCGGCGCGGCGACCTGATGCGCGCCCGCGGCTCGCTGGCCCGCGCCGGGACCCTGGTGAACGACACGGTGACCCGGGACGCCACGCTGCGCGACGCCCTGGAGGCGGTCCTCACCGACAACGCGGGCCGGGTCGTGGTGACCGGGCGCCGCGGCGAGTACACGGGCGTGGTCGACATGGAGACGCTGATGAACTCCGTGCACGAACTGCTGGAGGCCGACCGGCTGGAGGCGCTGGAGGCCCAGCACGACCTGGAGGGCTCGCGCACCGACCGGACCCATGCCGAGCAGGAGGGCGACGGAGGGGAGACGACGGCGTGACCTCACCCGAGACCCCGGACCCCTCCGGCCCCTCCGGACCCACCGGACCCACCGGACCCTCCGGACCCACCGGCCCCTCCGGCGCGCGCGGGACCTCGACCGCCCCCGCGCCCGACGGCTCCACGGGACCGCCGCGGGCCGAGGAGACGGCGGCGCCCGCCGCGCCCGAGCTGCCGCCGCGCAGGCTGGGCTGGCAGAAGCTGACCATCGTGCCCGGCATGCTCGTGCTGCTGCTGCTCGCGACCTGGCTGTGGTTCCAGCAGGCCGACCTCGACACGCTCTCCGAGAACGCCCTCGCCGACGGCCAGGTCTCCCAGGCGCTGTGGGAGCACGTCCAACTCACGGCGATCTCCACGTTCTTCGTGCTGATCATCGCGATCCCGCTGGGCATCCTGCTCACCCGGCGGGCGTTCCGCAGGGCGACGCCGGTGGCGATGGCGTTCGCCAACATGGGCCAGGCGACGCCCGCGATCGGCCTGCTCGCGCTGCTGGTGATCTGGCTGGGCATCGGCCGCCGGGCCGCGCTCATCGGCATCATCATCTACGCCGTCCTGCCGGTGCTCTCCAACACGATCGCCGGGCTGCGGGCGAACGACCCGACCCTGCTGGAGGCGGCGCGCGGCATCGGGATGTCGCCGCTCGGGGTGCTGAACCGGGTGGAGCTGCCGCTGGCGGTCCCGCTGATCCTCGCCGGTGTCCGCACCGCCCTGGTCATCAACGTCGGCACGGCGACGCTCGCGGTGTTCGGCGGGGGCGGCGGGCTGGGCGTGCTGATCACGGCGGGCATCACCAACCAGCGGATGCCGGTGCTCGTGCTCGGCTCGATCCTCACGGTGGCGCTCGCCCTGCTGGTGGACTGGCTGGCCTCGCTGGCGGAAGTGCTGCTGCGGCCGAGGGGGCTGGACCTGTGAGGCGGCGGACGGTCCTGCTGACGGCCGCCCTGCTGGTGGCGGCCTCGGGCTGCGGGCTGACCAGCGGCTCCCCCATGGTCGACGACGTGCGGCCGGGGTCGATCGGTCAGGGCGAGCCGCTGAAGGGCGCCCAACTGACGGTGACGTCGAAGTCGTTCACCGAGCAGCTCATCCTCGGCGCGATCATGGGCATCGCCTTCCAGGCCGCGGGCGCCGAGGTCCTCGACCGCACCGGCATCCAGGGCTCCATCGGCAGCCGTGAGGCGGTGCGCAAGGGGGAGGCGGACGGCGGCTACGAGTACACGGGCACGGCGTGGATCACGTATCTGGGCCGCAGCGAGCCCATCACCGACCCGCGCGCGCAGTGGGAGGCGGTGCGCAAGGCGGACGCGAAGAACGGGGTGACCTGGCTGGAGCCGTCGGCGCTCGACAACACCTACGCCCTGGCGATGAACCAGGCCAACTACAAGAAGTACCGCACGAAGGACCTCTCCCAGGTCGCCGCCCTGTCCCGGTCCGACCCCTCCGCGGTGACGCTGTGCGTGGAGGTCGAGTTCGCCAACCGCGCCGACGGCCTGCCCGGGATGCAGAAGACGTACGGGATGGACATCCCCTCCGGCAACATCACGCAGATGGACACCGGGATCATCTACACCCAGGTGGCGAAGGGCAGTTGCACCTACGGCGAGGTCTTCACGACGGACGGCCGCATCAAGTCCATGAACCTCGTGGTGATGGACGACGACAAGCACTTCTTCCCGAACTACAACGCCGCCCCGATGATCAACTCCAAGACCCTGGAGAAGTGGCCGGCCATCCCGGCGGTCCTCGACCCGATCACCCGGAAGCTGAACAACTCCGTCGCCCAGGACCTCAACGCGAAGGTGGACGTGGACGGCGAGGACCCGCACCAGGTGGCGCTGGACTGGATGAAGAAGGAGGGCTTCGTGAAGTGAGCCGGCGCGGGCGCGGGCGCAGAG
>NZ_AGBF01000276.1 GCF_000225525.1 Streptomyces zinciresistens K42 | reverse complement strand
GTCTCCCCCCTCGCGGCGGCGCCCCCGGAGCGCCGGCGCACCGCCTTCGCCGAGGGCGCCGACCGGCTGCGCGCGGCGGCCACCACCGAACCGGGCCGGCTGCGCGCCATCGGCGCCGTCCTCGCCCTGCTCGTCGTCGCGTTCGGGGCCGTGACCGCCTGGCAGATGACGGAGCGGGCGGGCGCCGCCGACGACGTCCTCAACCGCAGCCAGCCGCTCAGCTCCGACGCCGCCGACATCTACCGCTCGCTCGCGGACGCCAACACCGCCGCGGCCAGCGGCTATCTGGCGGGCCTCCAGGAGAAGCCCGCCATGCGCGAGGGCTACGAGAAGGACATCGGCACGGCCGCGTCCAAGCTCGTCACCGCCGCGGCCAACTCCGAGGCGGGTTCGTCCTCGGCGGGCACCATCGCCGAACTGGGCAGACTGCTCCCCGAGTACAAGGGCCTGGTGGAGACGGCGCGGGCCAACAACCGCCAGGGCTACCCCGTCGGCGGCGCCTACCTCCGCGCGGCGAACAAGATGATGCAGGACGAGATGCTGCCGGCCGCGCAGCGGCTGTACCGCACGGAGAACCAGCGCCTGGGCGCCGACTACGCCGCGGCGAAGTCCTTCCCGTGGCTCGCGGCCGGGCTCGGCGTCCTCGCCGTGGCCGCCCTCGTCTGGGCCCAGCGCCGCAACTACCGCCGCACCAACCGGGTCCTGAACCACGGCCTCGTCACCGCGACCGCCGCCGCCACCGTGGTCCTGCTGTGGCTCACGGTGAGCCACACCCTGGCGCGCGCGGGCCTGAACGACTCCTATGACAACGGCGTGCGTTCGCTGGCCGTCCTGCACGAGGCCCGGATCGCCTCGCTGACGGCCCGCAGCGACGAGAACCTCACGCTGGTGAGCCGCGGCGCCGACACCAGGACGCTGGACGACGGCTCGGTCGTCGACACCTACGCGTCGGGCTACGACCGGGAGATCGGCGTGCTCGCGCGCGCGCTCGCCCGCGCCGCCGCCCTCTCCGACGACACGGCGGGCAGGAAGCCCGTCCAGGACGCCGACGGCTTCATGAAGGTCTGGAAGCAGCGCAACGCCCTCGCGCGCCAGGACAACGACTCCGGGAACTACCAGGCCGCCCGCGACCGGGTCATCGGCGCCGCGAAGGAGCCGACGAGCGTGTGCTTCACCAACGTCGACAAGGCGCTGGCGGTGGCGCTCGACCATGAGCAGGGCGAGTTCAGGCAGGCCGCGCGCGACGGGCGCGGCTGGCTGACGGGGCTGCCGGCCGGGTCCGCCGTCCTCGGGGTGCTGGGCGCGGCCGGCGCGGTCCTCGGCATCGGCCGCAGGCTGTCGGAGTACCGGTGAGAGGGGGCACGACGATGCACGCGCACACCGACTCGGCCCGCCCCCGGGGCGCGGCCGCCCGCTGGCGCCGCCTGCGGGCCGGACTGCGGGGCTGGGGCGGGGTGGGCGCCATGGCCCTCGTCTGCGCCCTCGCGGTCTCCTTCACGCTGCTGCTGCCGCTGTCGGAGCGGACGGTGGGCGACGGCCCGGCCGCGGGCCGGGGCCTCGCCCGCGCCGGCCAGGCCGGTGCGGAGGACTGCGAGAACCCGCAGGACCAGAGCCTGTCGCCGTCGGGCGGCGGGGACGCCCGGCCGACGCTGGACGCCATCAGGGCCCGCGCGGACCGGCGTCTGACAGTCGGCGTCGACACCAACAGCTACCGCTGGGGCTACCTCGACCCGAACAACCCCTCCGGCGACCTGGAGGGCTTCGACATCGACCTGGTCCACCGGATCGCGCAGGACATCCTCGGCGACCGCGACGCGGTGCGGTTCAAGGCCATCCCGACCAGCCGCCGTATCGAGGCGATCCGGAAGGGCGAGGTCGACATGGTGGTGCGCACCATGACGATCACCTGCGCCCGGATCAAGGACGTGGCCTTCTCCGCGCCGTACTTCGTCACCGGCCAGCAGGTGCTCGCGCCCAAGTCCTCGGCGGTCACGGGCTACGACGGGAGCCTCGCCGGCCTGCGGATCTGCTCGGCGAAGGGGTCGACGGCGTACGACAAACTGGCGGCGGACAAGAAGAGCGGCGGCCTCCCGGCCTCCGCGGACATCTCGCTCGTCGTGCCCAACCAGCTGGACTGCCTGGTGCAGCTGCAGCTCGGCCGGGCGGACGCGGTCGTCACCGACGGCGCCCTCGCGGCCAGCCAGGCGGCGCAGGACCCGGCGGTGGAGCTCAAGGGCGGGCTGTTCACGGACGAGTACTACGGCGTGGCGATGAACCTGAAGGCGGACGACCTGGTGCGCCAGGTCAACCGGACGCTGGAGAAGTACGTGAAGGGGTCGGACGGCTGGCGCGCGTCGTACGACAAGTGGCTGCGCCCGACCATGGACAGGCCCGGACAGAGGTCGAAGTCGGCGACGCCTCCCGAGGCGGACTACAGGTGACCCGCCCCCGACCGGCACACTCGACCCCGGGGGCCCCGAGCGGCCCCGGGGAACCACCGGACCCTGGGAACACGGCAGACACGGCACCGGCAGGCACGGCACCGGCAGGACGGCGAGCGGGACACGGGCGAGCGACGGACCACCCACGGACCACGAGAGCAGCGAGAGGTGATCGATGGGCGTCACGGACCCCGCCGGGCCGGTGATGGACCGGGACGAGGTGGACCGTGCGCTGGCGCGGCTCGGCGCGGAGCACGAGGCGATCGAGACGTCCCTCCTCGCCCTCCAGGACCACGCGGGCCGCAGGCTCCTGGAGGGCGCCGAGCTGACCGGTGTCACCCGGGAGCGCTGGGCGGCCGCGGACGCGTCGATCACCCTGCTGTGGGCGTACTTCGACGCGTACACCGGCGCGCTGCGCGGCGCCCGGGAGATCCGCGCCCGGCGCCGCTGGTCCAGCCGTGAGGACCTCGTGGAGCTGACGGACCTGCTGCGCGGCGAATCGGTGACGGTGGCCGGATCGGTCGCGGCCACCGCCGGCACCCCGGCGCTCCACGGCGGTCCGGGCAGGCTCAGTGAGCGTTTCAGCCTGTCCGCCCTGGTGGACCGGATGAACGAGCTGTACGCGGCGTCGCTGGACATGGTCGTCGCCTCCGACGCCGTGTGGTCGGCCCTGCCCGCCCGGATCGATTTACTGGCCGCGGAGCTCCAGCGCACCCGGCGGCTCGCCCACTCGGTCGGGGTCCGTCCGGGCGAGCACCCGGCGGGCGACGACCTGGAGCGGATCACCCGCGTCCTGACCCGGCTGCGCGCCGAGGTGGTGTCCGACCCGCTCGCGTACTGGGTTGCGGCGCGGGGCAGTTCGGCGCCCGGCGGCGGCAGGCCGGACACCGCGGTCTACGACCGGGAGGCGCGCGCCCTGGAGGACGTGCGCCGCGAGATCGACGCCGTGCTGACCGTCCGCCAGGACGCCGAGCAGCGCCTGGTGCGGCTGCGCGACGTGCTCTCGCGCGCGGACCGCACGCTCGCCGAGGCGCGCACCGCGCGCGGCGAGGTGCTGGCGAAGATCGCCGCCACGGAGGTGCCGGTGGTCAGCGGCCCGCCGACCGTGCTCCAGGAGCAGTTGGCGGCGGCCGCGGAGTACCGCAGGCACGCCCAGTGGCACCGGCTGTCGCCGCTCCTTGAGTCGCTTGAGCAGAAGGCCGAGGACGAACTGCTGCGCGCCCGCGAGTCGTTGACCGCGGTCACCGCCCCGCTCGCGGTCCGCGCGGAGCTGCGCGGACGGCTGGACGCGTACAAGGCGAAGGTCGCGCGGCACGGCCTCGCCGAGGACCCGTTCCTGACCGAGCGGTATGACGCGGCGCGCCGGATGCTGTGGAGCGCGCCCTGCGATCTGCGCGTCGCCGAGCAGGCGGTGCTGCGCTACCAGCGGCTGGCCGCCGAGCTGTTCGGCACCGGGCGGGTGCCCGGACCACGCGGCCCCGAGGACGGCGGGGGGCCGGGAGCATGAGGCACAGGGGGGAGTCGTGGTCATGAGTCAGGCACAGCGCGGCTGTCAGCGCCCGGACTGCGACGGGACGTACGAGGACATGGGCGGCGGTGAGCTGTACTGCGACACCTGCGGTCTGGCCCCGGTCGTCCCGGCGACGGGCTCGGTCGGCTCGCCCGCCGCCGGGACGGCGGGCGGCGCGGGTGCGGCGGGCGGCGGCGGTTCCCGCTCCACCGGCCGCGGCGCGCGTACGTCGTCGCCGTCGCCGCAATCCTCGCCGTCCTCGCCGTCGCCGCCGTCCTCGCAGTCGTCGCCGTCCTCGCGGTCGTCGCGCTCTTCGCGGTCCCGTCGCTCGGTGTCGGGGCGGCTCTCGCGCTCGCTGTCGGGCCGTTCCACGGGCCGCTCGGTGTCGGTGCGCAGTTCGGGCTCGACGGCCGGGTCGAGCGGGCGCGGACGGCTCGGCGCGGGCCTGGTCCAGGTGCCCGGCGTCCCCCGGCCCGAGCCGCGCGGCATGGTGCTGGCGAACCCCGAGGTGCCCGAGCGCAAGCGGTTCTGCTCGCGCGCGGACTGCGGCGCGCCGGTCGGCCGCGCGCGGGGGGAGCGGCCGGGCCGTACGGAGGGCTTCTGCACGAAGTGCGGGCACCCGTACTCCTTCGTCCCCAAGCTGACGTCGGGCGATGTCGTGCACGGCCAGTACGAGGTGGCGGGCTGCCTCGCGCACGGCGGGCTGGGCTGGGTCTACCTCGCCGTGGACCGCGCGGTCTCCGACCGCTGGGTGGTGCTCAAGGGCCTGCTGGACACCGGCGACCAGGACGCGATGGCGGCGGCGATCTCCGAGCGGCGCTTCCTCGCGGAGATCGAGCACGCCAACATCGTGCGGATCTACAACTTCGTGGAGCACCTCGACCAGCGCACCGGCTCCCTCGACGGCTACATCGTCATGGAGTACGTCGGCGGCAAGTCGCTGAAGGAGATCGCCAACGCGCGCCGCACGGAGGCCGGCCGGCGCGATCCGCTCCCGGTCGAGCAGGCGTGCGCGTACGGCATCGAGGCGCTGGAGGCGCTCGGCCACCTGCACAGCCGCAACCTGCTGTACTGCGACTTCAAGGTCGACAACGCCATCCAGACCGAGGACCAGCTCAAGCTGATCGACATGGGCGCGGTGCGCAGGATGGACGACGAGGAATCGGCCATCTACGGCACGGTGGGCTACCAGGCGCCCGAGGTCGCGGAGGTCGGCCCGTCCGTCGCCTCCGACCTGTACACGGTGGCCCGCACGCTCGCCGTGATGACCTTCGACTTCCAGGGCTACACCGGCGTCCACGCCGACTCGCTGCCCGACCCCGACCACATCGAGGTCTTCCACCGCTACGAGTCGTTCTACCGCCTGCTGGTGCGCGCCACCGACCCGGACCCGGCCCGCCGCTTCGCCTCCGCGCAGGAGATGGCGGAGCAGCTGACGGGCGTGCTGCGCGAGGTGGTCTCGCTCCAGTCGGGGCGGGCGAGGCCGGCGCTGTCCACGCTCTTCGGGCCCGAGGTGCGGGTCACGGACACGGTGCTGTTCCCGAAGCTGGACGGGGAGGTGTCGCGGCTGGGGGCGCGCGTGCCGCCCGCCGCGGGGCGTCCGGCCCTGGCGGCCGGGGCACCGGGGGCCCTCGTGCGGGCTGTCGACGCCCCGGCCGCCGCGCTGGCGCTGCCGGTCCCGCGGGTCGATCCGGCGGACCCCAACGCGGGGTTCCTGGCCGGTCTGATGACCACCGCGGCGGCCGAGCTGCTGGGCGCGCTGGCAGCCGTCCCCTCGCCGTCGGCCGAGACCCGGCTCGGCCAGGTGCGGGCCTGGCTGGCGAGCGGTGACACGGCCGCCGCGCACGAGGCGCTGCTGAGGCTGGAGGACGAGGCCCGCGACGACTGGCGGGTGGTCTGGTACCGCGGCGTGGCCGCGCTGGTCACCGGCGACCACGAGGGCGCCGCGCTCGCCTTCGACGCGGTCTACGACGCGTTCCCCGGCGAGCCCGCGCCCAAGCTGGCCCTCGGCCTGTGCGCGGAGGTGCTGGGCCAGCTGGACAACGCCGCCGAGTACTACCGCCTGGTGTGGTCCACCGACCCCAGCCATGTCGGCGCCGCCTTCGGCCTGGCCCGCGTCCGGCTCGCGACCGGCGACCGCGCGGGCGCCGTGCGGACCCTGGAGTCGGTCCCGGAGAGTTCCATCCACTACACCGCCGCCCGGGTCGCGGCCGTCCGCGCCCGGCTGCGTCAACGCACGGCGGTCGCCGGGGACGTACCCTTCCTGGACGATCTGACCGCGGCGGCGGGGCAGGTGGAGGCCCTGGAGGCGTACGGTCTGGACCCGGCTCGCCGGGAGCAGTTGTCGGCCGAGGTGCTCGGCTGCGCGCTGGACTGGATACTCTCCGGTGGCCAGGGTTCCGGACCGCCCGCTCCCGCGGGACGGACGCTGCTGGGCAGCGGCCTGGACGAGCGGGGACTGCGGTTCGGCCTGGAGCGTTCGTACCGCATGCTGGCCCGGCTCGCCCGGGGCGGCGAGGAGAGGATCGACCTGGTGGAACGTGCCAACCGTTACCGCCCCCGGACGTGGGTGTAATTGATGTCGCAGATGCCCCAGTTGTCCGCCTGCCCGAGCTGCGAGTGGCCGCTTGAGTCGGGTGACCGTTTCTGCGGTGCGTGCGGATACGACCTGTCCGCCGTGCCCGTACGGCCGGACGACCAACCGACCGTCGCGCCGAACGGCTCGGTGCCGCCCCCCGCCACGGGCGAGCCCGGCGCGGACCGGCCGACCGCCCCCGCGCCG
>NZ_AGBF01000277.1 GCF_000225525.1 Streptomyces zinciresistens K42 | reverse complement strand
CCGGCCGCTCGTCGGCCACCGTCTCGTGGACGTGCGCACGCGCGGGGGCGCCCGCGAGCCGTGCGGACCCGGATTCCCGTCTGCACGGAGTCGCCGGACCGGGTGAAGCGGACCCGGCGGCAGCTCCCGTCGTCGTCCGCGGAGGACTGCGCCGGCCCGTCCACATCTCCTCCTCGGACATGGGTACCGTCCTCGCGCCCCTTCGTGCCAGCCGACCTCGGACGGGTGTGAGTCCGCCCGGCACGCGAGAATCGGGGCATGGGAACAGATCTGCACGAGTTGCTGAGGTCGCTGCGGGTGTGGGACGTCGAGCTGCCCTCCTTCGACCCGGCCGCCGCGCCCGGCGCACCGCTTGCGCTGTTCACCGCGTGGTTCGCCGAGGCGGTCGCGGCCGGGCAGGTGGAGCCGCACACGATGTCCCTGGCCACGGCGGACGAGGAGGGCGTGCCGGACGTACGGACGGTGATGCTGCACGGCGCCGACGACTCCGGCTGGTCCTTCGCCTCGCACCGCGGCAGCCGCAAGGGCCGTCAGCTGGCCGCCCGCCCGCACGCGGCGCTCGGCTTCTACTGGCCGGCCCAGGGCCGCCAGGTGCGCGTACGCGGCACGGTGACGGCAGCCCCGGCCGCCGACGCGCAGGCCGATCTGCACGCCCGCTCGACAGGCGCGCTGGCGGCGGCCCTCACCGGCCGGCAGAGCGAAGTCCTCGGCTCACCCGAGGAGTTGGCGCGGGCCTCGCAGGACGCCTGGGAGCGGGCCCGGCGGGAGCCGGACGCCCCGGTCCCGTCCTGGACCCTCTACCGGCTGCTGCCCGAGGAGGTGGAGTTCTTCCAGGGGGACGCCCGCCGCCGCCATGTACGGCTCGCCTACCGCCGCACGACCACGGGGTGGACCAAGGAACTGCTCTGGCCGTGAGGGGCTTGCGGGGCCAACCGGGGGCGTCCCGGGTCGGGGTCGGCTCGGCGGGGACATGGGACAGCCCTTCCGCCGGGTTCCCCTCTCGATTGAGTTCCCCTCTCGATCGCTGGGCACGGTCAACGAGGGCACGTCACGGGCCAGGTCACGTACGGGGCTCGTGGTCCGCGCAGGGTCCAGGCAAACCCTCGGAGCGGTGGCGGCGACCGCCGCTCGCGTTTCGCTCCGAAGCCTGCGGAGGACCGCCCGCTTCGGAGCACAGTGCATCGGGGCGCCCCGGCGCCTCTCCCGCTTGGAGACCGCCACACCGACGCGTCATATCGGAGCCGTCTCGACAGCGGCTCGCATGTCGGGCTGCGGCACTGCTCGTGGACGAAGCGATCCGCTGACCGCCATCACTCCACCCGCGGCACGCGGCCTCTGTACCGTCAGGGGCAGGAGCCCCGAGCCCCGATGGAGGGAGCACGATGCCTCGCCGCCCGCTGGAACGCCAGCGCCTCACCCCCAGGAAGGCGCGCTGATGCTGGAAGAAGCCGAAGAGATCGGCCGTCGTGTTCGCCGCGCACGGCTCCGCCTCGGCATGACGCAAGCCGACCTCGCCGTTGCCCTGGGCAAGACGCAGGGCTGGGTGTCCAAGATGGAACGCGGGCACATCGAGCTGGACCGTGTCGGCCTGCTCAACCTGATCGCCTCGGAGCTGCACGTACACCCGAACGACCTGATCGGACGGCCGTACAGCAGCTCTCCGGCAGAGAATCAGTGGCAGGTCTCTGCCGCAGCGATCATGCGTGAGCTGCGCCGTTACGACCTCGCTCCCGTCTTCGACGGACCCCCTCGGCAGGCCGGTCAGCTGTGGCAGGAAACCACGCGCCTGCACCGCCTCCGAGACGCCGCCGCGAACGTGGCGGTCATGGAGATCCTCCCCGACCTGTTCCGCGAAGCGCGCGCCCTGGCCGAAGTCACCACGGGTCACGAGCGGGAAGAGGCGTACGCCGTCTACGCGGTGTGCTGCAAGTTCACTCACACCGCCGCACACGCCCTTGGGCACCCCGAGCTGATCGCCATGGCGTGCGAACGGGCAGCATGGTCCGCGCGGCTGTCCGGCGACCCGGTGATGCCGGCCGTCGCCGACTGGATGCGCGTCTGGGACATGTGGGCCACCGCAGATTGGGATGACTCCGTTGCCCTGTCGGACAAGGCGATCCGCAGCGTTCAGCAGGACTACGACAGGGGTGAGCCGTTGGCCGTGCGGGCCTGGGGGGCACTGCAACTGCGTGCGGCTGTCTCGGCTGCACGGGGCGGTCGCAAGGCCGAGGCGAAGGATCGGATCAACCACGCGCGGAGCGCGGCCGAGCGGATGACCGAGACCGCCGGACCTCCGGTCCGCGACCGCCACAGCCTGACGTTCTCGCCGGGCAACGTGCAGATCCACGCGATCAGCGTCGCCCTGGAGATGCACGAGCAACGCGAGGCGCTGTCGATAAACCAGCGCACGAGCGAGGAGTTGATCGCGGCTCTTCCCCACTCCCGTCAAGGGCACCACCACATGGACCTGGCCCGTGCGTGGCTGTGGGACGGCAACCGCGACAAGGCGCTGAAGGAACTGGAGAAGGCCGAGGTCATCGCTCCCCAGCTCGTCCGGAACCATCCCATCGCCCGGTCAACCCTGCGCAGCATCGTGTACGCCGAGCGGGCGAGCACCCGCGAGAAGCTGCGCCGCATGTCAGACCGCTTCCACCTCGACGGGTAGGGGTCGTATTCCCGCGGTTCATACGGAGCCTTGGGCGCACGCCTAGCTTCGGGGCATGGCCGAACAAACCTCGAAGCAACCCCCCACGTCACAGACCGCTTTACGCGCAGGCAGCCCGTTCCGTCCTCGCCTTGGCGACCTCGCCGTCGATCTCGCCAAGGAGGGTCGGATCGGGGTCGTCGTCGCCCTGCCGAGCGACAGCTCGGCGTCGTACCAACTCCGCCCGCCCGGTGGGGGCGTGGACTGGCGGGCAAGGTCTGACGGAAGCACCCTCCGCCCCGTGCCGGTTCCGGTCACGCACGTCACGCACGTGAAGCGCGACGCCGTGTACGACCCGCGTGCGCACCAAGCTGCCATGGCGGTGACGGTCCACTACGAGAACGGCGGCGTCTGCGAGTCGATGCTCGTCCTCACCCCTGCGCAAGTCGAGCTGTACCACCACCAGCTCAGCCGCATGATCCAGGCGCGGGAATCGGCTCAGGATCGTCGGCAGTGAGCACGCCCGTGCTGATGCTCGCCCCACCGCCCTCTCAGAGGTGGCCGCCACGGAAGTCGTAGGCCGTGAAGTCGGCCACCGCCCGGTAGCCGAGGCGCTGGTACAGGCCGGTGCCCGTCCCGTTCGCCAGGTCGGTGAAGAGCAGGATCTCCCGGACACCGGAGGTGAGCACGGCCCGGCTGACGGCGGCGGTGACCGCGCCCGCGTAGCCGCGTCCGCGCAGCGGGGCCGGGGTGTAGACGGGCGCGACCCGCACCTGGCCGGCGACCACCGGGGTCACGCCGGCCATCGACAGGGGGCGGCCGTCCTTTGCCTCCCAGAGGGTGAGACCGCCGTGGGCGAGGCGGGCGTCGGCCCAGGCGGTGGCGTCCTGGGCCGCGGTGTGCCCGGCGGCCTCGGTGAACTCCTGGTACCAGCGCACCAGTTGCCCGCGGTCCTCGATGCCCGCTACGCGCGGGCGGCCGGCCGGGGCGGGCTGCGGGAGTGTCAGGTTGCCGAGCCGGTACAGCCGCCTGCCGCGGCCTGCCGTACCCCGGGCGCCGGTGTGCCGGCGCCAGGCCGCGGTGACGGCCTCGGCGGTCTCGCGGGCGGCGACGACACCGGGCAGCCGGTGGCCGAGGGCGGCCAGATGGGCGGCGAGGGAGTCGGCCTCGTCGGCGCTGAGCGGGGTCACGTTGAGCGGGTGGGGCGGGGTGCGGAAGTACGCCGCCCGCACCTGCCCGTCCAGCTCCAGCACGCCGAACACCGGTGCCTCGTCGCCGTAGGCCCGCAGCCCGGCCGTACGCAGCGTCTCGGTGACCGTCAGGGCGACGGTGTGCAGATCGGGGCGGGAGCGCAGGAAGCCGCCGGCGTGGGAGAGGAAGCCGGTGAGGTCCTGGGTGGAGTACCAGTCGTCCGGGCGCATACCTCATGATCCCGCGCGCGGACGGCGGTTGTGCCCGGTTTCCCGCCGTGGACACCAACCCGACACAACAGGCGGGGTCCGGCGGGCCGGGGGTTCACGCCACGGGCGCCACGGGTTGACGCCGGGGGCGGACCGGCGGAACCGCGGCACCGCAGGCACAGGCGGAGGCGGCGGCACAGACACAGGCGGAGACGGAGACGGAGGCGAGGGGACGGTCGTACGCCGGCGAGGGGCGTACGGCCTGCGGGCCGCGTACGGAGAGGGCGCCGTGCCCCGGCAAGGGCGCACGGTCCGCGGTGGTCCGGCGCGGTCAGCCGGCCGGGCGGAACACCGGTGCGCCGTCGCGGAACGCGACCGTCAGGTGCGCCCCGGCGCGCAGGAGGGCGGGGTCCGGGCAGCGGACGATCTCGGTCATCATCCTCGGCCCCTCGGCGAGTTCGACCACGGCGGCCACGTACGGGGTGCGTCCGGCGAAGGGCGGGAGGTCGTTGCGGTGCACCACGGACCAGGTGTAGAGGGTGGCCCGGCCGCTCGCGGGCTCCCAGGCCACGTCCTCGCTCCAGCAGTGCGGGCAGAACTCCCGCGGGTAGTGGTGGGCGCGTCCGCACGCCCGGCAGCGCCGCACGAGCAGCCGGCCCTCGGCGGCCGCGTCCCAGTAGGCGCGGGTGAAGGCGTCCGGCTCCGGGACGTCGTGGCGCTGGTCGCTCACCGGAAGAGCCCCAGGGCGGCGTCAACGGACCAGGACTGCCAGGACATCCCGAACAGCGCGACCACGCAGATCAGCGCCATCATCGAGTTCTGCCCCTGCTCGGCCCAGTCGTGGATCATCAGGACGAAGTAGAGGAGGTTGAGCAACAGGGCGCCGATCAGGGCGACCGGGGTGAGGAAGCCGAGCACCAGGCCGAGGCCGAGGGCGAGTTCGGCGTAGAGGACGACGTACGCCATGACGCGCGGCCGGGGCGCGACGACGGTCTCGAAGCCGGACCGGACGGCGCTCCAGCGGTGGTCGGCCGCGACCCCGGCGGCCCAGGTGATCCCGGCGCCCTCGCGCCACGTCCTGCGGTCCTTGTGCCGCCAGCTCTCCAGCCACCACAGCCCGAGCCCTATCCGGAGCACGGCAAGCCATTGCGCACCTGTGAGCCAGATCGCGTCCATGAATCTGACGGTACGTCAGTTCCGCGCGCCCTGACAATGGCCGCGGCCGGGCCGCCGCACCGGCACCGCACCCTCGCCGCCGCGCGACTCCGGCCCCGACCCAGGCACCGCGCAAGGCTCCCCACCCCGGCACCGGCACCGCGCCAGGCTCCGGCCCCCGCCCCGGCACCGACCCCTCGAAGCACCCCGGAACCACCCCGCACCCACCATCGGGAGACCTACGTCACACATCCCACCCGCCTCTCCCACAGCCGTGATCGATCCGCAATCAATTCCGGTCTCGCCCGAGACCCACCGACGACCTGCGTGATTACGCTCGCGACCATGGCCGACTCCCCCCAGCTCCCGGAACGCCCCGCCACGGACCGCCCCGTCTACGTCATAGGCGGCGGGCCGGGCGGCCTCGCCGTCGCCCAGGCCCTGCGCGCGCGAGGGCTGCGGGCCGTCGTACTGGAGAGGTCGGACCGCGTCGGAGCCTCCTGGCGGGGGCACTACGACCGGCTGCGCCTGCACACCACGCGGCGGCTGTCGGCCCTGCCCGGCCTGCCGATGCCCCGCCGCTTCGGACGCTGGGTGCGCCGCGACGACGTGGTGCGCTACCTGGAGAAGTACGCCGAGCACCACGACCTGGAGATCGTCACCGGGGTCGAGGTCTCCCGCGTAGAGCCCGCCCCCGGCGGCACCGGCTGGCGGCTGCGCGCGACCGGCGGACGCGAGCTGGACGGCGCCGCGGTGGTCGTGGCCACCGGGTTCAACCACACCCCGCGCATCCCCGAGTGGCCCGGACGGGACACCTACGAGGGCGAGTTGGTGCACGCGAGCGCCTATCGCAACGCGGCACCCTTCGCCGGCCGCGACGTCCTCGTCGTCGGCGCGGGCAACACCGGTGCCGAGATCGCCGTGGACCTGACGGAGGGCGGGGCGGCGCGGGTCCGGCTGGCGGTGCGCACCGTGCCGCACCTCGTACGCCGGTCCACCGCGGGCTGGCCCGCCCAGTTCACCAGCATCCTCGTACGGCGGCTGCCCGTCGCCCTCGTCGACCGGCTCGCGCGGCCCGTGGCGAGGATCAGCGTGCCCGACCTCGCGGCGCAGGGGCTGCCGCGGCCGGACACCGGGCTGTACAGCCGGGTGCGGCAGGGGGCGATCCCGGTCCTGGACGTCGGCCTGATCGACGCCGTGCGCAAGGGCCGCGTCGGGATCGTGGCGGCCGTGGACGGCTTCGAGGACGGCGAGGTGGTCCTCGCCGACGGCACCCGGATCTCCGTGGACGCCGTCGTCGCGGCCACCGGCTACGCCCGCGGCCTGGACGGCCTCGTCGGCCACCTCGGGGTGCTCGACGGGCGCGGCAGGCCCTCCGTCCGGGGCGCGCGGACGCCCGCGGGGGCTCCCGGCCTGTACTTCACCGGCTACACCAACCCGATCAGCGGGAACCTGCGCGAGATGGCGATCGACGCCGGGAAGATCGCCAAGGCCGTCGCGGG
>NZ_AGBF01000278.1 GCF_000225525.1 Streptomyces zinciresistens K42 | reverse complement strand
TCCATGGCCGGCGCCTGCCCGGCTGCCCCGCCCGGCGCCTGCCTTCCGCCCCGCCCCGCCGGCCCGTGTGCGCGGGGCTCAGCGCTCCAGCAGTATCCGCTGCAGCTCGCGCGCGGCCCGCGGCGGCGCCACGTCGCTGCGGTGGGCCAGCGCGATCGTCCGGTGCAGACCGGGCCGGGCCAGCGGGGTCACCCGCAGCCCCCGGCCCGAGCGGGCCGCCACCATGCGCGGCACGACGGCCAGGCCCAGCCCCGCCCGCACGAACCCGAGCACCGCGTCCATCTCCCCGCCCTCCACCGCGAAGTCCGGCTCGAAGCCCTCGGCACGGCACGCGGCCACGGTCAGCTCCCGCAGGTCGTAGCCGTGCCGGAACATCACCAGGCGCTCGCCCTCCAGATCGGCGATCCGCACGGTGCGGCGCCCCCCGCCCGGCCGGGGGGACTCCGGCGAGGAGACCACCACCAGGTCCTCGCGCAGCAGGTCCACCGTGGTCAGCGCGGGAGAGGGGGTCGGCAGCGGCAGCACCACCAGGGCCAGGTCCAGCGCGCCGCGCGCCAGCTCCCGCACCAGGTCGTGCGAGCCGCTCTCCTCGACGAGCAGCCGGATGCCCGGATAGCGGTCGTGGAAGGCCCGCAGGACGTCCGGCAGCAGGCCCGTGCACAGGCTCGGGGTGGCGCCCAGCCGGACCCGCCCCCGGCGCAGCTGCGCCAGTTCCAGCACCTCGTGCCGGGCGGTGTCGGCGTCGGCGAGGATGCGCCGGGCCAGCGGCAGCAGCGCCTCCCCGGCGTCGGTCAGCGTGATGTTGCCGCGCGCCCGCAGGAACAGGTCCGCGCCCAACTCCCGCTCCAGCGCCCTGATCTGCTGCGACAAGGAGGGCTGCGCGACATGCACCAGATCGGCGGCGCGCGTGAAGTGCCGGGTCTCGGCGACCGTGACGAAGTACTGGAGCTGCTGGAACTGCATCCGGCCAGCATAGCCAGTGCCTATCGGAACGAGCCGCGCCATGTCTTGGACCGATGGGGCCCTTCGGCCCTAGCGTCAGGGTCATGGCTCTGGCAACGCGGACGGAACGACGGCCGTCCATGGCACGCGCGGTGTGGGACTCCACCGTCGGCAAGAAGACCGTCATGGCGGTCAGCGGACTGACCATGCTGCTGTACCTGATCGTCCACATGGCCGGCAACCTGAAGATCTTCTTCGGCGCGGACACCTTCAACGAGTACGCGCGCTGGCTGCGCACCGTCGGCGCCCCCTTCCTGCACGAGGAGTGGGCCCTGTGGCTGGTCCGGGTGGTGCTGGTCGTGGCGGTCGTCGCCCACGCCGTCTCCGCCTACCAGCTCAGCCGCCGCGACCTGCGGGCCCGCCCGGACAAGTACGTCCACAAGAAGGCCCGCGCCTCCTACGCGACCCGCACCATGCGCTGGGGCGGTGTCATCCTCGGCCTCTTCATCGTCTGGCACATCCTGGACCTGACCACGGGCACCGTGCACCCCGGCGGATTCCAGGCGGGACGCCCGTACGAGAACATCGTGGACACCTTCTCCACCTGGTACGGCAACGTGATCTACATCGTCGCGATGCTCGCCCTCGGCCTGCATGTGCGGCACGGCTTCTGGAGCGCCGCCCAGACCCTCGGCGCCGGCAGCCGCACCCGCGACCGCGCCCTCAAGGGCGTCGCCAACGTTCTCGCACTGCTGCTCACGGTCGGCTTCCTCGCCGTCCCCGTGGGCGTGATGACCGGAGTGGTGGGCTGACATGAGCGCCGCATACCTGAACTACCCGACCGGCGCGCCCGTCGCCGACACCAAGGCCCCCGCCGGGCCCGTGGCCGAGCGCTGGGACACCCGCCGCTTCGAGGCGAAGCTCGTCAACCCCGCCAACCGGCGCAAGCACACGGTGATCGTGGTGGGCACCGGCCTGGCCGGCGGCTCCGCCGGCGCCACCCTCGCCGAACAGGGCTACCACGTCGTCCAGTTCTGCTACCAGGACTCCCCGCGCCGCGCCCACTCCATCGCCGCACAGGGCGGCATCAACGCGGCGAAGAACTACCGCAACGACGGCGACTCCGTCCACCGGCTATTCTACGACACCGTCAAGGGCGGCGACTTCCGCGCCCGCGAGTCCAACGTCCACCGGCTCGCCCAGATCTCCGTCGAGATCATCGACCAGTGCGTCGCGCAGGGCGTCCCCTTCGCCCGCGAGTACGGCGGCCTGCTCGACACCCGCTCCTTCGGCGGGGTCCAGGTCTCGCGGACCTTCTACGCCCGCGGCCAGACCGGCCAGCAACTGCTGCTCGGCGCCTACCAGGCCCTCAGCCGTCAGATCGCCGCGGGCAACGTCGAGATGCACCCCCGTACCGAGATGCTGGACCTGATCGTCGTCGACGGCCGCGCCCGCGGCATCGTGGCCCGCGACCTGATCACCGGGCGGATCGACACGTACTACGCGGACGCCGTCGTCCTCGCCAGCGGCGGCTACGGCAACGTCTTCTACCTGTCGACGAACGCCATGAACTCCAACGCCACCGCGGTCTGGCGGGCCCACCGGCGCGGTGCCTGGTTCGCCAACCCCTGCTTCACCCAGATCCACCCCACCTGCGTCCCGCGCACCGGCGACCACCAGTCCAAGCTGACCCTGATGAGCGAGTCGCTGCGCAACGACGGCCGGATCTGGGTGCCGAAGGCCAAGGGCGACGACCGCCCCGCGCACCGCATCCCCGAGGACGAGCGCGACTACTACCTGGAGCGCATCTACCCCTCCTTCGGCAACCTGGTGCCCCGCGACATCGCCTCCCGCGCCGCGAAGAACGTCTGCGACGAGGGCAGGGGCGTGGGCCCCGGCGGACAGGGCGTGTACCTCGACTTCGCCGACGCCGTGCGGCGGATGGGCCGCGACGCCGTCGAGGCCAGGTACGGCAACCTCTTCGACATGTACCAGCGGATCACCGACGAGGATCCGTACGAGGTGCCCATGCGCATCTATCCGGCCGTCCACTACACGATGGGCGGACTGTGGGTCGACTACGACCTCCAGACCACCGTGCCCGGCCTGTTCGCCATCGGCGAGGCCAACTTCTCCGACCACGGCGCCAACCGGCTCGGCGCCTCCGCCCTCATGCAGGGACTGGCCGACGGCTACTTCGTGCTGCCCGCCACCATCAACGACTACCTCGCCCGCAACCCCCGCCACGAGACGGTCACCGACGAACACCCGAACGTCCAGGAGGTGCTGGCCGAGACCCAGGACCGCCTCCACCTCCTGCTCGCCGTCGACGGTGACCGCACCCCCGACTCCTTCCACCGCGAACTCGGCGAACTGATGTGGGAGTTCTGCGGCATGGCCCGTACCGACAGCGGTCTGCGCAAGGCCCTGGAGCGCATCCCGCAGATCCGCGAGGAGTTCTGGCGGCGGATCAAGGTCCCCGGCAGCGGCGAGGAGTTCAACCAGTCGCTGGAGAAGGCCAACCGCATCGTCGACTACCTGGAACTCGCCGAACTGATGTGCCTGGACGCGCTGCACCGCGAGGAGTCCTGCGGCGGACACTTCCGCGAGGAGTCGCAGACCCCGGACGGCGAGGCCGCCCGCAGGGACGACGCGTTCGCCTACGCCGCGGCCTGGGAGTTCACCGACACGGGCGCCGCTCCCGTGCTGCACAAGGAAGACCTCGTCTTCGAGTACGTCCACCCCACCCAGCGGAGCTACGCATGAAGCTCACCCTGCGCGTCTGGCGGCAGAAGAACGCCGACGCCGAAGGCGCCATGTCCACCTACCAGGTGGACGGGATCTCCTCCGACATGTCCTTCCTGGAGATGCTCGACACCCTCAACGAGGAGCTCATCCTCCGGGGCGAGGACCCCGTCGCCTTCGACCACGACTGCCGCGAGGGCATCTGCGGCGCCTGCTCGCTCGTCATCAACGGCGACGCGCACGGCCCGGAGCGCACCACCACCTGCCAGCTGCACATGCGGTCCTTCCGCGACGGCGACACCATCGACGTCGAGCCGTGGCGGGCGTCCGCCTTCCCGGTGGTCAAGGACCTGGTCGTGGACCGGTCCGCGTTCGAACGCGTCATCCAGGCCGGCGGCTACGTCACCGCGCCGACCGGCGCCGCCCCCGAGGCGCACGCCACGCCCGTCCCCAAGCCGGACGCCGACTTCGCCTTCGAGCACGCCGAGTGCATCGGCTGCGGGGCGTGCGTGGCGGCCTGCCCCAACGGGGCCGCGATGCTGTTCACCTCCGCCAAGATCAACCATCTCAACGTGCTGCCCCAGGGCGCGCCCGAGCGCGAGACGCGGGTGCTGGACATGGTGGCCGCGATGGACGACGAGGGCTTCGGCGGCTGCACCCTCGCGGGCGAGTGCGCCACCGCCTGCCCCAAGGGCATCCCCCTCATGTCCATCACCAGCATGAACAAGGAATGGCTGCGCGCCACGCGGAAGGTGAAGCGCTCACCGCACCCACCCCGTTGAGGACGGCCGCTCGGGTCCCCCCGGGGACCGGAGGCCGTCGGGGCACACACGTTCGCCCAGCGGTGCGGACGGGCGGGGCCGGGAGGTGCTCCCCGGCCCCGTCTCGCCTTCTGCGGATCCCGGCCCCGGGCACACGCCCGGTGAACGGCACCGGAGCCCGCGGCTGACCGGACGGGCACCGGAACGTGGACCCCCGGTACCGGTTCGCGCCGTTCAGCATCCGCACATGCGTTCTCCCGGCATACGTCACGTACACGCCAACCGGCCTAGGAAGAACAGGGGCGGCACGCAACGCCGCCCGCCCCTCCGCCCGCCGTCCCGGCCCGTGACCAGGAGCACGCCATGCCCGCAGCACTGACCGCCGACCGCCCCCCGCAGCCCGCCGCCCCCACCCGCTACACCGTCTCGCTCGCCCGCGACGAGGAGGACGTACGCGCCGCACAGCGGCTGCGCCACGACGTCTTCGCCGGCGAGATGGGCGCCCTGCTGACCACGCCGCAGCCGGGCCACGACATCGACGCCTTCGACGCCCACTGCGACCACCTGCTCGTCCGGGAGGAGACGTCCGGACAGGTCGTCGGCACCTACCGGCTGCTGCCCCCCGAGCGCGCCGCGGCCGCCGGCGGCCTGTACTCCGAGGGCGAGTTCGACCTCTCCGGCATCGCCGCCCTGCGCCCGGACCTGGTCGAGGTCGGCCGCTCCTGCGTGCACCCCGACCACCGCGACGGCGCCGTCATCGGCCTCATCTGGGCCGGCATCGCCCGCTACATGGTCGACCGCGGCCACGAGTGGCTGGCCGGCTGCTGCTCCGTCCCGCTCGCCGACGGCGGCGCCCTGGCCGCCGCCACCTGGGAGCGGGTCCGCGCCCGGCACCTGGCCCCGCCGGAACACCGGGTACGGCCGCTGCGCCCCTGGCACCCGCAGGCCCCCGCCCCGGCCGGCCGGACCGAGCTGCCGGCCCTGCTGCGCGGCTACCTCCGCCTCGGCGCCCGGGTGTGCGGCGAACCCGCGCACGACCCGGAGTTCGGCGTCGCCGACCTGTACGTCCTGCTGTCGATGCGCCGGGTCGACCCGCGCTATCTGCGGCACTTCCTCTCCCTCGCCCCGGCGTGACGGACACGACGGCCATGAGCGTCCCCGTGCTCGCCGGCTCCCCGGAACCGGCCGCCGCGCCCACCCGCCACGCCCCCGACGCCGGAACCCTGTGGCGGCCCAGCGCCCCCTGCGCGCCCCGCACCTGCACCGGCGCGGGCGGCCCCACCCGGCTCCCGGCCCTGGCCGCCCTGCGCTTCGCCGCCGTGCTGTTCCTGCTCCTCGCCGGATGCCTGGCCCACCTGGCCGCCGGACTGCTCGGGCGGCACCTGCCCGCCGGGGCGGTACGCCTCTGGTGCCGCTGGGTCGTCCGGGCCTGCGGCGTGCGCCCGCGGATCGACGGCGCCGCCGCACCCGACGGCGGACTGCTGCTCGTCGCCAACCACGTCTCCTGGCTGGACATCCCGCTCATCGCCGCCGTACGCCCCGCCCGGATGCTCGCCAAGTCGGAGATCCGCGCCTGGCCGGTCGCGGGCCGGCTCACCGCCCGCGGCGGCGCCCTGTTCATCGACCGCGACCGGGTCCGGGCGCTGCCCGCGACGGTGGCCCGGATCGCCGCGGCGCTGCGGTCCGGCGACGCCGTCGCCGTGTTCCCCGAGGGCAGCACCTGGTGCGGTCGCGCCCGGGGCCGCTTCCGCCGCGCCGCCTTCCAGGCCGCGCTGGACGCCGGCGTGCCCGTCCAGCCCGTCCGTCTCGACTACCGCCGCGCCGACGGCGAGACCGCCACCGCGGCCGCCTTCGTCGGCGACGACACCCTGCTCGCCTCCGTGTGGCGCGTGGCGAGCACCCGCGGACTGACCGCCGAGGTCCGCGTGGCGCGGCCGATCGCCCCGGGCAGCCACCCCGACCGCGCCCGTCTGGCCCGTGCGGCCGAGACGGCCGTCCTCCCGCCGGAGCACCCGGCCCCGGTCCCCGGGCCGCGCCGGATCGTGTTCGGTCCGCGGCCCGGCGTGCTTCCCGCCACCGGGGAGGCCCTCACCGCATGACACGCGCGGGCCGGGGGCCTCGCACCGCCC
>NZ_AGBF01000279.1 GCF_000225525.1 Streptomyces zinciresistens K42 | reverse complement strand
AGAGCGAGATGCCGACCGTGGCCTTCAGCCACTCCTCGGCGCACAGCCGCCCGCGCCCGCTGCCGGGACACCGGCCGCCGCCCCGACCCAGCCCAGGACGCCCGATGAGCACGCCCCGCCCGATGCCGCAGAGCGCCGCACCGACCTGGCAGGCGGCGCCCGGGTCGCCGTACCCCGTCTACCACTCGCCGATCCCCGTGGTGCGCACGCACCTCGGGCACGCGCTCGCCTCCGAGTGGACGAAGATCCGCTCCGTGCGCTCCACGGTGTGGACGCTCGGGGTGTTCGTGGTCCTGGTCATCGGCATCGGCCTGTCGGTCGCCGCGCTGATCGCGGGCAACGCCTCGCCGGAGAACCTCTCCGAGGAGAACCCGCTGCCGTTCGGCTTCTTCGGGCTGCTGCTCGGCACCATCTGCGTCATCACGCTCGGCGTGCTGACCACGGCGTCGGAGTACGGCACCGGCATGATCCGCACGACGATGACGGCCTGTCCCAGCCGTAGCCGGGTGCTGGCGGCGAAGTCGATCGTGTTCTTCGCCGTCGCGTTCACGGTGACGCTGGTGTCGACGGTGCTGGTCGCCCTCGCGGACGTGGCGATCGTCGACGGCGCCCGCGAGCCGTCGGCCGAGGAGTGGCTGAAGGCCACGGTCGGCATCTCGCTCTACATCGCGCTGCTCGGTCTGCTGTCCCTGATCGTCGGCTCGGTCATCCGGCACTCCGCGGGCGCGATCACGATCATGATCGGGCTCGTGCTGGCCCCGCTGGTCATCGCCCTGTTCATGTTCGCGGAGTCGCTCAGGACCCTTCAGGAGGCCCTGTTCGAGTACTCCGTCCCGAACCAGCTCAGCGTCTTCTACGCGCAGTCGCTCAGCACCTCGGGACCGTCCGGCTGGGACCCGCTGTGGATCATGCTGGGCGTGACCGCGGTCGCGTACGGCGGTGCGCTCGCCCTGCTGGAGAAGCGGGACGTGTAGGCCGCGGGCCGGGCTCAGAACCTCGGCGCGTTGCGGGACCGCTGCACCCGCGTGGTGCGGCGGTCCTTCGCGTTCCAGCACGCCCTGTGCCAGTGGCGGCGGTCGTCCACACCGCCGTGGCCCGGCCAGGCCACGACGTGCGGGACGCCGTCGGGGATCGTCTGGTCGCAGCCGGGGCAGCGGTACGCCTTGCCCCGGGCGCTCGCGCCGGCCACGTGCCGGACGTTCCACTCCTCGCCCTGCCAGGTCTCGGCGGACTGCCAGCCGCCGTAGCGCCCCGGGCGGTCGCCCTCGGCACTCTGTCCGGACGTGCCGGCTCCCTTGGCTCGGTTGCGTCGCGGGGACACGGAACACCTCACGGGGCTCTACAGGATGCGTGGACCACGTCCAGCCTACGCGGCACGGACGGGGGCAGCCGTACGGCATGAATCCCCACAAGTCCCTCACCGCGGCCGTCGATTCTGCAGACAATCCGCAAATCCCTTCGCCAGGCCGTGTCCTCGGCACGTGTCGGACGGTTATGCCCGGTGGGGGAGCTCCGTGTCGGAGCCGAGGAAGCAGGAATCACCCATGCGCGTAGGAAGTTTCGTACTGGCGGCCCGGTTCCCGGGACAGGGCGACGGCGAGGCGCTGCACCGCGCGATCCGCTCCGCCGAGGTCGCCGAGGAGTCGGGGCTCGACTCGGTCTGGCTGGCCGAGCACCACTTCGTGCCGTACGGCACGTGCCCGTCCGCCGTCACCCTGGCCGCGCTGCTGCTCGGCCGCACCCGCCGGCTGGGGGTGGGCACCGCGGTCAGTGTGCTGCCGGCCGCCCACCCGGTCGCCCTCGGCGAGCAGGCCGCGCTGCTGCACATCGCGTCCGGCGGGCGGTTCTCGCTGGGCGTCGGGCGCGGCGGCCCCTGGGTCGACCTGGAGGTGTTCGGCGCGGGTCTGCGGGCGTACGAGGAGGGGTTCCCGGAGGCGCTCGACCTGGTGCTGCGCTGGCTGCGCGAGCCCTCGGTCGCGGGCACGGGCGAGCGGTTCGGCTTCCGCGAGGTGCCCGTGGTGCCCCGGCCCTCGGAGTGCCTCACCGGGGCCGGGGGCCCCGAGGTCGTCGTCGCCTGCACCTCCCCGAAGAGCGTGCGGCTCGCGGCCGAGCGCGGGCTGCCGATGCTGCTCGGCATGCATGTGGGCGACGAGGAGAAGGCCGAGATGGTCGCGCTGTGGCGGGAGCACGCGCGCGTGGCGGGACGGCCGGCGGACGAGATCCGCGCGGCGGCCCACGTGTCGGCCGGGGTCTGCCAGATCGCCGACCGGCGCACGGACGCGGTGGAGACCCTGACCAAGGCGATGCCGGGCTGGCTCCGCCAGGGCCTGGAGGCCCATGTGACGGTGGACGGCCGCCGTCGCACGATGCGCGACCCGCTCGCCTACACCGAACTGCTCTGCGGGCTGCACCCGGTGGGCACCCCGCGGCTGTGCGCCGACCGGCTGGCGGCGACCAGCGAGCGCACGGGCGTCTCCCGTTTCGCCCTGCTGGTCGAGGGTTCGGGCGACCTCGCGGCGACCGAGGAGAACGTACGGCGGCTGGGCGCCGAGGTACTGCCGCAGCTCGGCTGAGACAGCCGGCGCGCGGCGGCGCCGGAGGGCTTGCCGCCCCGGTACTGAATGCACCTCCCGCGTACGGAGCGGCAAGCAGGCGACCCACCGCCTCAGCAGTCCCGGAACTCCGGGGACTGGTTCAGCACCTGGCTGCGCGCCGAGGTGAAGCGGGACAGCGTCCCGTCGACCGAGGAGTCGAGCGGGAACACCGCCACCCGGTGGCAGTTCTGGAAGGCCAGTCGCACCCCGAAGTGCCGCTGCAGCGCGCCGCGTATCGCGTCGCTCGCAAGCGCACGCAGCAGTTGGCCGCGTGCCTGCTCGTCCGGCGGGGGCGTCTGGTTGTCGGCGAACGGTCCGCCGTCGACCTTCAGCTGAGCCACCAGGGAGCTGATCATCTCCCATGCGTAGGGCAGGGAGGTCCGGACGCAGTCGACGAATTCGGCTTCGTCGACCTCGCCTCGCTCGGCCTGTTCGAGTAGGGCCGGTGAGACGTCGAGCGACATGGGTTCTCCTCTCGCACCCCCGCCGCGGCGGGGGTTGCCGGACAGATGAGGGAGTCCGCGACGCCGGACACTCTGCGTACACGTCTGACGACCTCCCGTTCCATACCGTAGGCAACGTACGGTGACGGCACCAGGAGAACGCGTACATGCGCAGACCCCGTTGGGCTCACAATCGGCCAGAAACGAACAGGGGCAGTCCGGGGTCATCCGGACTCCCACAGGGCGGATCGCGTGGCCGGGGACCCGTCCAGTAGCGTTGCCGACCATGCGTCTCGTCATTGCCCGTTGCTCCGTCGACTACGCGGGCCGGCTCACCGCCCATCTGCCCCCGGCACCCCGTCTGATCCTGGTCAAGGCGGACGGCAGCGTCTCGATCCACGCGGACGACCGGGCCTACAAACCCCTGAACTGGATGTCGCCCCCCTGCACGTTGAAGGAGGGCGACGGCGAGCAGAAGGACGTCTGGACGGTCACCAACAAAGCGGGCGAGAAGCTGATCATCACGATGGAGGAAGTCCTCCACGACTCCTCGCACGAACTCGGCGTCGATCCCGGCCTGATCAAGGACGGCGTGGAAGCGCATCTCCAGGAACTGCTCGCCGACCGCATCGAGACGCTCGGCGAGGGCTACACGCTCATCCGCCGCGAGTACATGACGGCCATCGGACCGGTCGACATCCTGTGCCGGGACGCCGAGGGGCGCACGGTCGCGGTCGAGATCAAGCGGCGCGGCGAGATCGACGGCGTGGAGCAGCTCACCCGCTATCTGGAACTGCTGAACCGGGACCCCCGTCTCGCCCCGGTGCGCGGCGTCTTCGCCGCCCAGGAGATCAAGCCGCAGGCCCGCGTCCTCGCGACGGACCGGGGCATCGGCTGCCAGGTCCTCGACTACGACGCCCTGCGCGGCATCGAGGACGACAAGCTCCGGTTGTTCTGAGCGACGTCCTGTTCCGAGCGGCCCCGGCCCCGCCACGACGATGCTCGCGGCGGGGCCGTTCGCGTGCAGCGGCCGGGGCGGCGCGCGCCGACGGCACCGGAATCGCCGCGCTCTCCTCCGGCGTGAGACCGCCCCGGCCCTGGCCGCGGGCGCCCGCGGCCTGGGCGAGGGATCACCTCGTCCGGGGTGACGGTGCGGTCGACGCTGGCGTCGTGCCCGGTCCCGGGGCGCCCCGGAACGGTTCCCGGGACGCCCCGGGACCGGGTCCGCCGGGCCGCGGGACCTGTGCTCAGATCAGCGTGCCCGGATCGCCCGGTGATGCCGGGGTGCCGGGCTGCGGGGAGCCCGCCGTCGTGGTCGCGGGTGCGCCGGACGTCGCCGGGCGGCTCGCGGAGTCGGACGACTGCGTGGACGACGACGGCGGCGGCGGCGACTCGCTCGTGGACGGCCCGGACGTCGGCGACGAGGACGTCGAAGGCTCGCCGGTCGGCGACCCGGTCGGGGTCGGCGGCTTCGACGTGGGCGGCCTGGTCGAGCCGGAGGGCTTCGGCGTCGGCGGCTTCGGGGGCGTCGGGGACGACCCGCCGCCCGGCGCCTTCGTGCCGGACGGGTCGTCGGACGGCCCGGTCGACTCCGAGGGCGCCGGGTCGTCCGCCGTGCCCGGCATGCCGTCGGGGCCCGGGTCCGTCGGACGGCTGGTCGCCGTACCCGTGTCGCCCTTGCCGTCCTCGCCCTCGGCCTTGTCCGCGCCGAGGCCCTCGTCGTCGATGCCGGGGCTCGCGGACGGGTCGACGCCGACCTGGGAGGCGGGGCTGTCCTGTTCGCCCTCGGAGGTGGCCCCGAGCGTCACCACGGTGCCGAGCACGGCCACGAGCAGCGCGCCCGCGCCCGCCGCGACCAGGTTGCGCCGGGCGAAGCCGAGCAGCCCGCCGCCGCGCTTGCGCGGGGCCGCCGGGGACGGCGCGGGTGCCGTGGCCCGGTGGGTGACGAGGGTCGCGGTGTCACCGGCCCGGCCGGGCACCCCGCCCGCGGGCGACCGGGACTCCTCGCGGCGGGCGTCCGGCCCCTCCCCACCCGCCGTCGCGGCGAACGCGACGAGGCCGGGGGCGGTGCCGGAGCGGTCCGAGACGAGGGCGAGCGCGCGCCGGCCCGCGACCGTGCCGCGCTGGTCGGCGAGCCCTGCGCGCAGGCCGATGGCGGTCTCCAGCTCGGTACGGGCCCGGTCCAGCTGGCCGTCGCAGAGCGCGAGGATGCCCAACTCGTGGTGGAAGTAAGCCTGTTCGGTGACTTCGTCGGCCAGCCGGGCCGCCTCGGCACCGGCGCGCAGCGCACGCTCCCAGGCACCGGGGTGCAGCCCCGCGGCGAAGGCCGGGGCCACCGTGCGGGCCAGCCGCACGGCCGGGCTCTCCTCGTCCTCGGCGGGCGGCTGCGTGCCGGGCACGATCACCGCCAGCGCGGCGAGCACGGCGTCCGCCTCGGCGCTGACGCGCTCGGGGGTGACGGAGGGGTGCCCGGCCCACCAGGTGTAGTGGGTGGCGGCGGTGAGGGCGGTGTCCCGCAGGCCGTCGGCGTACCCGGCGCCCTCCAGCTGGACCAGCACGTCGGCCGCGAGGCGGTAGCGGGCGCCGACCGGCGAGACCAGCCCGGAGTCGGTCAGCTCGCCCAGGGCGGCGTCGGCGTGGGTGTCGCCGACGAGCGCGGGCAGATGGGCCTGGTGCGGCAGCTCGCCGCCGAGCGCGACGGCGAGGCGCAGGGCGGCCCGTGCCGAGGCACTGAGCCGCGAGGCGAGCAGGCTCGCCGGTCCCGCGGCCTCACCGAGCGAGGGCAGGGGCGACTCCTCGCCGCCGGAGTCGGCCAGGACGCTCCGCGGGACGGCGTCGGCGGGCGGGGCCTCCTCGAAGACGCCGTACTCGTCGACGGCCTCCGCCCCGGCCCGCAGCCGGTCCCGCTGCCGCAGCAGCGCACCGGCCTGGACGAACCTCAGCGGCAGGCCCTCGGACTCGAACCACAGGTCGCCGGCCCAGTTCTTCTCGTCCTCCGTGAGCTCCCGGCCCACGCCCCGCTCCAGCAGGTCCATGCTCGCGGCGCGGTCGAGACCGCCGAGGGCGACCTCCTCGACGTCTGCTCCGGCGGACGGCGCGGGCACGTCGGGGGTGGCGGCGACCAGGAAGGCGCACTCGGGGGTCGCGTCGATCAGCTCGTCCAGCGCGGCGCCGCCGAACTCGACGTCGTCCACGACGACGACCGCGCCGATCTCGCGCAGGCAGGCGAGCAGTTCGTCCTGGGCCGGGCGGTGCAGGGGCGCGTCGTGGACGGACCGGAAGAGGTCGTCGAGGAGGTCGGCGGAGGTGCGGCCGAAGCCGCTGAGGCGGACCACTCCGTCGGGGGCGAGGTCCGCGCAGTCCTCGGCGACGAGGTCGAGGAGGCTGGTGCGGCCCGCGCCGCGGGCACCGGTCAGGCGCACGGAACGCCCGCGGGCGAGCAGCCGTACGAGCTGTTCGCGCGCGTCCTGGCGGGCCAGGAGCGGCCGGGCGGACCGCGTGGGGCCGGGCGGGACGGG
>NZ_AGBF01000280.1 GCF_000225525.1 Streptomyces zinciresistens K42 | reverse complement strand
GTCGCCCCGGCGTCCGGCTTCTGGACGTACGTCAGCGTGCTGGCCGGACGGGACTTGTCGGAGAAGTCCTGCGCCGTGCCGAGTCCGACGTCCACGCGCGTCTGGGAGCGGTGCGCCGCGACCACGTCCTCGCGGGCGAGGCTGCCCTTCTCGCAGGAGCGCTTCAGGGCGGCGCCCGTCATCTGCGCGGCGTTGTAGCCGGAGAGCACGCCCGCGTCGACCAGGGAGCCCGGGTACTTCTTCTGGTAGGCGGCGACCATCCTGCGTACGCCGGGGAGGTCGGAGCTGACCGCCGGGGCGGCGCTGACCACGTTGAGCATGGCCGCGAGCGCGGGGGCGGCCGGGGTCTTCATCAGCTGGGGGGCGTAGCCGGGAGCGCTGCTGACCACGGGCACCTTCAGCCCGCGGGACGCGGCGACGCCGACGAGGGAGGCGGTCTGCGCCGGTCCGGCGCTGATCAGGATGGCCTTGACGCCCTCCTTGCGCAGCGCGGAGACCTGCGCCGAGAGGTCGGTGTCGGTCGCCTTGATCTTCTGGCCGACGACCTTCAGACCGGCCTTCCCGGCGGCCCACCGCGCGCCTTCGAGCGCGTTGGCGCCGTAGTCGCCCTCGAAGTAGACGTGACCGATCCGGTCCCCCTTCGCCAGGCCCTTGGTGCGGGTGAGGAAGTCTACGGCGGCGATCATGTCGACGTCGTAGGTGGTGCCGAGGACCTGGACCGCGTCACGGCCGAGCAGGGAGGCGGCCCACGCCTGCGGGAACGTCAGCACCTTGTCCCGCTCGATGTCGTCGAGCAGCGCGGCCATCACGGGGGAACCGATGACCTGCGGCAGCGCGACGACGTCACGGGAGATGTCGGCGTAGGCGGTGACCGCCTTCTGGACGTCGTAGCCGTGGTCCTTGACGACGATCTCCACGCGCCGCTCGCAGATGCCGCCCCGGGCGTTGACCTCGTCGGCCCACATCTGCTGGGCCTGCACGATGCTCTTGCCGAGGGTCGCGTAGGGGCCGGTGAGGTCGGTGAGCGCCCCCAGCCTGATGGACCCGTCGGTGACGCCGGGTCCGGTCCGCACGCCGTCGGAGCCGCCCGCGGCGCGGTCGGAGGAGTCCGCCTTGGAGCTGCATCCGGTGCTCGCGAGCAGCAGGGCCGCGAGGGCGCCCGCCAGGAGGGTCCGGGTGCGCGCGGCGGCGCGGGGCGGGTGGTGGTGCGTCGGCTTCACGGGGTGGGCTCCTTGGCTCGTACGGCAGGCCGGGGTGGGTCGTGCCGGGGGGTGGTGTCGGTGGGCGGACTCCCGCCGCGCCGCTCGCGCAGGCGGGCGCGCGCCCGGCGGACCAGGCCGTGCAGTCCGTCGGGGGCGAACAGCAGGACGAGGACGATCAGCGCGCCGTAGAGGTAGCGGGCCGCCTCGGTGGGGCCGACCCCGCCGTCGGTGCTGCCCGGCGCGGCGACGAGGGGGAGCTGGTCGGCGTAGCGGGTCATCAGCAGGGGCAGCGCGGTGACGAAGACGGCGCCCGCGGTGGCTCCGGCGACCGAGCCGAGCCCGCCGATGACGATCATGGCGAGGTAGTCGACGGAGAGGACGAGCCCGAAGTAGTCGGGCACGACCCGGCGGAAGGCGAGCGCGAGCATCACCCCGGCCAGCCCGGCGTACATCGACGACACGACGAAGGCGGCCGAGCGGTGGCGTGCGACGTCGACGCCCATCACGGCGGCCGCGGTCTCGCTGTCGCGCAGTGCCGCCAGGGCGCGGCCGGGCCGTCCCCGCAGCAGTCCGCGGGCGGTGAACCAGGTCAGCGCGAACAGGGCGAGCCCCAGGTACCAGAGGCGTTCCTCCGCCGCGAACGGCACGCCCAGCACGGTGAGTTCGGACTCGGAGGAGAAGGAGAAGCCGCCGATCTCCAGGGGTGCGACGGAGCGGCCGTTGAAGCCTCCGGTGACGGAGTCGGCGGTGAGCAGGACGTGGTTGCCGAGGAAGACCAGGGCCAGGGTGGCGACGCCGAGGTAGATGCCCCGCACCCGGCCGGCGACGGGGCTGAACAGTCCGCCCGCGGCGCCGGCGAGCAGCACCGCGAGGACGGCGGCGAGGGCGGTGGGCAGTCCGGGGCCGGGCTCGCCGGCCAGCCAGACGTAGCCGTAGGCGCCCACGGCGAGGAAGAAGGCGTGGCCGAGGGAGAGTTGGCCCGCGGTGCCGGAGAGCAGGCCGAGGCCGACGGCGCCGACGGCGGCCGCCATCGAGAACAGTCCGATGCGCAGCCAGAACGCGTCGAGGTAGAAGGGCGGCGCGCACAGCACCGCCACGAGGGCGAGGGTACGGCCCAGGCGGACGGCCCGGGGCCGGGGGAAGCGCTCAGACACGGATCGCCGCCTTCGCGCCGAAGAGCCCGGTGGGCCGCACGAGGAGGACCAGCACCATCACCGCGTAGGGGGCGACGGAGCCGAATCCCTCGCCGAGGAGGGTCAGTTCGGACTGGTAGCCCGCGACGAGCGCCTCGGTCAGACCGATCAGCAGGCTGCCGGCGAGGGCGCCGGGCGGTGAGGACATCCCGCCGAGGATCGCCGCCGGGAACGCCTTCAGGGCGATCTGGCCGGTGGTGCGCTCCAGTCCGGGGGCGGGGAACGCGGCGAGGAAGACCGCGGCCAGCGCGGCGAGCGCTCCGGCGAGGCACCAGGCGAGGGTGCGGACGCGGACCAGCCGGACGCCCATCAGGGCCGCCGCTTCGACGTCCTCGGCGGACGCGCGCAGGGACAGGCCCCAGGAGGTGTACCTGAACAGGGCGAAGACACCGGCGATGACGGCCGTGGAGACGGCGATCGCGGCGATCCGGCTGTCGGCGACGGTGACCGGCCCGAGGCCGCTGACCGAGTCGCCCCACGGGTCGCCGAGGGACAGCAGGTCGCCGCCGATGCGCCGGGACAGGTCGGTGAGGATCACGATGTCGACGCCGATGGTGACGATGGTCTGCACCGCGGCGGTGTGCGGGTCGGCCCCGCCGCCGGCCTGGAGCAGGAAGCGGTCCATGGCACCGGCCACGGCGGCGGTCACCAGGACCGACAGCGCGAGCGCGGCGGCGAATCCGATGGCGTCGTGGAGGACGGCGGTCAGATAGCCGCCGAGCAGGAGCAGGGAGCCGTGGGCGAAGTTCATGACGCCGGACGCCTTGAAGATGATCACGAAGCCGAGGGCGACGAGCGCGTAGACCGCGCCGAGGGCGAGGCCGTTGAAGACGTTGTCGATCAGGGTCGTCATGCCGCGTCCTCCCCCTCGGCGCCGGTGCCCAGGTAGGCGCGCAGCACCTCCGGGTCCCGGCGGACCTCGTCCGGGGTGCCGTGAGCGACGGCGCGGCCGAAGTCGAGGACGGTGACCTCGTCGGCGATCCGCATGACGAGCCCCATGTCGTGTTCCACCAGCACCACGGAGAGGCCGAGTTCGGCCCGGACGGTGTCCACGACCCGTGCCGTGGCCGCGCGTTCGGCGGCGTTCATCCCGGCGACGGGCTCGTCCAGGAGCAGCACGCGGGGTTCCAGGCACAGGGCGCGGGCGAACTCCACGCGTTTGCGGTCGCCGTAGGACAGCAGGCCCACGGGGCTGTCGAAGTGCGCCTCCAGTCCGACGAGCCGGGCGATCTCGCGGGCCCGGTCGAGGTGTGCGCGCTGTTCGCGGCGGGCCCGCGGCAGCCGCAGCGCGCTGGCGGCGAAGCCGGCCCGGGACAGGGCGTGCCGGCCGAGCATCAGGTTGTCGGCGACGGTGCCCCGGGTGGTGACGATGTTCTGGAAGGTGCGGGCGACGCCGAGGGCTGCGATGCGGTGCGGGGCGAGCCGCGTGAGTTCGGCGCCGCCCAGGCGCACGGCGCCGGAGGCGGGGCGGCACAGTCCGGACAGCACGTTGAAACAGGTCGACTTGCCCGCGCCGTTGGGGCCGATGAGGGCGTGCACGGTGCCCGGGGCGACGGTGAAGGACACCGCGTCCAGGGCGGTGAGCCCGGCGAACCGGACGGTCACGCCGGTCACGGTCAGCTCGGGCGGTGCGGTGGTACGGACGCTCACGCGGCTCCCTGCCCCTCGGTGGCCGCGGCGCCGTCGCGGGTCGCGGTGGCGGCCGGGTGGTCCGGCTCGGCCGACTCCCCCAGGTACAGCCGCCGTACGGCGTCCGTGCGGGCGAGTTCGCCGGCCGCCCCCGAGAGCCGGACCTCGCCGACCTCCAGCACGAACGCGGTGTCCGCGAGGGACAGCGCCATCCCGGCGTTCTGCTCGACCAGCAGGACGGCGGTGCCCTGGGCGTTGATCTCGCGGACGACCCCGGCGATCCGGTGCACCATCTGCGGGGCGAGGCCGAGCGAGGGCTCGTCGAGCAGGAGCAGGCGGGGCGCGGCCATCAGGGCGCGGCCGATGGCGAGCATCTGCTGCTCGCCGCCGGAGAGCAGCCCGGCGGCCTGCCGGGTGCGTTCGGCCAGCCGCGGGAAGAGCGCGAAGACCCGGTCGCGGGCCTCGGCGACCTGGGCGGGGCGGCGCCGTCCGAGGCCGAGGCCGCCGGTGCGCAGGTTCTCGTCGACGGTGAGGCCGGCGAAGACGCGGCGGCCCTCGGGGACTTGGACCACTCCGGCGCGCACGGCGGCGACCGGGTCGCGTCCGTCGAGTTCGGTGGAGCCGTAGCGGACGCGGCCGGCCGTGACCGCGCCGCGGTGCAGGCGCAGGGTGCCCGACACCGCGCGCAGCAGGGTCGTCTTCCCGGCGCCGTTGGCGCCGAGCAGGGCGACGACCGTGCCGTGCGGGACGGTCAGGGACACGGAACGAAGGGCGGACAGGGCGCGGCCGTAGGTCACGTCGAGGCCCTCGACGATCAGGGCGGGCTCTTCGTCCGGTGGTGCTTCGGGCATCACGTCTCCTCGGGTCCGTGCCCCTCGGGCACGGTGCGTCGGGGGGAAGGGCGCCCCACGACAGCACGGGCGCGGGCGCGCGGTACAGGCGTCCGGCGGAGGACGCTGCGCGGTCCCAACGCGGGGGGACGGGGGTTGTGCGGGTGCCCAGGGGGCGGGGCGTCCGCGTCCTCGCGCAGCGGGTCTCGTGCGGCAACGAGTGCGCGGGGCAAGCCTGTTGACGCGTACGGCGGAGTGGGCGGGCCGCGGCCGCGGGGCCGTACCGGCCGGACACGGGGAGGCGCGCGGGGGCGGCGATGCCGCGCGGCGCGAGGGGGCGCGCGGCTCAGCCGCGCAGGACCCGCCGTGCCGTCAGGGCGAGGCCGATCTCCACCACGTCGGCCGGGCGGGCCAGCGAGCGGCCGGTGAGCTGCTCGCAGCGGCGCAGCCGGTTCAGGACGGTGTTGCGGTGGCAGTACAGCTGCTCGCCGGCCCGCTGGGCGGAGCCGTCGCAGGCGAACCAGGCGGTGAGGGTGTCCAGCAGGACGTCCCGGTCGGCCGGTTCCAGCCGGAGCAGGGGGCCGAGCACCTGTTCGGTGAGGGTCGTGCCCAGTTCGGGGCAGGAGACGAGCAGCGCCGCGGGCAGGTGCTCGGTGAGCCGGACGGTGCCGCCCCCGGGCGGGCAGATGCCCAGGGCCAGGTCGGCCAGGCGGCGGGCGTCGCCCACCGCGGCCAGCCCCGAGACGGCGCTGCCGACGCCGACGCGGCCCCCGGCGGTGCCGTCCGCGGGCAGGTCGAGCGCCTCGGCGGGGTCCTGGTCGTCCGCCCCGTCCCCCTCGTCGCCGACCAGGACGATGCCGTAGTCCACTTCCACTCCTGAGTGCCAGTACGCGCGCGTGCCGGCCGGTACGGCGGCGGCCCGGACGCCTGCGGGCCCCGGGGGCCGGCCGCAGGCGACCGCGACCACGGCGTACCGGCCGTGTTCGGGCAGGGCCAGCCCCTCGGCGGTCTCGGGCAGGTCGGCGATCCGGCTGGTGCCGTCGAGCAGGGCCGCGGCCAGCAGCCGGACCCGGTTCTCGCGGCGCCAGGCCAGCTGGCGTTCGGCCTGCCGGTAGGCGTCGGCCACGAGGCTGCAGTGCTCGTCGACGAAGTTCCACACGTCGGTGGCGACGTGCACGAGGAGGCGTACGTCCTCGGGCGCCGAGCGGGAGGTCTCCTCCACCAGCCGCTGCCAGACCAGGGATCCGCCGACCCGGTACGCGTGCAGCAGCGCGTCCAGCGGCAGGCCCTGCTCGGCGCGGTTGACGCCGATCCGCCAGGTGCAGCGGTGGGCGGCCTCGCGGGTGCCGCGCGGGTCGAGCAGCGAGGCCACGCTGTGCCGCAGCGAGCGGTGCGCCTCCTGCCAGGTGGCGGTGTAGTCGTTCTCCAGTGCGGTGCGGTAGGCCGGTTCCTGCTCGCGCAGGGTCGTCAGCAGCCGGTCGGTGAGGTCGGGCAGCTCGTCGAGCAGGACGCGGGCGGCCCGGTGCAGGACGCGCAGCGCGTCGGCGTCGATCAGCGACCGGATGCGCCGTGTCCGCGGCTGCGGCACGGGCGCGGGCCCGGTGCGGATGGTCGCGCGTGAGCGTACGGCAGGATGCATCGCGGTCCCTCCCCCGCCT
>NZ_AGBF01000281.1 GCF_000225525.1 Streptomyces zinciresistens K42 | reverse complement strand
CCGGTGCAGCGCCGTGCACTCAGTGCGGTGATTTCCCGTCGTGCAGGACGACCGCCAGCGGAACCGCCGTGAACATGGACGAGTACGTGCCCACCGCCAGCCCGATGAGCAGCGCCAGCGCGAAGTCCGTCAGGGACCCGCCGCCCAGCACGGCCAGCGCGGTGAGGATGAACGCCGCGCCCGTCCCGGTGCTGACCGTGCGGGGCAGGGTCTGGACCAGCGCCCGGTTGGCGGTCACCCGGAAGGGGGCCGCGCCATCCCGCCCGAGCAGGTCCCGCAGCCGGTCGAACAGCACCACCGAGTCGTTGACCGAGTAGCCGATGACGGTCAGCAGCGCCGCGAGGAAGACCCCGTCGACGGGCTTGCCGAGCCAGGCGAACACCCCGACCAGGATCACCACGTCGTGTGCCAGGGCCGCCACCGCCGCCGTGCCGAACAGCAGGCGGAAGCGGACCGACAGATACAGCAGCTGGGCACCGAGGGCGACGGCGAGCGCGATGAGCGCGCCCCGGCGCAGTTCCTCGCCGATGCTCGGGCCGATCGCCTCGTCGCGGAGCTTGTCGGCGCCACCGCCCAGCGCGCCGACCGTCTCGGTGATCCGCTCCGCCCGCGCGTTCGTCACCTGGTCCGTGCGCACCGTCAGCAGCCCCTCGCCGGACGTCTGGACCACGGCCCGCGGGAAACCGGCCTCGGCGAGGGCGGCGCGGGCGCGGTCCGGGTCGACGGAGGAGGAGGTCGCGTACTCCATGAGACGGCCGCCGGTGAACTCCACACCGAGGTCGAGACCCCGCACCGCGACACCCGAGCCGGCCAGCGCCAGCGCGGCGGCGGACAGCAGCAGCCAGCGCCGGGGCCGGCGTATCAGGTCCGGATCGGCGCGGGTCAGACGGTCGCGGACGGCCCCCGAGTGGGCGACGCCCGTCAGCCGTGCCCGGCGGCGCACCGGGCGCGCGGAGAGGAACCGGTCGGTCAGCGCGCGGGTGACGACCAGCGCGCTGAACATCGAGGCGAGGACACCGATCCCCAGCGTGACCCCGAAGCCCCGCACGGGCCCCGACGCCAGGAAGAACAGCAGGGCGGCGGCGATCAGGGTGGTGACGTTGGAGTCGGCGACCGCGCTGAAGGCGCCCCGGAACCCCGCGTGCAGCGCGGAGCGCGGACTGGGCCGCCCGCGCGAGGCGTACTCCTCCCGGGCGCGCTCGAAGACCAGCACGTTGGCGTCGACGGCCATCCCGATCGCCAGCACGAACCCGGCCAGGCCCGGCAGGGTGAGCGTGGCGCCCAGGGCGGCGAGGGCGGCGTAGGAGATCAGGCCGTAGCAGCCGAGCGCGAGCGTGGCCAGGGCGCCCACCAGCCGGTACACCACGACGATGAACGCCCCGGTCAGCGCGGTCCCCACGACGGCCGCCCAGAACCCGGCGCTGATCGCCCGAGCCCCGAGGGTCGGGCCCACCGTGCGCTGCTCGACGTTCTCCACCGGCACCGGCAGCGCGCCCCCGTTGATCAGCAGGGCGAGTTCCCCGGCCTCCTCGGCGTCGAACGAGCCGGTGATCCGGGTGGCGTCGCCGCCGATGCCCGTACCGCAGCCCACGGAGGGGTCGATCCGGGGCGAGGAGATGATCCGGTCGTCCAGCACGATCGCGATGCGCCGGGCCGGGTCCCCGGCGGGACGGCAGGCCGCCTCGCCGGTCAGCCGGGCCCAGTCGGCGCCGCCCGCCCCCTCGAAGCCGACGTCGACCTGCCAGCCGCCGCCCTGGGCGTCGAAGCGGGCCGCGGCCTCCCCGACGTCCGCCCCGGTGAGGGCCGCCGCGTCCAGGCGCAGGGCCTGCCCGCTCTCGTCGGGGAGCACCAGCGGACGCTGCCGCTTCGCCTCGGGCGGCGCCGAGCCGTCCGCGGGTCCGGCGGTGCCGAGGACGCGGTGGAACGTGAGCTGCGCGGTGCGCCCGAGGACGTCCGCGGCCTCCGCGGGGTCCTGGACGCCGGGCAGTTCGACGACGATCCGGTCGCTCCCGGAGCGCGAGAGGGTGGGCTCGGCGACGCCGAGCGCGTCGACCCGTTCGCGCAGCACCTCCAGCGTGCGGTCGGTGGCCTCGGGGTCGGCCTGCGCACCGTCGGCGGGACGGGTCTCCAGCACGATCTGGGTGCCGCCGCGCAGATCGAGTCCGAGCTGGACCGGCACGGTGAGGGCGATGAACAGGGACAGGGCTACTACGGCGAGGGCGAGCAGCCCTCTGAGGCGCGGGGCGCGGGTCATGGGATCTCCGGCGGGCACGCCGCGGCCGGACGACGGCCGCGGTGAAGGGAAGGGAAGAGCGCGTCACATGCCCCGGACGAACGGGGGAGCGCGTCCCTGGTGCCGCTGCGCGGAGGGCGCCGAGGCGGGAGGAACCGCCGCCGGCACGGGAGTTCGCGGGCGGGCCGCCGTGCCGCCGGTCTCCGGGCGGCAGCCGGACGCGGGCGGCGTGTGCCGCTCGCCCGGCGTCTCGCGCGGGCCGCGGACCGGCTCGGCGCTGTCGCCCCGGCCGTCGTCCGCGTGGACGGCCGTACCCGTGTGCACGGCGGAGGAGACCGACGCCGGGCCGCCGAACGGGACGTCTCCACAGGGGAGTTGGCCCAGGAACACGGTGAGGACGGCGGCCAGTGCGGCGATCACCGCGCCCGCGGCGGCGCGCGCCGGGTGCGGGACACGGCGCGAGGATCCTGCCACGGTCCGCGTGTCCCCTCTTCTCGGCTTCTCGGCTTCTCGGTTTCCGGGCGTCCCGGCTTCCTGAGACGCGGTGATCTGACGGGCCTGTCCGAGGGCCCGGCCGGGGAGTTGGCGGCCGGGCCCTCGGACGTTCAAGGGGCGTGCCGCGGCTCAGGGTTCGATGAGGCCGGCCCTGATGGCGTACCGGGTGAGTTCCAGACGGTCCCGCAGGCCGAGCTTGTGCAGCAGGTTCGCCCGGTGCCGGTGGACCGTCTTGACGCTGATGAACAGCAACTCGGCTATCTCCTTGGAGGAATGGCCCTCGGCGACCAGCTTCAGCACCTCCTCCTCGCGCGGGGTGAGAACCTGCTCGGGCCGCTCCTCACCGTGCCGGACCCGGTCCAGGTAGTGGCGGATGAGCGCGGTGACCGCGCCCGGATAGAGGAAGGGCTCGTCGCGCACGGCGGCGCGGCAGGCCGTGACCAGGTCGCGGTCGGCCACCGACTTCAGCACATAGCCGCTGGCACCGGCCCGCAGCGCCTGGAAGAAGTACTGCTCGTTGTCGTGCATGGTGAGGATCAGCACCCGCATGTCCGGCTTGAGCGCGCCGAGTTCACGCGCCGCCTGAAGACCCGTCATGCGCGGCATCGTGATGTCCAGCACGGCCAGGTCCACGTCCTGGCCGCGCGCGACCGCGACGGCCTCGGCGCCGTCCCCGGCCTCCGCCACGACCTGGAGGTCCGCCTCCCGGTCCAGGATGAGCCGCACCCCGCGGCGCACCAGCGCGTGGTCGTCGGCGAGGAGGATGCGCACGACAGGAGTGCCGGCGGTGGTCATGACCGCCCTCCCGGCACCGGCACCGCCAGCCGGACCTGTGTGCCCGCCCGGGGACGCGAGACGACGTCGAGCGTGGCACCGACCAGCAGGGCCCGCTCCCGCATGCCCCGGATGCCCGCGCCCTCGCGCGCGAGGCCCGTTCCGCGGCCGTCGTCCACGACGGCCAGCGTCACCGTGCCCTCGCCGCGGCGCAGGCTCATCTCCACCGTCGCGGCCTCGGCGTGCCGGGCCGCGTTGGTCAGCGCCTCCTGCGCGACCCGGTACAGCACGAGTTCGGCCTCCGAGTCCAGCGCCGGCAGATCGCCCTCGAAGTGCCGCCCCACCCGCAGCCCGGTGTGCGTGGCGAACTCCGTGGTCAGCGAGGTCAGGGCGCTGACCAGACCGAGGTCCTCCAGGACGCCGGGCCGCAGCCTGCGCACCAGCCGGCGGACCTCGTCCAGGCTCTCCCGGGTGATCTCCTGCGCCTGCCGGAGCTCCCCGCGCAGCGGCTCCGCCGCCTCGTCCGCCGCGCGCTTGAGCGCCAGCAGGATCGCGGTCATGCTCTGGCCGACCTCGTCGTGGAGTTCCTGGGCGATCCGCCGCCGCTCGGCCTCCTGGGCGAGCAGCGCCCGCGCGCTGCTCGCCGCCCGCTCGTGCTCCAGGCGTTCGAGCATGGCGTTGAAGGTGCTGATCAGTTCGGCGGTCTCGCCCCGGCCGCGCTCGGGCAGCCGGTGACCGGGCCGCAGCAGGTCGACGGTGGTCATCAGCCTGGTGAGCCGGCCCAGCGGGGCCAGCCCGATCCGCAGCAGGGCCGCGTTCGCGACCAGCATCACGGACATGCCGACCACCAGGATCACCGCCTCGGTCAGCAGGACCGGGACGGACACCGTGACCGGAGCCCACAGCAGCAGCGACGTGGCGGTCCCGAGCACGACGGCGTTGAGAGCGAAGATCCGCCAGAACAGGGACACCGCGATGACGCCTCCCTCCTCAGGACGGGGCTCTGCCGCTCCCGGTCGTTCCCGTCGGCCACCGCGTACTGCGAGCGCATGCCGAGGCCGGTGCGTCGGACCGGCCTGCGCCCAGCCTCCCCGCCCCCGCGGGCCGCGTCGATGGGTGCCAGTGCCCATTTCGCCCCCGCCGCCCGCCCCCGCGGACGGACCGCACCGGCCCACAGATGGGTATCGCACCCGATGGGTTTCCGGCGCCGCGTCGGCGACGGTGAAGTCAGGACCCGTTCGCCGTCCACCGGTCCGCCCGCCGCACCGGCCGACCCGTCCGGTGCGCCCCGCCGCACGCCCCCGACGAAAGGACACCCCATGTCGCTCGACACCCCGCCGGCCGACGCCCGGCTCAAACCCCTGACGACCGAGGAGGCCCGGCAGCGCCTGGAGCACGAACGCGGCACCCGCCTCACGCAGTTGCGCGCCCTCGACGAGGCCGGCCACGACGCCGGGGAACAGGGGACGACGGACCAGAGGGACACGCTCCGACGGGTCCTTCAGGAGATCGACGCCGCCTTCGGCCGCGTCCAGGACGGCACCTACGGCATCTGCGCGCACTGCGCCACGGCCATCCCGGTCGAACGGCTGGAGATCCTGCCGTACACGCGGTTCTGCGTCCCCTGCCGGCGCGACACCCTCTGACCTCCCGCGCCGTGCCCGTCTCCCGCCCTGCCCGAAGGGGTGAAGTGGTGAACCAGATCACCGAGGACCGCGACGCGGTCCCGTCGTGCGAAGTCCGCGACGCCGTCCTGCCGTACGAGGTCCACGACGCCGCCCTGTCCTGCGAGGACCTCGCCGCCCTGCGCGAGAGCCTGCTGGAGCAGCGCCTGTTCCGCCGCGAGCAGCTCAGCCAGCTCACGGCCCCGGCGGCGGTCCGCGCCCCCGCGCGCGGCCTGCGGGCCACCGCCCGCGGCGAGGTGCACCTCACGCTCGCCGCTTCTGCCCGCATGGTCCTCGCCGATGTCGAGGCCGCCCTGGCACGCATGGACCAGGGCCGCTACGGGGCCTGCCACCTGTGCCGCCGCCCCATCGACCGCGAGCGCCTGGCGATCGTGCCGCAGGCACGTTACTGCGCCCGCTGCCAGCAGGTGAAGGAGGGCGAACGGTGACCGCCGCCCCCCTCGCCGAGGGAGAGGAGACCTCATGGCCCGCCCCGTGCCCCCTTCCCCGGCACGCCAGGACGGCCTGCGCCACCGGCTGCCGTGGCGGTGGCCGCCCAACCCGCTGCGCCGCCCCGCGGACGTCGCACGGGCATGGATCGTGCTGGTCCTGGCCGTCGCCGTGGTGACCGCCACCCCGGCCGCCATGTACCTGGCGGGAAGCACCGCCTACCGCTACCACCAGCGGATCGCCCAGGAGGAGGAGACCACCCGGCACCGCACCACCGCCGTCCTCGTCGACGACGCCCCCGACCGCCCCGAACCGGGGACCCCCGGGGCCCGGCAGGCCCGCTACCCCGTCACGGTGCGCTTCACCGACCCGCAGGGACGCACGCACACCGGCGAGGCCGACGCCGAGGCGGGCCTGCCCGCGGGCAGCGAGATCCGGGTCTGGGCGGACGGCGAGGGAAGGATCACCGGCCCGCCCCTGAGCCGCCAGCAGGTGCGCGACAGCACCATGGGCTACGTCATCCTGGCTGCCCTCGCCGTCCCGCTCGTCGCGGTCACCGTCTACCGCTACGCCACCCGGCGGCTGGAGCGCCGCACCCTCGCGCAGTGGGACGCGGCCTGGGCCCGCACCGCCCCCCGGTGGACCACCCAGCCGTAGGACGTCCCCGGGGACCGCACCGGACGGCGGCGCGCTCTGTCGCCGCGCCCCCGAGGCGCCGGACCCGCCCGGCACGGCGGGACGCCGCGTCCGTGCCCGCCCGCGCGGCGCCGGTCCGCGTGAACCGCCGCGCG
>NZ_AGBF01000282.1 GCF_000225525.1 Streptomyces zinciresistens K42 | reverse complement strand
ACCGGGACGCTGCGGGAGCGGGCTGCGCGGGGCGGCTGCCGTCGGGCGCGGGGGGTGGCCGGGGTCGGCGGGGATGCGGGCGGTGCTCGCGTCGGGGGCGACGACCGGGACCGGTGTGCGCCCGGGGCGCGGGGGGTGGCCGGTGCGTGGCTGCCCGGGGGGCGGGGCGGGGGCCGTCCGGCGGTGGGGCGTGCGTATACCCATGTCCGCATCCTTGCGGGCGGTGGGGGTGGGGGGCGGATTTGTGGGGGCCACCCGGGTGACGGGGCCCTCCGGGGGTGACGGGGCTCTCCGGGGTTGCGGGAGGGGGTGGGGGTGACGTGGTGGTGCGGGTGCGGGCGGGGTGTGGTTGCTCGCGCCCCTGGGGGGAGTGCGGGAAGTCCGGCCCGTGTGGCCGGGCGTGACCGGGTGCGCGGTCCCCCGCGCCCCCGGGCCGGTGGGGGTGCGGGGGCGGGTCGTGTGTTCCGCGGTGGGGTCAGTGGGCTGCTGATTCCCAGTTCTGGCCGGCGCCGACCGAGACGCCGAGGGGGACCCTCAGGTGGACGGCGTCGGACATCTCGCGGCGGACCAGTTCCTCCGCGGCCTCGCGCTCGCCCGGGGCGATCTCCAGGACGATTTCGTCATGGACCTGGAGCAGCATGCGGGAGCTGAGGCCGGCCTCGCGCAGCGCGCGGTCCACGTGGAGCATGGCGATCTTGACGATGTCCGCCGCGGTGCCCTGGATGGGGGCGTTGAGGGCCATGCGTTCGGCCGCCTCGCGGCGCTGGCGGTTGTCGCTGTTGAGGTCCGGGAGGTAGCGGCGGCGGCCGAAGAGCGTCGCCGTGTAGCCCGTCGCCCGCGCCTCGTCGACCGCGCGGCGCAGATAGTCCCGTACGCCGCCGAAGCGCTCGAAGTAGGCGTCCATCAGGGTGCGGGCCTCGGCCGCCTCGATGTTCAGCTGCTGGGAGAGGCCGAAGGCCGACAGCCCGTAGGCCAGCCCGTAGGACATCGCCTTGATCTTGCGGCGCATCTCCGCGTCGACCGCGGCGGGCTCGACCGCGAACACGCGCGAGGCGGCCGTGGTGTGCAGGTCCTCGCCCGAGGTGAACGCCTCGATCAGGCCCTCGTCCTCGGACAGGTGGGCCATGACGCGCAGTTCGATCTGGCTGTAGTCGGCCGTCATGAGGGACTCGAAGCCCTCGCCGACCACGAAGCCCCGGCGGATCGCCCTGCCCTCGTCGGTGCGCACCGGGATGTTCTGGAGGTTGGGGTCGGTCGAGGAGAGCCGGCCCGTCGCGGCGACCGTCTGATTGAACGTGGTGTGGATACGGCCGTCCGCCGCGACGGTCTTGATCAGGCCCTCGACGGTGACGCGCAGCTTCGCCTGCTCGCGGTGGCGGAGCATGATGACCGGCAGTTCGTTGTCGGTCTGGGTGGCGAGCCACGCCAGCGCGTCGGCGTCGGTGGTGTACCCGGTCTTCGTCTTCTTGGTCCTGGGCAGGGCGAGTTCGCCGAAGAGGACTTCCTGGAGCTGCTTGGGCGAGCCCAGGTTGAACTCGTGCCCGGCGGCGGCGTGCGCCTCCTTCACGGCCTGCTGGACGGCGCCCGCGAACATCTGCTCCATGGCCTCCAGATGGGCGCGGTCCGCGGCGATACCGTGCCGCTCCATCCGGGCCAGCAGGGCGGACGTCGGCAGCTCCATGTCCCGCAGCAGCTCCGCGGCGCCGACCTCCTGGAGGCGGGCCTCGAAGACCTCCCCCAGGTCGAGGACGGCGCGGGCCTGGATCATCAGCGCCTCGGCCTCGGCGCCCTCGTCCGCGCCGAAGGCCAGCTGGCCGTCGGCCGCGGCGGCGGGGGCCAGCTCGCGGTGCAGGTACTCCAGGCTGAGCGCGTCCAGGTCGAAGGAGCGGCGGCCGGGCTTGACCAGGTAGGCGGCGAGCGCGGTGTCCATGCGCACGCCCTCGATGCTCCAGCCGTGCTCGGCGAAGACCCGCATCGCGCCCTTGGCGCTGTGGAGGACCTTGGGGCGGGCGGCGTCGGCCAGCCAGCCCGCGAACGCCCGCTCGTCGGCCTCGTCGAGCTGGGCCGGGTCGAACCAGGCGGCGGCGCTGTCGCCCGCGGCGAGCGCGATCTCGGCGACCGAGCCGGCGCCCAGGGCCCAGGTGCCGACCGTCGCCACGCCGAGGACGTCGCCGGCGTGGCCGCTGAGCCAGGGGGCCAGCTCGCCGGTGCCGAGCACCGAGCCGTCCAGCTCCACGCCCTCGGTCGAGACGGGGGTGGTCTCCGCCTCCTCGGACCCGGGGTCGACGCCGAAGAGCCGCTCGCGCAGCGAGGGGTTCCTGATCTCCAGCGTGTCCAGGATCATCGCGACGGCCTTGCGGTCGTACGGCTCGCGCGCCAGGTCGGTGACCGTCTTCGGCAGCTCGACCGCGCGCTCCAGCTCGGTCAGCCGGCGGTTCAGCCTGACCGCCTCCAGGTGCTCGCGCAGGTTCTGGCCGGCCTTGCCCTTGACCTCCTCGGCGCGCTCGACCAGGTCGGCGAAGGAGCCGAACTGGTTGATCCACTTGGCGGCGGTCTTCTCGCCGACCCCGGGGATGCCGGGCAGGTTGTCGGAGGGGTCGCCGCGCAGGGCCGCGAAGTCGGGGTACTGCGCGGGCGTCAGGCCGTACTTCTCGAAGACCTTCTCCGGGGTGAAGCGGGTCAGCTCGGAGACGCCCTTCGTCGGATAGAGGACCGTGGTGTGCTCGCTGACGAGCTGGAAGGAGTCGCGGTCGCCGGTGACGATCAGCACCTCGAAGCCGTCGGCCTCGGCCTGGGTGGCGAGGGTGGCGATGACGTCGTCGGCCTCGAAGCCGTCGACGGCGAAGCGGGAGACGTGCATCGCGTCGAGCAGCTCGCCGATCAGCTCGACCTGGCCCTTGAACTCGTCCGGGGTCTTGGAGCGGTTCGCCTTGTACTCCGCGAACTCCGCGGAGCGCCAGGTCTTGCGGGACACGTCGAAGGCCACGGCGAAGTGGGTGGGCGCCTCATCACGCAGCGTGTTGGCCAGCATCGACGCGAAGCCGTAGATCGCGTTGGTGGGCTGGCCCGTCGCCGTCGTGAAGTTCTCCGCGGGCAGCGCGAAGAACGCGCGGTAGGCCAGTGAGTGCCCGTCCATGAGCATCAGGCGGGGCCGGCCGCCGCCGGAGGTGCTGTCGGTCTTCTTCGATGCTGTCTCTGCCACGCCCCCGATCCTGCCACGCCCCACTGACAGTCGGCCCCCACCGGGCTGCGCGGCCGGGACGGCGGCGCGCACCCCCCACCCCCGAGACCCGTACCGCGTGCGAGGATCGAAGACGTACCTCACACATGTGCGCGAAGGAGAGTGTGCGATGGCCAGCAAGCCGCCCCAGGGTGACCCGGTCCAGGACGCGCCCGAGGTGGCGGAGCCCCAGCACGCGGCGGCGGGCCTGCCCGCGGTCGGGCACACCCTGCGGATCGCGCAGCGGCAGATGGGTGTGAAGCGCACCGCGCTGACCCTGCTCAGGGTCAACCAGAAGGACGGCTTCGACTGCCCCGGCTGCGCCTGGCCGGAGGCCGAGCACCGGCACAAGGCGGAGTTCTGCGAGAACGGCGCGAAGGCGGTCGCCGAGGAGGCCACGCTGCGCCGGGTCACCCCTGAGTTCTTCGCCGCGCACTCCGTCGCCGACCTCGCGACCCGCAGCGGCTACTGGCTGGGGCAGCAGGGCCGGCTCACCCACCCCGTGCACCTGCCCGAGGGCGGCACGCACTACGAGCCGGTGAGCTGGGAGCGGGCCTTCGACATGATCGCCGAGGACATAGCCGCGCTCGGCTCCCCCGACGAGGCCGTCTTCTACACGTCGGGCCGCACGAGCAACGAGGCGGCGTTCCTCTACCAGCTCTTCGCGCGCGAGCTCGGCACGAACAACCTGCCGGACTGCTCGAACATGTGCCACGAGTCGTCCGGGTCGGCGCTGTCGGAGACCATCGGCGTCGGCAAGGGCAGCGTGCTGCTGGACGACCTCCACCAGGCCGAGCTGATCATCGTCGCCGGCCAGAACCCGGGCACGAACCATCCGCGCATGCTCTCCGCCCTGGAGAAGGCCAAGGCCAACGGGGCGAGGATCATCACCGTCAACCCGCTGCCCGAGGCGGGACTGGAGCGGTTCAAGAACCCGCAGACCGCGCAGGGCATGCTCAAGGGCGCCGCGCTGACCGATCTGTTCCTGCAGATCCGCCTCGGCGGCGACCAGGCCCTCTTCCGCCTCCTCAACAAGCTGATACTGGAGACGGAGGGCGCCGTCGACGAGGCGTTCGTGCGGGAACACACCCACGGATTCGAGGAGTTCGCCGAGGCGGCCCGCGCGGCGGACTGGGACGAGACGCTGACGGCGACCGGCCTCACGCGCGCGGACATCGACAAGGCCCTGTCGATGGTCCTGGCCTCCCGGCGCACCATCGTGTGCTGGGCGATGGGCCTCACCCAGCACAAGCACTCGGTGCCCACGATCCGCGAGGTCGTCAACTTCCTTCTGCTGCGCGGCGACATCGGCCGCCCCGGCTCGGGCGTGTGCCCCGTGCGCGGCCACTCCAACGTGCAGGGCGACCGCACGATGGGCATCTTCGAGCGGCCCGCGCCGGCCTTCCTGGACGCCCTGGAGCGGGAGTTCGGGTTCGCCCCGCCGCGCGAGCACGGCTTCGACGTCGTACGGGCGATCCGCGCCCTGCGCGACGGCGAGGCGAAGGTGTTCTTCGCGATGGGCGGCAACTTCGTGGCCGCCACGCCCGACACGGACGTCACCGAGGCGGCGATGCGGCGCGCCCGGCTGACCGTGCACGTGTCGACGAAGCTCAACCGCAGCCACGCCGTGACGGGCGCCCGCGCGCTGATCCTGCCCACGCTCGGCCGCACCGAGCGCGATCTCCAGGGCGGCGGGGAGCAGTTCGTGACCGTCGAGGACTCCATGGGCATGGTGCACGCCTCCCGTGGCCGCCTGGAACCCGCGAGCACGCACCTGCTGTCGGAGCCGGCCATCGTGTGCCGCCTCGCGCGCCGGGTGCTGGGCGAGGAGAGCCGCACGCCCTGGGAGGAGTTCGAGAAGGACTACGCCACGGTCCGCGACCGCATCGCCCGGGTGATACCGGGCTTCGAGGACTTCAACGCGCGCGTGGCCCGCCCCGGCGGCTTCACGCTCCCGCACGCCCCGCGCGACGAGCGGCGCTTCCCCACCGCGACCGGCAAGGCCAACTTCACGGCGGCGCCCGTCGAGTACCCCGAACTGCCCGAGGGCCGCCTGCTGTTGCAGACGCTGCGCTCGCACGACCAGTACAACACCACGATCTACGGCCTCGACGACCGCTACCGCGGCATCCGCAACGGCCGCCGGGTCGTCCTGGTCAACCCCGAGGACGCCGAGCGCCTCGGCGTCGCCGACGGCTCCTACGTCGACCTGGTCGGCGAGTGGCGGGACGGCGTCGAGCGGCGGGCCCCCGGCTTCCGCGTCGTGCACTACCCGACTGCCAGGGGATGCGCGGCGGCCTACTACCCGGAGACCAACGTACTCGTCCCGCTGGACGCCACCGCGGACACCAGCAACACCCCGGCCAGCAAGTCCGTCGTCGTGCGTCTGGAACAATCGGCGACCGACTGAGCGTTTGCTCAGCCGACGTCATCCCGCTGATCACGGCAGCGGGTGATCACGACGAACGGAGCCGGGCCCCATGGGCGAGCAGCAGCACGTGAAGTTCCCGCACGAGGTCGTCGAGGAGTACGCCGCGCTCGGCGTCGACCTCCAGGCCCTGTTCTCGGCCGGCGACCTGGGCGCCCGTATGGGCGTGCAGATCGTGGAGGCGTCCGCCGAGCGGGTCGTCGGCACCATGCCGGTGGAGGGCAACACCCAGCCCTACGGCCTGCTGCACGGCGGCGCCTCGGCGGTGCTGGCGGAGACCCTCGGCTCGGTCGGGTCGATGCTGCACGGCGGCACCTCCAGGATCGCGGTCGGTGTGGACCTCAACTGCACCCACCACCGCGGCGCGAGCTCGGGCACGGTCACCGGCGTGGCGACACCGCTGCACCGGGGGCGCTCCACGGCCACGTACGAGATCGTCATCAGCGACGAGCAGGGGCGGCGCGTGTGCACCGCGCGGCTGACCTGCATGCTGAGGGACGTCGACCCGGGCGATGTGGAGCGCGTCCGCCCCGCGCGGTGACCGCGGTCGCCGCGGCGGCGCGGTGACCCGTCGACCCGGCGACCGGCAACAGCCCTTTTTTCGCGGGCAGTTGAACCCGGGCGCCCGGCGGGCATAGCGTCGGGGCATGACTGTGGCTGGAGCGCGCCGCACGGGAGCCGC
>NZ_AGBF01000283.1 GCF_000225525.1 Streptomyces zinciresistens K42 | reverse complement strand
ACGCCGGGGCCCGCGCGCTCCGCGCGGACGTCGCGCGGGACGTCCGGGCCGCCGTGCTGGCCTGGGCCCGCCGGGAGAGCGCCGCCGGGGAAGGCGCCGCCGGGGAGGGCGAGCCGGGCGGCCCGCCCGCTCCTGCGGTGCTGATCGTGGACCAGTTCGAGGAGACCTTCACCCTCTGCGCCGACGAGGCGGACCGCCGCGCGTTCGTCCGGCTCCTCCAGGCCGCCTGCACCCCGGACGGGCCCGGCGGCCCGGTCCCCGTCCTGGTCGTCCTCGGCATCCGCGCCGACTTCTACGAGCAGTGCCTGGCCCACCCGGAACTGGCCGACGCCCTACAGCACCGGCACATGGTGCTGGGGCCGCTGACCAGCCCGGAGCTGCGCGAGGCGGTGACCGGCCCGGCCAAGGCGGTGGGGCTGGAGCTGGAGCCGGGCCTCGCCGAGCTGATCGTGCGCGAGGTGAGCGCGGACGGCCCGCGCGGCACGCACGACGCGGGGGTGCTGCCCCTGCTGTCGCACGCGCTGCTGGCCACCTGGCAGCGGCGCAAGGCGGGGCGTCTGACCCTGGCCGGCTACCGCGCGGCCGGCGGCATCCAGGGGGCGGTCGCGGCCACCGCCGAGCGCGCCTGGTCCGGACTGGACCCGGCGGCCCGCACCGCCGCCCGGCTGCTGCTGCTGCGGCTGGTCCGGCTCGGCGAGGACACCCAGGCGACCCGCCGGCGCGGCACGCGCCGCCAGCTGGCGGCGGAGTCGGTGGACCCCGGCAAGACGGAGGAGTCGCTGGAGGCGCTGGTGCGGGCGCGGCTGGTGACGCTGGACGCCGAGACGGTGGAGATCACGCACGAGGCCCTGCTGCACGCGTGGCCGCGGCTGCGGGAGTGGATCGACGAGGACCGGCAGGACCATCTGGTGCGCCAGCGCCTGGAGGAGGACGGCCGGGCCTGGGAGGACGCCGAGCGGGACTCCTCGCTGCTGTACCGGGGCTCGCGCCTGGAGCAGGCGCACGGCTGGGCGCGGTCGGCCGGCGACACCTTCCTGACCCGGGCGGCGGTGGAGTTCCTCGCCGCCTCGGTCCGGCTGCGCAGGCGCACGGTGTGGATCATGCGCGGCGCGGTGGCGATGCTGATGGCGCTGGCCCTGGTGGCGGGCGGCGCGGCGGTGCTCGCCTGGCAGCAGCGCGACGACGCCGTGTTCGCCCAGGTGCTCGCGGAGGCGGACCGCTTCCAGTACTCCGACCCCTCGCTCTCCGCCCAGCTCGGCCTCGTGGCCCGGCGGCTGCGCCCCGGCGACGAGGGCACCGCCAGCCGGCTGATCTCGATCGTGAACGCCCCGCTGGCCACGCCCCTGCGCGGGCACACCGGCGCCGTCTACCTCACGAGCTTCAGCCCGGACGGCCGGCTCCTGGCGACCGCCGGCTACGACCGGACGGTCCGGCTGTGGGACCTGTCGGACCCGGGCCGGCCGCGCCCCCTGGGCACACCCCTGACCGGCCACAGCAGTTGGGTGAGCAGCGCCGTCTTCAGCCCCGGCGGCACCACCCTGGCCAGCGCGGCCGACGACGGCACGATCCGGCTGTGGGACGTCGCCGACCCGCGCCGGCCGCGGCCGCTCGCCGCGCCCCTGACCGGGCACAAGGGCACCATCTACCTGGTCGCGTTCAGCCCGGACGGCCGCACGCTGGCCTCCGTCGGCGAGGACCGCACCGTACGGCTGTGGGACGTGTCCGATCCGCGGCGGCCGAAAGCGCTCACCACCCTGACCGGTCCCGAGGCGGCCGTGCGGTCGGTGGCGTTCAGCCCGGACGGGCGCACGCTGGCCGCCGGGGGCGACGACGACACGATCCGGCTGTGGGACGTGTCCGCGCGCGGCCGGCCCGAGCCGCTGGGCCTGCTGACCGGGCACACCGACCTGGTGCACTCGGTGGCCTTCAGCCCGGACGGGCGCACCCTCGCCAGCGGCGGCGCCGACGACACGATCCGGCTGTGGGACGTCAGCGACCCGCGCCGCGGCCGGCAGCTGGGCGCCCCGCTGACCGGGCACACCGGCCCCGTCTGGTCGGTGGCCTTCAACCCGGCCGGGACCATGCTCGCCGCCGCCAGCGCGGACAGCACCGCGAGCCTGTGGAACGTCAGCGATCCCCGGGAACCCTCCCAGGTCGGCGAGCCCCTGTCGGGCGGCAGCGGGGAGATGTACGCGCTCGGGTTCAGCCCGGACGGGCGCACGCTCGCCACCGGCAGCGGGGACAGCAAGGTGCGGCTGTGGTCGGTGCCCACCTCGGACATGATCGGCCGCAGCGGGGCCTTCCGGCCGGACGGCCGGGTCCTCGCCACCGCCGCGCGCGACGGCAGCGTACGGCTGTGGGACGTGGCGCGGCCCGCCCGGCCCCGGCTGCTGAACAAGCCGTTCATGCCCGGTGACGGCGGCCAGCGCTCCCTGCTGTTCTCGCCGGACGGGCGCACCCTCGCGGTGCTCACCGGGAGCAGCGCGGTGCATCTGTGGGACGTGCGCGACCCGGCCCGTCCGGTCTCCCTCGGCCCGCCCCTGCCGCTGCGCACCCGGTTCATGGGCCCCGACGCGCTCGCGTTCAGCCCGGACGGGCGCACCCTGGCCACCGCCTACGACGACCGCACGATCCGGCTCTGGGACCTCGCCGACCCCGCGCGCGTCGTCGCGCTGGGCGCGCCGGTCACGGGGCACTCCGGGTACATCAACTCCCTGGCGTTCAGCCGCGACGGCCGCACGCTGGCCAGCGGCAGCGCGGACGCCACGATCCGGCTGTGGAACGTGCGGGACCCGCGCCGCCCCGTGCTGCGCGGCAAGCCGCTGACCGGGCACACCGGGCCGGTCAACTCCCTTGCCTACAGCCCCGACGGGCGCACGCTGGCGAGCGGCGGCGACGACGACACCGTACGGCTGTGGAGCGTGGGCGACGGCCCGGCGCGCTCCACGGGCGGACCGCTCACCGGGCACACCGAGTCGGTCGTCTCGCTGACGTTCGACGCGGACGGGCGCACCCTGGCCAGCGGCGGCAACGACAACACGGTCCGGCTGTGGGACGTGTCCGACCCCTGGGACGCCTCGGCGATCGGGCAGGCGATGAGCCCCAACGCCCGTACCGGCAACTTCCTCTCGTTCAGCCCGACGAGCCGCATGCTGGGCGTCTCCAGCGGCACCGACACGGTGCGGCTGTGGAACCTGGACGTCGGGCAGGCGATCCGCCGGGTGTGCGCCACCACGCGCGGGGTCCTCACCCGGGAGCGCTGGCAGGAGTATCTGCCGAGGCTCTCCTACCGTCCGCCGTGCGGTAGTTGACGGGGTGTCGGACGGCGTGGACGGCGGGCACCGGCCCAACGGGCCCGGCCGGTGCGCTCCGTGACGGAACGGGGACGCAAACGGTACGCCGCAGGCCCCGCGGACAGCGGTTACCGTGATCCCGATCACAACCCGACACCGCAGCCGATCAGGCGGCTCCCACGAGGCATTCAGCCTTGTTACTGTGGGCGCAGCCCGATCGCTGGTGCATCCCCCGTCGCCAGCGGTCGGGCCTTCGTATGTCCACCGCCCGCGCCGCCCGCGCGCGTCCGGGCGCCCGCGGAAAGGGGATGAGTGCCGCCGTGTCCGGGCGCGTCGTCGTCGTCACCGCCGTGCACGGACCCTCGGCCCGGTTCCTGCCCGAGGCCCACGCGTCGCTGTGCGCGCAGGAGTTGCCGGCCGGCTGGGAGTGGCACTGGGTGATCCAGGAGGACGGGTGCACCGACGCCGTCCGCCCCCATGTCCCCGACGACCCCCGCGTGACGTTCCGTCAGGGCCGCCCCGGCGGGCCCGGGGTGGCCCGCACGGTCGCGCTCGCGCACACCGAGGGCGCCTACGCCAAGATCCTGGACGCCGACGACCGGCTCACCGCCGGGGCGCTCGCCCGCGACCTGGCCGTCCTGGAGGCACACCCGGCCGTCGGCTGGACCACGTCCCGGGTGCTGGACCTGCTGCCGGACGGCAGCACCGCGGGCTTCCCCGACGACCCCGGCGAGGGACCGCTGGAGCGGGGGGCCGTGCTGGCCCACTGGTCGGCGAACGGCTGCCGCCTCCCCGTCCACCCGGCCACCCTGTGCGTCCGCCGGGACCTGCTGCTCGCCCTCGGCGGCTGGATGGCGCTGCCCGCGTCGGAGGACACCGGGCTGCTGCTCGCGCTCGACTCCGTGAGCCGGGGCTGGTTCTCGGCCGAGACGGGCCTGCTCTACCGCAAGTGGGAGGGGCAGGCCACGGGCCAGGCCGCGCACGTCGATCCGGCCGAGCGGGCCGCGCGGACCGCGGTGGTGCGGGCCAGGGCGCGGGCGCTCGGCTCGTTCGGCTGGCACTACCCGCCGCCGGCCGCCCCGTGACCGCCGGTGGCGGGCCGGGCCGCACCCGGCCGCCCGGTGAGCGTGATCGCCTGCGACGGGCAGCGCTCGGCCGCCTCCCGGACCAGCGGGTCGTCCCCGCTGTCCTCGCGGCCGGCGCGCACCACGCCGTACTCGTCCACGAAGTCGAAGACACCGGGCACCCGGTGGGCGCACTCGGCCGAGCCGTAGCACAGGCCCGGATCGATGGAGACCTTCATCCGCGCTCCCGTCGTCGGCACGTCCGCCAGGGACTGTCACGAGGGGACTGCCCCGCCGGGGGGCCCGGCTAATCCTCGCGGTCAAAGGGGAGTTCGAGCATCCGGATGGCGTTGCCGCGCAGCAGTTTGTAGGCGACCTCCTCGGAGAGCCCGCCGACGTGCTCCTCGGCCACCCGCCTGGTCTCCGGCCAGGTGGAGTCGACGTGCGGGTAGTCCGTCTCGAAGGTCGCGTTGTCGACGCCGACCGTCTCGATCGCCTCGATGCCGTGCTTGTCCCGGAAGAAGCAGCAGAAGATCTGCCGGTAGTAGTACGTCGACGGCGGTTCCGGGATCAGGTCGCGCACCCCGCCCCAGGCCCGGTGCTCCTCCCACACGTCGTCCGCGCGCTCCAGCGCGTACGGGATCCAGCCCATCTGGCCCTCGCTGTAGGCGAGTTTCAGCCGGGGGAAGCGCACCAGGACCCCGGAGAAGAGGAAGTCCATCATCGACGCCATGGCGTTGTTGAAGCTCAGCGACGCCTGCACGGCCGGCGGGGCGTCGGGGGACGCGGCCGGCATCTGCGAGGAGGAGCCGATGTGCATGTTGACGACCGTGCCGGTCTCCTCGCAGGCCGCGAAGAAGGGGTCCCAGTAGCCGGTGTGGATGGACGGCAGCCCGAGGTGGGTCGGGATCTCGCTGAACGTCACCGCACGCACCCCGCGGGCGGCGTTGCGGTGGATCTCGGCGACCGCGAGGCCGATGTCCCACAGCGGGATCAGGCAGAGCGGGATCAGCCGGCCGCCGCTGTCGCCGCACCACTCCTCCACCATCCAGTCGTTGTAGGCGCGCACGCAGGCCAGGCCGACCTCCTTGTCCTCGGCCTCGGCGAAGGTCTGGCCGCAGAAGCGCGGGAAGGTGGGGAAGCAGAGCGACGCCTCGACGTGGTTGAGGTCCATGTCCGCCAGCCGGGCCGCGGGGTCCCAGCAGCCGCGCCGCATCTGCTCGCGCGTGATGCCCTCCAGGGTCATCTCGTCGCGGGAGAAGCCGACGGCCGCGATGATGCGCTTGTACGGGAACAGGTCCCCCTCGTACTCCCACCAGTCGGTGAGCTGGCCCTGCGGGTCCGTGGTGAACCGGTACTTCCCCCCGACGTAGGCGAGTTCGCCGATGCCGGCGGTCAGGGGCCTGGGGCCGCGGTCCCGGTACCGCGCCGGGAGCCACGTCTCGAAGAGGTGCGCGGGCTCGATCACGTGATCGTCCACGCTGATGACCCTGGGCAGGTCCCTCGTGCCGCTCTCGGTACTGGCCACGCCTACCTCCTGGCTGCTGCGCCGCTGCCTGCCGGTGCCTGCCGGTGTCCCCAGGCGCCGGACCATATCTGACGGATCGTCAGATCCATCGGCAGGGTAGTGCTCCGGCCCACAACCCGCCAGGGTGCGGCCGTGCGCCCCAACGCCTGTGCCCCACGGGGACGTTCGGGTGGCCCGTACCCCGCCGTGGAACCACCCGTCCCCGTGGTGCAGTCTTCTCCCTCGTGGCGGGCGTTCCGAATCAGGCACCGGGAAGTGACACGGCGGCGCACATGGTGGTGTGCGGCGACGACGGACTCGCGCACCGGCTGGCCGCCGAACTGCGCGGCGTGTACCGCGAACAGGTCACGCTCGTCGTACCGCCCTCCGAGCGGACGGTGCGCACACCGGTCGTGGGCCGGGCGCGGGCCGCGTCGGCGGC